>NZ_JBEZXE010000018.1:0-153397 GCF_040637885.1 Kitasatospora sp. NPDC028055 | reverse complement strand
GTCGCCGATGCTCCGCATGGACTCCCTCCTCCGCCTTGCGATGCACGCACCCTGACGCCGCGGTCTGGTCCGACCTGATCCACAAGACACGCCCTAGCCGACCGCAGAACCTGGACACCGGTGGCCGCCGGCTCGTGGTCGGACGCGCGGCCCTGGTGGTTCAGGTCGGTGAGCAGAGTCCGGCCGGGCCACTGTCGGGCGGCGTGCCGCCGCGAGGGTGTCCAGCTCGGCCGTCTGCGGTACTTCCGTGAGCGAACGTGTCCATGCCGGGAGTGCCGGATCACCAATCGCCCTTCTCGGTCACACAATGTGACGGCCATGTCACGTGATCGAAGGGACCGACCTGTGGCACCCGCACACCGACGGAGACCGATCCCTCCCGGACACCCCCGCAGACGCTCCCTCCGGCGCCCGCTCGGCGCGGCCCTCGCGCTTTCGCTGGCCGCCGGACCGCTGCTGCTGTCCGTACAGGCCTGGGCCGGCGAGAGCGCCGCGCCGCCGCCGAACCCGACCACCACCGCGAGGTCCGGCGGCGCCACCGACCAGCCGCCCGACCGGACGGACCGCCCGGGACCGGAGACACCCCGGCTGGTCCGGCCGCTGCAGCGGGTGCCGGGGCTGAACATCATCGACGCGGACGCCTCCGCCGCCTCCACCCCGACCTTCGGCGAGCCGTCGATCGCGATCAACCCCGCCAACCCCCAGCAGATCGCCATCACCCGCTTCGGCCCCAAGCCGGGATCGCGCTGGGACAACGCCGCCCAGCTGCTCTACTCCACCAACGGGGGCACCAGCTGGACCCCCGAGTCGGCCATCCCGGTGCCGCCGGGCGTCCCCGGCACCTCCGGCGGGCCGTGCGACCAGACGATCGACTACGGCCGCAACGGCACCCTCTACGGCACCTTCCTCAATTGCAACAACGGTGCCAACGTGGTCGTCACCGGCTCGACCACCGACCCCACCAAGGCCTCGTCGTGGGCGTGGAACAACCCCACGCCCACCACCACCCAGCTCACCACCGGCACGCACCCGTTCAACGACCAGCCCTGGCTGATCACCAACCCCGACACCGGCACCCCGACCCAGGACAACGTCTACGTCGGCTACCAGGACTTCAACGCCCCCGGCACCACGGCCAGTCCGCACGACCGGGTGAACGTCGCCCGCAACCACGCCAGCCCGGTCGACTTCCCCACCGCCAACGACGTGGGGGTCGGATCGGGGGCCCTGAACGACAGCATCAACGGCGGGCTCCGGCTGGCCGGCGACCCGCGCAACGGCGCCGTGTACGCCCTGTACCAGCAGGGCGGCAGCAACATGGTCAGCCAGCCCCAGCCCGTCACCATCAGGATCAACCGGTCCACCGACGGCGGCCGGACCTGGGACCTGGGCAACCCCCGGTCCCCGAGCACACCCCCGACCACGGCCACGGACGGCGTCACCGTCGCCTCGGTCAGCAGCGACCAGGGTGGCCAGGGCTTCAAGTTCGGCGGGGTCAACGCGCTGCTCGGCGGCATCCACCACGCCGCCGTCGACCCGACCAGCGGCGACGTGTTCGTCGCGTACGGCGTCGACGTGTCGGGCACCAACCAGATCCGGCTGCGCCGGCTCACCGACAACGGCGCGAACGACCTCACCATCGGCTCCGAGGTGAACGTCTCCACCTCGACGAACGCGGCGCTGCCGTCCGTCGCGGTGCTCAGCGACGGCACCGTCGGGGTCCTCTACCTGACCTCCGACGGCAACAACACCAACGGCTTCCCGATCTTCACCGCGCACCTCGCCCGAAGCTTCGACCACGGCGCCACCTTCACCGACTTCTCGCTGCGCACCTACACCACGCCGATGGGCACCCCCGGCGCCCCCACCGAGCGGCTGTTCGGTGACTACGAGCAGCTCAAGGCGGTCGGCACCACCTTCTACGGCGCGTTCGTCGGCAACCTCAACGGCACCGGCCAGACCACCGCCCAGCCGACCGACACGATCTTCTTCAGCGTCCCGAAGACGGCGACCAGCTCGACGCTCACCTCCTCCGCGAACCCGTCCGTCTACGGGCAGCCGGTGACCTTCACCGCCACCGTCGTACCGACCCCGGACGGCGGAACGGTCACGTTCAAGGTGGACGGCACCCAGCTCGGCAGCCCGGTGCCCGTCGACACCACGACCGGGAAGGCCACCTCGGCCGCCATCTCCTCGCTGACCGTCGGTGACCACACCGTCGAGGCCACCTACAGCGGTGACCTCGACTTCCAGGGCAACACGGCCATGAGCCTGACCCAGACCGTGAACCAAGCCTCCGTCACCACCACGTTGGCCTCCTCGGACGGCGGCCAGGCGGCCTTCGGACAGCCCGTCACCTTCACCGACACCGTCTGCCCGGCACCCCCGAGCACCGACCCGGCCCTGCCGCCCTCCGGCACGGTGACGTTCCGGGACGGCTCCACCGTGCTGGGCACCGGCACCCTCGCCCCCGGTGGCGGCGCCCACTGCGGTCAGGCCCAGGTGACCTTCGGCAACCTGCTCCCTGGCAGCCACACGATCACCGCGCAGTACAGCGGCGACGGCAGCTTCCTGGCGGGCGGGCCGGAGACCCTCACCGAGGTGGTGACCTGCGCCAATGTCATCACCGGTGACGTCCACGGTGGCGTGGACGCGACCGCGCCGAGCACCTGTGTCATCGGCGCCACCGTGCACGGGTCGGTCCGCGGCGCGGCCGGCGGGGCCCTGTTCATCGGCGACTCCACCGTCTTCGGCGGTGTGCACTCCGAGAACGGCACGCTCTTCGGCATGTGCGGCTCCAGCACCACGGGCACGGTGGAGGTCGGCCGCGCGAGCGGGTTCGTCCTCGTCGGCGACCCGGGTGACGACGGCTGTACCGGCAACCGGGTCAACGGCTCCGTCCACCTCGACGACAACCACGCGGGCGCCGAGCTGATCGCCAACCGGATCGGCGGCTCGGTCGAGGTCAACGGCACGACCGGCACCGGCCCGTTCCCCGAGGACTCCCGGGCCGAGATCGAGGGCAACACCATCGGCGGCTCGCTCCACTGCACCGGCAACAACCCGCCGCCGACCAACGGGGGCAACCCCAACACCGTCCACGGCGCGCGCACCGGGCAGTGCGCCAATCTGTGAACCGGTGAACCGGTAAGTGGATCCAGGTCGATCCAGGTCGATCCGAATCGATCCGAGGGGTCCGGCGCCGCGCGCCGGACCCCTCGGCATGCCCCCGGATCCCCACCGCGTGGATATGACCGCTGCACGGATAATGGCCGGACCGTCGGCCGACCGGGCCGGCGGGCAGCGATCGATCGAGAGGCAGCGCACGGATGACCCTGGAGGCAGGACGACGCGTCAGGTTGACGGAGGACCTCGGGCTCGGTGAGGCCGTCGCCGGCGAGCCCGCTGCCGCCGTCGGCTTGCTGTCACTGGGTGCCGGGGCGGAGGGCACCGTCGAGCGGGTGGACGGCGAACTCCCGGAGAGCGAAGGGGTCCGCGAGTACCAGCGGCTCAAGGCGCTGTTCGACGACTACGGGCACACCATGCCCGAGGCCAGCCGGGAGCGGCTGGTGGCGCAGCTCGCCGCGTTGGAGCCGGAGTGGGCCGAGCACCGGGAGCGGGGGAGCCGGGTGACGGTCCGGGTCCGGCTGGACAACGGGTTCGTCCTCGACGGTGTGCACCAGGACGTGCTTGCCGCCCTGTGAGAGGGCGTCCTCCCGGCCCGGGCCGCCGCGCAGGTGCGTCAGCCCGTCCCCGGATTGATCCGGGCCCGCTGGGCCAGCAGTTCGGTGAAGGCCACGGTGAGCGGGTCGGGGCGGGTGCGGGTGTAGGCGGCGAGGGCCCGGCGGACCGGCGGGTCGGGCCGCAGCAGCAGGCCGTCGAAGTGCGCCGGCACGATGTCGGCGGGCACCAGCGCCGGGCCGAGGCCGGCCGCGGCCAACAGCGGTGCGGCGGAGGTCTGTTCGGCGCGGACCGCCGCCCGGGGGTGGAAGCCCGCGCGGGCGCAGGCCTGGTCGAGCAGGTCGGCGAGGCCGTTGTCGGGGGCGTAGTGGACCCAGGCCCGGTCCGAGAGCTCGCCGAGGGCGATGGAGCGGGTGGGGCGGGTCGCGAGCGGGTCGTCGGAGGCCAGCACGACCGTGAACTCCTCGACGCCGAGCTCCCGGATCGGCCCCTCCCAGCCCTCCGGCACCGGGCCGATGGCGAGGTCGGCCCGGCCCGCGGCCATCGCCTCCTGGAGCCGCTCGGCGTGGGAGTACTCGCGCAGCCGGATCCGCACGCCGGGGTGCCGGCGGTGCCAGGCCCGGAGGACGGGCGGCAGGATGCCGAGGCTGATCGAGTAGACGGCGGCGACCTCCAGCTCCCCCTCCTCCAGGCCGCTGGCTCGCCGGGCCACCGCTTGCAGGCGCTCGACCTCGGCCAGTGCCGCCCGGGCGTGCGGCAGTACGGCCCGGCCGGTCGGGGTGAGCCGGACCGCGCGCGGCAGCCGTTCGAGCAGCGGGCCGCCGAGCGCGCCCTCCAGGGCCCGGATCTGGTGGGAGAGCGCGGGTTGGGTGACGTGCAGCTGCTCGGCCGCGCGGGTGAACGAGCCGGTGTCGACCACGGTGACCAGGTATTCGAGCTGTCGGAGCGTCGGCGTTGCCATGAGCGGATTTTATGGCAGCGGTAGAGAACAAGCCTTGGACTCATGGCGGGGCCCCGGGAGAGGGTCGTGGTGTGGCCGCCGCGCACAACGCAGCGGACGGCCGGATCCCCGATGCCCCCGAAGGAGCACCCCCATGTCCATCAGCACCCCGCCGCCGTCCGCCGTCACTCCGCCGCAGGGCACCTCGCTGCTGGGGCAGCGACTGATCGTGGTCGGCGCGGGTTCGCACACCGGCCGGGCCGTGGCCACCGCCGCCTCGGCAGCCGGCGCCACCGTCGTCCTGGCCGGCCCCGACCCGCGCAAGCTGGAGTGGACAGCCGGCGAACTGGCCGGACCGTCCGAGGTACTGCCCGTCGACCTCGCCGAGGAGCAGTCGATCGCCCGGTTCGCCGAGCGGGTCGGCACCTTCGACCACCTGGTCTCGACCGCCGCGATGCCGGCCAACGGCCCGCTGCGGGAGCTCGAACTCGCCGACGTCCAGCGGGCGTTCGCCGCCAAGGTGATCGGCCCGCTGCTGCTCGCCAAGCACCTGGCCGGGCAGGCCGCCGAGCGCGGCTCGTTCACCTTCTTCTCCGGGGTCGCCGCCTGGCGCCCGGCGCCCGCCCGCACGGTGATGGCCACCACCAACGGCGCACTGGCCTTCCTGGTGCAGGCCCTGGCGGTGGAGATCGCCCCGGTGCGGGTCAACGCGGTCTCCCCCGGCATCGTCGACACCGGCTCCTGGGACGGCCTGGGCGCCGACAAGGACGCCTTCCTGCGCGGCGTCGCCGCCCGCAACCCGGCCCGCCGGGTCGGCACCCCGGAGGACCTGGTCAAGGCGGTGCTGTACGCGATCGACAACCCGTACGTCACCGGCACCGTGCTGCACGTGGACGGCGGCGGCCGACTCGCCTGACCGTCCGCCCCGCCCCCGACCGCCCACCCCACCCCAACCGCCCCGAGGAGCAACTCCCCATGCGCTGGCCGATCCTGAGCTGTGCCACCACCCGCACCGCCGCCGCCCTCGCCACCGTCGCTGCCCTGGCGGCCGGCACCGCTGCCGCCGCGCCCGCCCCGACCACCGCCCCCTCCCCCGAGCGGGGCCACCACCGGCCCGCGCCCAGCTGGCCGCAGAACCTGATCGACCGCTCGCCCGACCTGGTCCAGCCGAAGGCGCTCACCGTGGACCGTTCGCTCGGCACCCGGCGCGCGGCCCAGGAGGTGCGACTGGCCCAGCAGTTGTACACCTTCTGGAACACCGGGCAGCAGCGGTACCTGGACGCCGCCATCAGCCCGCAGTTCCGGGACAACACGCTCCCGTCCGGCCGCCCCCAGGGCCCGGCCGGCCCGCTGTTCGCCTCGAAGAACTTCCGCGTCGCCGTCCCGGACCTGACCTGCGAGCTGTCCGACGTGCTGGTCGCCGGTGACCGGATCACCGCCCGGCTGGTCTTCCGCGGCCACTTCACCGGCACCTTCGACGGCGTCCGGGGCCGGGGCCAGGCCGTCGAGTTCAACGCCATCGACATCCAGCACGTCGGCACCGACCGGATCGTCGAGGACTGGCACATCGAGGACAACCAGGCGCTGCTGGCCCAACTGGGCATCCACGGCTGAGGCCTGGTGACGCACTCGGCCCGGTTCCGGCAATCCCTTGGCCGGAACCGGGCCGAGCTGGAACCATGGTCCGATGCGCATACTGATCATGGGCGGTACCCGGTTCGTCGGCCTCCACTTCGCCCGGGCCGCGCTGGCCGCCGGGCACGACGTCACCGTGCTGCACCGCGGCCGCTCCGGCGCCCACCTGCTCCCCGAGGCCACCCACCTGATCGCCGACCGCGACGCGGACCTCACCGCGCTGCGCGGCCTGAGCTGGGACGCCACCGTCGACGTCAGCGCCTACTTCCCGCGCCAGGTACGGCAGTTGGCCGCCGCCCTGGACCCCGGCGCGGCCGGGCGCTACCTCCTGGTCTCGTCCATGGCCGTCTACGACACCCCGGCCGCCCCCGGGTTCACCGAGGACTCCCCGCTGCTCCCGGCCGACGGCCCGGAGCCCGAGGAGATCACCCCGGCCACCTACGGCGTGCTCAAGGTCCAGTGCGAGCGGGCGGCCGTCGAGCGGTTCGGCCCGGACTCACTGCTGGTGCGGCCGACGTACGTGATCGGCCCCCAGGACTACACCCACCGCTTCGACCACTGGGTACAGCGGATCGCCCGTGGCGGCGAGGTGCTGGCCCCGGGCCGACCCGACGCCCCGCTCCAGGTCGTCGACGCCCGCGACCTCGCCGACTGGATGCTCGACCTGCTGACGAAGGGCGCCACCGGCGCCTACCACGCCGCGACTCCCCCGCCGTTCACGATGGGCGACCTGCTCGACGCCATCGCCTCCGCCGTCGCCCCGGCCGGGACCACGCTCACCTGGGTCGACGACGACTTCCTCCTGACCTCCGGCATCCAGGACCGCGCACTGCCGCTGTGGAGCGCCGACCCGCTGCGCCGGGCCACCAACACCGCCGACCCGGCCGCCGCCCTCGCCACCGGCCTCCGGCTCCGCCCGGTGGCGGACACCGCCCGTGACATCGAACCGTTCGAACCACTGCCGCAGGCCCTGACCCCGACCGCCGAGGCCGACCTCCTCGCCGCCTGGCACCGCCGCTGAACCGGACGCTGAACCGCCCGCCGAGCCGCCCACTGCGCCGGCCACTGCGCCGGCTACAGCCGGAAGGCCGCCGCCCCCCATCACCGCAAGGGGGCGGCGGCCTTCCGCAGGCTCGGGGTCAGCTGTGCTTCCAGGTCACTGAGAAGGCGCTGCCGCCGCTCAGCCCGGAGGTGGTGGCCTTGGTGACGCCGCCGGAGGCCATCGTGATGGCGTCCGGGTTGAAGCCGCCCAGGCTCTGGCCGTTGACGGTGGCGCTGCTGAACGAGACCGAATGGAAGTTCGACAGCGGGAGCACCCCGGTGGAGCTGGAGGGGGCTTCGGCGATCACCTCGGCGGAGGCCAGCGCGGCACTCTTGAGGGACTTGTTGACGGTGCGACTCCAGCCCGCCGTGGTGTCGGCGAGCGTGAGGGTGAAGGAGCCGCTGCCGTTGGTGGTGACGCTCGCGGTGAAGTGGTCGCCGGGGCGCACGGTGTTGCTGTAGTTGACCGGGTAGGCCGGGTACATCTCGTACCAGGAGGAGTACACCGGCGAGCCGCCGGAGCAGTCGGCCTCGGTGCCGGTCTGCTCGACGCTGTTGCTGCCGTCACCGTCCAGTCCGACCCAGAAGCTGGACCAGGTGTCGGTGCCGGTGCAGGAGACGGCGGGCTGGACCCAGCTGGCCTTGACGCTGGTGAACCGGCCGCCGGTGGCGGCGTAGCCGGACCAGTTGCCGCTGGTGCTGTGCAGCGTGCCGCCGCCGTGACGGGCGGCGAGCGGAGCCTGGACGAGGGTGGGGGCGGTGGCGGCGACGGCCGGTGCGGCGGCGCCCAGGACGGTCAGCAGGGCGGTGGCCACGGCGAGGGTGCGCCGACGGGCTTCGGGCATGGCTACTCCCTTGTGAGGGGGTGGAGTTGGCCGAGCGTCGACAAAGGTAGACCCGCCAGGTCGAACCAGTAGGTCACGCGGACATAACGAACCGTCACGCCGTCCGGGGGTCAACGCCACCCCGTCCGCACCACCGCACACGGGGGTACCGGCTCCCCCACCCGCCCCCTCCCGGAGGCCTACCTCACGTACCGTCCCCGACAGCCGGGGCGGGCGCGCCAGGCGCGCCGGGCGCGCCGGCCGGGGCGGGCGACGGGGCGGGCACGTCGTACTCGGCGAGCATCGCACGGGTGAAGCCGAAGAAGTAGGTGGCCAGGAAGCCGACGAGATAGCCGGTCAGCAGGCCGCCGCCGTAGACGGCCGCGCTCGCCGCCAGGCCGTGCGGGCCGGCCAGCAGCGGGAACAGGGCCCAGCCGGACGGGCCGACGGCGGTGGAGCCGACCGCGCTGCCGAGCTGGCCGGCCACGCCGACGAAGGCGCCACCGGCGGCGCCGCCCACGCAGGCCGTGACGAACGGGCGGCCGAGCGGCAGGGTCACCCCGTAGACCAGGGGTTCGCCGATGCCGAGCAGCCCGGCCGGGAGGGCGGAGCGGATGGTCGCCCGGATCGAGGCGTTGCGGCGCAGCCGGAGGTAGACGGCCGCGGCGCAGCCGACCTGCCCGGCGCCGGCCATGGCGAGGATCGGCAGCAGCACGGTGGAGCCCTGCTGCTGGATCAGGGTGGTGTGGATCGGGATCAGCGCCTGGTGCAGGCCGAGCATCACCAGCGGCAGGAAGAGGCCGCCGAGCACCAGTCCGGCGAGCAGTCCGCCGTGGGCGAGCAGCCAGGTGGCGGCGTGGCCGATGCCGGTGGAGACCTCCCCGGCGACGAACATCAGGCCGTACAGGGCGGCCAGTCCGCCGAACAGGACGGTGACGGTGGGGGTGACCAGGACGTCCAGTGCGGGGGGCACGACCCGCCGCGTCCAGCGCTCCAGTTGGACGGCCAGCAGGGCGGCGAGCAGCGCCCCGACCACGCCGCCCTGACCGGGGGTCAGGTGATGGCCGAAGGCCTCCACCTTGGCGACCCCGGCGTAGACGATCACCCCCGCCACGGCCCCGCCCAGCACGGGCGTGCCGCCGAACTCCTTCGCCGTGTTGTAGCCGACGAAGACCGCGAGCAGCGACATGAACCCCGAGGAGACCGCCGTCAGCGCGGCGACCAGGGCCGGCGCCCAGCCGAGGTTGGCCAGCGCCCCGGACAGCGCGGCGACGATGCCGCAGCCGATCAGGGCGGGGATCAGCGGGACGAAGACGTTCGCGATCCGGCGCAGCGCCTGCTTGACCGGGGTCGCGTTGCGCACCCGGGCCTCCGCCCGGATCCGCTCCCCGCGCCCGGCGAGCTCCTCGGCGGTGGGGGCCGAGGCGGTGGGGGCGGAGGCGGTGGGGGCCAAGACAGTGGGGGCGGAGGCAGTGGAGGCGTCGGCGCGGGGGGCGTCGAGCAACAGCCGCAGCTGCGCCGTGACCCCCGCGACGGCCCCCGGGCCGAGCACGATCTGGTACGTGTCGTCGTCGACCGTGCCCAGGACGGCCGGCAGCGCCGCGAGCGCCGCGCGGTCGACCAGGGAGCGGTCCGCCAGCCCCAGCCGCAGCCGGGTCATGCAGTGGGCCACCGAGCGGATGTTGGCGGCGCCGCCGACCAGCGGGAGGATCGCCTCGGCCACGGCGCGGTTCTTCTCGTCCGACATGCCAGAGGAGGTACCCGGATCGTCCCGGCGCCCAACCGGGGCCCGGCCGACGGACCCCGTACGCCCCGCCCGCCCCGTACGCGCCCTACCGCCCGATCCGCCGTCGGGACTACCGTTAGTTGGCGGCAGCTATCGAATTCCCACTCCGATCCGACGCCCGGCCGCGCCCCCCGGCCGGGCCGGCCCGGGCAGCAGGAGGCAGCGGTGGCGACACGACTCTCCGGCAGCGGCAGTAGCAGCGGCGACCGAACGGGCGGCGGCAGATCCGGCAGCGCTCGCACCGGACGAACCGCCCGTACCGGAGTCGAACCGGACCATCCCCGGTACAAGTGGGTGGCCCTCTCCAACACCACGCTCGGCACCCTGATCGCCACCATCAACGCCTCGATCGTGCTGATCTCCCTGCCCGCGATCTTCAACGGCATCGGTCTGGACCCGCTGCAGCCCGGCAACGTCAGCTACCTGCTGTGGATGCTGATGGGCTACATGCTGGTCACCGCCGTGCTGGTGGTGACCCTGGGCCGGCTGGGCGACATCCACGGCCGGGTGCGGATCTACAACGCCGGTTTCCTGATCTTCACCCTCACCTCGGTCGCACTCTCCCTCGACCCGCTGCACGGCGGGCCGGGCGCGCTGTGGCTGATCGGCTGGCGGGTGGTGCAGGCGGTCGGCGGCTCGATGCTGATGGCCAACTCGGCCGCGATCATCACCGACGCCTTCCCCGCCCACCGGCGCGGCACCGCGCTGGGCGTCAACATCGTCGCGGGCATCGCCGGGTCGTTCATCGGCCTGGTCCTGGGCGGGCTGCTGGCGGAGTGGAACTGGCGGTCGATCTTCTGGGTGAACGTGCCGATCGGGGTGCTCGGCACCGTCTGGGCGTACCGCTCGCTGCGCGACACCGGGGTGCGCCGGCCCGCCCGGATCGACTGGTGGGGCAACGTCACCTTCGCCGTCGGCCTGACCGCGCTGCTCGCCGGGATCACCTACGGCATTCAGCCGTACGGCGGCCACACCATGGGCTGGACCAACCCGTGGGTGCTCGCCGGGCTGTGCGGCGGGGTGGCGCTGCTCGCCGTCTTCTGCCTGGTCGAGGCCCGGACCGCCGAGCCGATGTTCCCGCTCTCGCTGTTCCGCGACCCGGTGTTCACCGGCGGGAACGCGGCCACCCTGCTGGGCTCGATCGCCCGTGGCGGGCTCCAGTTCATGCTGATCATCTGGCTCCAGGGCATCTGGCTGCCGTTGCACGGCTACGACTACGCCGACACCCCGCTGTGGGCGGGCATCTACCTCGTCCCGCTGACCGTCGGCTTCCTGGCTGCCGGGCCGATCGCGGGCTACCTGTCGGACCGCGCCGGGGCCCGGCTGTTCGCCGCGGGCGGGCTGGTGGTGATGGCGCTCTCCTTCGCCGGGCTGCTCCTGCTGCCCACCGACTTCGGGTACCCGTGGTTCGCCGTCCTGGTGTTCCTCAACGGGCTGGGCGGCGGCCTGTTCGCGGCCCCCAACACCTCGCTGATCATGTCGAGCGTGCCGGCCGAGGCCCGCGGCGCCGCCTCCGGGATGCGGGCCACCTTCCAGAACGCCGGCATGGTGCTGTCGATCGGGGTGTTCTTCTCCCTGATGGTGGCGGGCCTGGCCGGCTCGCTGCCGCACACCCTCACCGCCGGGCTGACCGCGCAGGGCGTGCCGGCCGCCGACGCCCAGGCGATCGGCGCGCTACCGCCGGTGGGCACGCTGTTCGCCGCGTTCCTCGGCTACAACCCGGTCCAGCAGTTGCTCGGTCCGCATGTGCTGGGCCAACTTCCGGCGGGCAACGCCCGGACGCTGACGGGCCGGGAGTTCTTCCCCCAGCTGATCTCGGGGCCGTTCCACGACGGGCTGGTCGTGGTGTTCTGGCTGGCGATCGCGATGTCCCTGGTCGCCGCGGCCGCCTCGCTGGTGCGCGAGCGGCAGCGGCCGCAGCAGCGGCCCGCCGCCGGGTCGGTCCGTCAGGAGGCGGGCCGGTGAGCACGGCGGGCGACGGACTCCCCGACGAGGCGGTGGTGCGGCTCCGGGTGGCCATCGGCCGGCTCAACCGCCAACTGGTCCGGGCCTCCGGCGACCAGGACCTCACGGCCGCCCAGCTCTCCGCCCTCGTCCGGGTCGAACAGCACGGCCCGCTGCGGCTCGGCGAACTCGCCGCGCTCGAAGGGGTGGCCGTCCCGTCGATGGTCCGTACGGTCGGCCCGCTGGTCGCCGAGGGCCTGATCGCCAAGACCCCCGACCCGCAGGACGGACGCTCCCAGCTCCTCGCCCCCACCCGGCTCGGGCGCGACACCCTCGCCCGGATCCGCCGAGAGCGCACTGCCCTGCTGGCCCGCCGCAGCGCCCGGCTGACGGCCGAGCAGTGCCGCGCGCTGGAGGCGGCCCTGCCGGTGCTGGAGCTCCTGCTCGACGAACCCGACGCGCCCTGACGCGTCCTGACGCGTCCTGACGCGCTCCACCCCGCTTTCGCCCCCACCGGGCCACCCGCCTTCGCCCCCCACCGATCGACGGTGAACCAACCACGCCCGGTGGGGTGTTGACGAACCGAAGCCGTCCCGGCCGCTGCCACGCCGACACGGCCGTACGGCGCGAGGCCCGGCCCGGCCTCGGCCGTTCCGTGTGCGAGGTGAACCGCCGCTCAGCGGCGGTGACGGCGCAACGGCGCCAGTGGCGGGATCCCGCCCGGTCAAGCCTCGGTCATGGGGTGGACTTCGGCCTTGTTCGCCGCCACCGGGCTTGGCTACCTTCCTACCGCTGACGCCGTGCAGGCTCAGCACCACTCCCTTGGCATGCCCCGATCAACCATCGTCCGGCGGCGCTCCCCGTCCCCCACGGGCCGACGTGCCGTGCCCCGCCGACCCTCCAGGGCTGCCGTCTGCTCGTGCGCGTCTCCCCCTCACACCCCGGGCCCGCTCGCCGGCCGGCCGCCTCACAACGGCCTGGTCGGCGCCCCCGGGGTCCGCCCCCCCACCTGGGAGGGCTCCGTTGCGCAACTTCCTCCGTTCCCCACTGCGGCAGGGCCGGCTCCGGGCCGGCACCGCGACCTTCGCGGTCGGCGCCGTGGTCGCCGCCGGCCTCGCGCTGGCCGCCCCGGCCGACGCCTCCACCGCCTGGTCCGGCACCACCGGCACCTCCGGCAGCGGCGTCAAGCACGTGTGCGCCAAGCCGACCGGCCCGCACCAGATGGCCTGTGACGCGTTGGTGCGCACCGACGTCGTCCAGCCGCACGCCTTCGCCCTGAACGCGGTCTCGCCGAACGCGACGCCGTCCGGCCTCGGCCCCGGCGACCTGCAGAGCGCCTACGCACTGCCGGCCAACGGGGGCGCCGGGCAGACCGTCGCCATCATCGACGCGCAGGACGACCCCAACGCCGAGTCCGACCTGGCGACCTACCGCACGCAGTACGGGCTGCCTGCGTGCACCACCGCCAACGGCTGCTTCAAGAAGATCGACCAGAACGGCGGCACCAGCTACCCGACCTCCGACACCGGCTGGGCGGGCGAGATCTCCCTCGACCTCGACATGGTCTCCGCGGTCGCGCCGAACGCCCACATCCTGCTGGTCGAGGCCAACTCGGCGACCATGGCCGACCTCGGCGCCTCGGTCAACCAGGCCGTCGCCCAGGGCGCCAAGTTCGTCTCCAACAGCTACGGCGGCTCCGAGGACTCCAGCGACACCAGCTCGGACAACCAGTACTTCAACCACCCCGGCGTGGCCATCACCGCCTCCTCCGGCGACTCCGGCTACGGCGCCCAGTACCCGGCCGGCTCCCAGTACGTCACCTCCGTCGGCGGCACCTCGCTGACCCGCGCCTCCAACGCCCGCGGCTGGAGCGAGTCCGTCTGGGGCTCCACCTCCGGCGGCAACGGCGCCGGCTCCGGCTGCTCCGCCTACGACCCCAAGCCCAGCTGGCAGACCGACAGCGGCTGCGCCAAGCGCACCATCTCGGACGTCTCCGCCGTCGCCGACCCGGCCACCGGCGTCGCCGTCTACCAGACCTTCGGCGGCAGCGGCTGGGCCGTGTACGGCGGCACCAGCGCCTCCGCGCCGATCATCGCCGCCGTCTACGCCGACGCGGGCACCCCGGGCGCGGGCGACGTCCCGGCCAAGTACCCCTACCAGCACGCCGGTTCGCTGAACGACGTGACCAGCGGCGCCAACGGCAGCTGCTCGCCGAGCTACCTGTGCACCGCCGGCGCCGGCTACGACGGCCCGACCGGGCTCGGCACCCCCAACGGCCTGGCCGCCTTCACGGCCGGCGGCAGCACCGGCGGCAACACCGTCACGGTCACCGGCCCCGGCAACCAGAGCGGCACCGTCGGCACCGCCGCCAGCCTGCAGATCCACGCCAGTGACTCGGCCTCCGGCCAGACCCTGAGCTACTCGGCCACCGGCCTGCCGGCCGGACTGTCGATCAACTCCTCGTCCGGCCTGATCTCCGGCACCCCGACCACCGCGGGCAGCAGCAACGTCACGGTCACCGCCAAGGACACCACCGGCGCCACCGGCTCCGCCTCCTTCACCTGGACCATCGCCGGCTCCGGCGGCGGCACCTGCACCGGCGGCGGCCAGCTGCTCGGCAACCCCGGCTTCGAGACCGGCGCCGCCTCCCCGTGGACCGCGTCCAGCGGCGTGATCGACAACTCCAGCAGCGAGCCGAGCCACTCCGGCTCCTGGAAGGCCTGGCTCGACGGCTACGGCACCACCCACACCGACACCCTGAGCCAGACGGTCACCATCCCGGCCGGCTGCAAGGCGACGCTCAGCTTCTGGCTGCACATCGACACCGCCGAGACCGGCACCACGGCCTACGACAAGCTCACCGTCCAGGCCAACTCCACCACCCTGCACACCTACTCCAACGTCGACGCCGGCACCGGCTACGTGCAGCGGACCTTCGACCTGTCGAGCTTCGCGGGCCAGAGCGTGACCCTCAAGTTCACCGGTACCGAGGACTCCTCCCTGCAGACCAGCTTCGTCATCGACGACGCCGCCATCAACGCCTCCTGACCGACTGCCTGACCGCTCCAACCCGTGTGGGCCGCAAGCTCGTTGCGGCCCACACGGCCTTGTCCGGGCCCGACCTGTTCAGGCCCGACCTGTTCAGGGCCGCCCTGTTCAGGCCCGCCCCTGGCTGCACCCCGGCCCGGCGGGCTCCGTGCTTCCACTCCGCCTCGGCGGCCCGGCCCCGCCGTCCTGCCGAGCGGCCACCCGGCCGACGTCTACAGCGCGCCCTGCCCGGTCCAGGGCTGCCCTGCCCGCCCGGCCCCGTGTCACCCGGGTGCCGGGCCGTACTGGCGGTGTCGGCGGGCGGTCCGCACCGTGGTGGGAGGAGAGACGACGACGACCCCCAGGACGGTACCGATGGACCCGAACGACTCCCCTCCCCGCCTCGTGGTCGGCGTCGACGGTTCCCCGCCGTCGCACGCCGCGCTGCGCTGGGCGGTCCGGCAGGCCGGGCTGACCGGTGCGGTGGTGGACGCCGTGGGCGCCTGGGAGCCGCCGAGCCACATCGGCTGGTCGGCGCCGGTGGTCGACACCACCTTCGACCACGAGCTGGCCGAGCGGAAGTTCTCGGAGGAGCTGGACGCGGTGCTCGGCGCGGAGTGCCCGGTCACGGTGCGCCGGACCATGGTCCTGGGCGACGCCTCCGACGTCCTGCTCGACGCGGCGAAGGGCGCCGAACTGCTGGTGGTGGGCAGCCGCGGACGCGGGAGCTTCACCCGGGCGCTGCTCGGTTCGGTGAGCGCCCACTGCGCCCAGCACGCGACCTGCCCGGTGGTCATCGTCCGCGCACAGTGACCCCGGCGCGTCCTCCGGCACGTCCTCCGGCGCGCCCTACCGGGCGTCCAGGTCCCGGGCCCGGCGCATCCGGGCCGCCAGGGTATCGGGGGCGATGATCGGGTCCGGGTACTCGGGGGCGAGCAGCCAGGGGCGGTGCACGGCCGGTCCGGGCAGGTGCGCCAACTCCGGTACCCAGCGCCGTACGTAGACCCCGTCGGGGTCGTAGCGGTCGGCCTGGCGCAGCGGGTTGAGCACCCGGTTGGGCCGGGTGTCGGTGCCGGTGCCGGCCACCCACTGCCAGTTGAGCTGGTTGTTCGCGACATCGCCGTCGACCAGCAGGGAGAGGAAGTGGGCGGCGCCGATCCGCCAGTCCAGGTAGAGGGACTTGGCGAGGAAGCTCGCCGTCAGCAGCCGGGCCCGGTTGTGCATCCAGCCCTCCTCGGCGAGCTGGCGCATCCCGGCGTCGACGATCGGGTAGCCGGTGCGGCCCTCCCGCCAGGCCTCGGTCTCGCGCTCGTCGCGGTGCCAGCGGTCGTCCCGGGTGCGGTAGTCGCGGTGCGCGGCGTCCGGGCGGGCGGCGAGCACCTGGTGGTGGAAGTCGCGCCAGGCCAGCTGCCGGACGAAGGCCTCCGCCCCGGGACCGCCCCGCTGGAGGGCGCGGGCGGTCAGCTCGGTGGCCGAGAGGCAGCCGAAGTGCAGGTACGGGGAGAGCCGGGAGGTGTCGTCGGCCGCCAGGTCGTCGTGGACGTCGGCGTAGGCGTCGACGTCCCAGCGCCGCCACCGTTCCCGGGCCGCGGTCTCGCCGCCGCGCGGGAGCGAGGGTGAGAACGGGCCGCTGACCACGAGGTTCTCGCTGCCGATGCCGTCCGGCGTGCGGATCACCCGGGGCGCGCCCAGCACGCTGCGGTGCGGGGCCTGCTGCCAGGCGCGGTGGTACGGGGTGAAGACGGCGTAGTGGTCGCGGCCGGCCGGGGCGATCCGCCCGGGCGGCACGACCGTGATCGAGGCGTCGTGGACGTGCAGTCGCTCGCCGAACAGGGCGAGCAGCGCGGCCTCGCGCCGCCGGGCGTAGCCGCTGGCCCCGGCGGCGACGTGCACCGTCCCGGCCCCGGTCTCGGCGGCGAGCCTGGCCGTCTGCTCGGCGGTCGGGCCCCGGCGGACGATCAGCCGGGAGCCGGCGCGGCGCAGCGAGGAGTCCAGGTCGGCGAGGCAGTCGGCCAGGAAGGCCATCCGGTTGGGGGCGGCGAAGCCGGCCGCCTCGACGGCCGGGTCGAGGACGAACAGCGGCACCACCTGCTCGGCTGCGGCGCGGGCGGCGTGCAGCACGGGGTTGTCGTGCAGGCGCAGGTCCTGGGTGAACAGGGCGATCGAGACGGTCATCGGCGGGACCTCGGGGCGGGTGCGGTCGGGGTTCTGGGCGTGGGGGTTCTGAGGGTGGGAGTTCTGGGCGTGGGGGTTCTGGGGGTGGGGTTGCGGCGCGGCGGCCGTCGGCCGGCCGGTCAGGCGGCATGCCGGGCCCGTTCGGTGATGTTGCGCGCCATGGCCGAGAACACCAGGGAGTGGAACGGCGCCACCGACCACCAGTAGGCGTGGCCGGCCAGTCCGTGCGGGTGGAACAGGGCGCGCTGGCGGTAACGGGTGCCGCCGTCCCCGTCCGGGGAGACCCGCAGTTCGAGCCAGGCCAGGCCTGGCAGTCGCATCTCGGCCCGCAGTCGCAGCAGGCGGCCGGGTTCGATCTCCTCGACCCGCCAGAAGTCGAGGGCGTCGCCGACCCGCAGGTGGTCCGGGTCGCGTCGGCCGCGCCGCAGCCCGACCCCGCCGGCCAGCCGGTCGAGGGTGCCGCGCAGCGCCCAGGCGAACGGGAGGGAGTACCAGCCGTTCTCGCCGCCGACGCCCTCGACGACCCGCCACACGGCGGCCGGGTCGGCGTCCACCCGCCGTTCCCGCAGGTCCTGGTAGAGGCTGCCGCCGGCCCAGTCGGGGTCGGTGGGCAGCGGGTCGCTGGGGGCGCCGGGCAGCGAGGCGGAGGACCACCGGGTGGTGACCCGGGCCTCGCGGATGCGGCGCAGGGCGAGTTCGAGGGCACGGTCGAAGCCGGTAAGCCCCTGCGGCGGGTCGGGGATCCAACGGGCGATGTCGTGCTCGTGGCAGACGACTTCGTGCCGCAGCGACTCCACCAGCGGGCGGGCGAGCGGGCCGGGCACGGGGGTGACCAGGCCGACCCAGTGGCTGGACAGCGCCGGGGTGAGCACCGGCACCGGAAGGATCAGCCGGGGCGGCAGGCCGGCCGCGCGGGCGTAGCGCTGCATCATCAGCCGGTAGGTCAGCACGTCCGGTCCGCCAATGTCGAAGACCCGGTCGGCCTCGGGCGGCAGCGCGGCGGCGCCGACCAGGTAATGGAGCACGTCACGGACGGCGATGGGCTGGATCCGGGTGTCGACCCAGCGCGGGGTGACCATGGCGGGCAGGCGCTCGGTCAGGTAGCGGAGCATCTCGAAGGAGGCCGAGCCGGAGCCGATGATGACGGCGGCCCGCAGTTCGGCGGTGGGCACCCCGGCCTCCCGCAGCACCCGGCCGACCTCGGCGCGCGAGCGCAGGTGCGGGGACAGCTCGGCCTCCGGCACCCCGGCGGGCACCAGCCCGCTGAGGTAGACGATCCTGCCGACCCCGGCGCGGGCGGCCGAGCGGGCGAAGGCCCGGGCGGCGCGGCGGTCGGTGGACTCGAAGTCCGGCCCGGTGCCGAGCGAGTGGACCAGGTAGTAGGCGACCTCGATGCCGTCGAAGGCGCCGTCCAGCGTCTCCGGCCGGGTGACGTCACCCGCGGCCGTCTCCACCTCGGCACGCCACGGCTGGTCGCGCAGCCGGCCCGGGTCGCGGGCCAGGCAGCGGACGCGGTGCCCGGCGGCGAGCAGTTCGGGGACCAGGCGGCCGCCGATGTAGCCGGTGGCGCCGGTGACCAGGCAGTGCTTGCCGGTCGGGGTCGGCTCGTCCATGGTCTGCTCCTTCCGTACGGCGTGGTGTTCCTGAGGAATGGGTGCCGGACTCCGGTCAGCGGAGCAGCCCCGCCAGGTGGCCGAGGGCGGTGGCGAGGTCGCGCGGCCGCAGGGTGCCCGGCGGGCGGCGGGGGCCGGCCCAGCCCGGTCCGGCGACCAGCACCACCGGCTGGGTGCGCGCGCCATGCGGGCCCCAGGCCGTACGGACCACCCGTTCGACCAGGGCCCGGTCGGCGGTGCGGGTGACCTGCGACCAGAGCAGCACGGCGGGCGGTCCGGTCCGGCGCACCGCTTCGAGCAGCGCCTCGGGCGGCAGGGCGGGCCCGAACATCCGGAACGGCAGGCCGCGTTCGGCCAGCGCTGCGGCGAGCGCCTCCAGCGGGAGGGCGTGCAGTTCGGACGGCATCCCGGCGAGCAGCGCGGCCGGGCCGGGCAGCGGCTCGGTCCGGTCGGCGACCCGGCGCAGCGCGGCCGCCACGTGCCAGGACAGCAGGTGCTCCACCTCGACGTAGCGCTCGCCCTCGGCGACCCACTTGCGCCCGGCCGCCCGCAGCGCCGGGGTCATCACCTCCGTCCAGGCGACGACTGCGCCCAGCTCGTCGACGCTGCGGCGCAGGATGCGGGCCACCTCGGGGGCGTCCAGCCGAACGGCGGCCCGGGCCAGGCCCCGGCACTCGGGGCGCACGGTGCCCACCGGCAGGGTGTTGCCGCCGGAGGCCGTACCGGTGCGGACCGCCGGCTGCCCGGTCCCGGGTCCGGACTCGGAGCGGGAGGCGGCCCCGGCCGCCAGGGCCGTCCGGGCGGCCTCGGCGGGGTTGACGCCCCGGGCGGTGAGCCGGCACATCTCCTCCAGGACGGCCACGTCCTCCGGCTCCCAGCGGCGGTGCCGCCCGGGAGCGCGGTGGGCCGGGCCGATGCCGTAGCGGCGTTCCCAGGACCGGATGGTGGTGGGCGAGACGCCGAGCCGGCGGGCGAGGGCTCCGGTGGTCAGTCCGGCCGGGGCTGGTGCGGTCGGGGCGGTCACGGCCGCGAGCCTACGACGGGGCGTCGGGGCCCGGTCGACCGACGCGCGCGTGGCCGGGGCGGGAGCCCGGCGGCGGCGCCGAGCTCCTCGCGCAGCCGGGCCCGCCCGTCGGCGGTCCGGTCGGGTAGGGCCGGTCCGGCGGGTCCGGCGGGTCCGGTGGGCCGCGCGGAGGACGGCCGGTCGGTGATTGCCTGCACGTTCCGACTGTCGCGCACTCACCCGCTGCACTGGTAGTCGCACCGTTTTCGCACCGTTTTCCAGCCGTGCCGGCAGGCCCGGCGAGGGTTCCGCCGAGCTCCGGAGCGACCCGTGGTCGGTCAGCCCTGTGCTACCTGGGCAGCGCCTGGTGGAGGTAGATCGTCAGTGGTGTTTATCCGTAGGCTGACGGCATGTCCAACGAGTGGTCCTTCCCCGACGACCTCATTCGGCTCCGACGGGAGTACAACGCTGCCAGGCGGGCGATGTGGGCAGACGCGATGGAGTCGGCCGAGCCTCGCCACGCACAACTGGAGCTCCAGGAGCGCATCTCGGCGCATCCCTTCTGGGAGTCCGTTCCCGACGAACAGCGGCACATCGCCCACCGGGCGCTCAAACAGGCCAGCCTCTACCCGAAGCCCTGAGCCGCCCGGCAACCGGAAGTCGCCGAGAAGTGCTGCACGAAGCGGAACCACGAGGGCACTGACAGCGAGCGAAGCCGTGACCCGGCTCGACCGCCGGCTCTCCCCGAGCAGCGAGCCGCCGCAGCACAGCTGTGGCGGCTCGCCCACCCCACGGCGGCCTGACGTAGGGTCCCAAGGTGCCAATTCTGATGATCGACGCAGGACCGACCACGGCGGACGCCCTGGTGACCCGTACCGGCGGAGTGCCCCTGGCCCCGCCGGGAATCGAGTGGCCCACCTGTGCCTCGTGCGACGGGCCGATGCAGTTCCTCGCCCAGGTCCTCCTGAACGATCCCGACAACGGCACCGGCGACGGCACCGGGCTGCTCGCGCTGTTCGCGTGCCAGAACGACCCAGGGATGTGCGACGACTGGGACCCCACCGCCGGCGGGAACCGCGCCCTGCTGTTCCCTGCCACGGGCCTGCGGCCGCTCCCCCGGCCCGAGCTCGCCGACGACGACAGCGACGACCAGGCGGTGCTCGTGCTCGACGCCGTCGGAGCGGTGGCCATCGCACACGAGGACGGCCCCGACTACGACGCGGCCCGCGAGGCCTGGACGGCCAGGAGCGGGCGCCCGCCGTCTGCCGTCCTCGGCCAGCTCGGCGGAAGCCCGGCCTGGATCCAGGGCGACGAGACGCCCTCCTGCCCCGGGTGCGACCACCCCATGGGGCTGGCCGTCCAGCTGGAGGAGGGGCCCGACCGCGCCACCGCCATGAACTTCGGTGGTGGCGGCTGCGCCTACGCCTTCACCTGCGGGCCCTGCGCCCGGGCGGTCCTGCTCTGGCAGTGCTGAACCACCGGCCCGGACGGACCGGTGCCCCAGGTTCAGTCCGTCAACTGGGCTTGGAAGACTGCGCTGTTGAAGTACGCCCTGGCCTCCCGGATGAGGCCGGTGTCGTCCAGTTCGTAGATGTTGATGCCGGACCAGTTGACCGGCTTGCCGTCCAGTGCGACGGCGGCGCCGCGCCAGGAGACGGCGACGTGCTGGCCGACGGTGTGGGCCTCCAGGGGCGTGAGGCCGAGGAAGGGCCGGAAGCTGGGCAGCACGGAGGCGATGAACTCGTGGATCGCGGCGCGTCCGGTGATCGGCGGGGTGCCGACGGGGTCGTGGAAGACGCCGTCCTCGGCGAAGGCCGCCGCCCAGGTGTCGGCGTCGCCGTCCTGGGAGGCGTGGAAGAACTGGAGGACGGCGGCGGGCATGGCGGGGAATGTCATGGCAGGTCCCTTCGGAGGCTGGAGCGGGAAGGTCGAGGGCGTGGAAGCGGCGGTGGCGCCCTGGCGAAGGCGCGGCGGCCGTTCACCCGGCCGCGGCCGGGGGCGCTGACGGCGTGTCCGTACGGCCGGGTCCACGCAGTCGGGCGGCGAGCGCGACCGCCGCGGCGAGGGCGATGAGGGCGCACACCCCCGGCCAGCCGTACCGGGCGTGGACCCGGATGCCCAGCCACGATCCGGCGCTGCCGCCGAGGAACGAGCAGGTCATGTAGGCGGTGTTCAACCGGCTGCGGGCCGCCGGGTTCAGGGCGAAGATCCGGGCCTGGTTGGCGACCTGGCTGCACTGCACCGCCACGTCCAGCAACAGGAGCCCGACGACGAGCCCGGCCAGGCCGGTCGCTCCGCCCGCCGCGCCCGCGGTGAGCACGGCGGCCGCGGCGAGGGTGGCCGCGATGCACCAGCCGTTCACCCGGTCCGGGCCGTGCCGGTCGACCCAGCGGCCGGCGGCCGGGGCGCAGAACATGCTGGCCGCGCCGATCAGGGCCAGCACGCCGACCGCCTGGGCGCCCATGCGGTAGGGCGGCCCGGTGAGCAGCAGGGCGAGCGCCGTCCAGGCGGCGCTGAACCCGGCGAAGAGGGTGGCCTGGTAGAGCGCGGAGCGGCGCAGGCCGGGCTCGGTGCGGAGCATCCGTACGGTGTCGGCGAGCAGGGCGGAGTACCGCTCGCGGGTGGCCGGCGCGGTGCTGGGCAGGGCCAGGGCGAGGACCAGCGCGAGCAGGCCGGTGAGCCCGGCGGCGACGAGGTAGGGAGCGCGCCAGCCGAGGTGGTCGCCGAGCACGCCGCCGAAGGTGCGGGCCAGCAGGATCCCGCCGATCAGGCCGCCCTGGAGGGCGCCGATCACGGCGCCGCGCCGCTCGGGTGCGACCAGGCCCGCCGCGAGGGGCAGCAGCAGTTGCGGGACGACCGTGGCCAGGCCGACCACGGCACCGGCGGCGACCAGCAGGCCGGCGGCCGGGGCGAGCCCGGCGGCCAGCAGGGCGCAGCCCGTCACGGCCAGCAGCACGCTGATCAAGGGGCGGCGGGGCAGCCGGTCGCCGAGCGGGACGAGCAGGAAGATCCCGGCGGCGTAGCCGAGTTGGGTGACGGTGGCCACGCCCGCCGCCGTGCCCGGCGCGATGCCGAACCCGTCGGCGACGAGCGGGGTGAGGGCCTGGGGGAAGTAGACGTTCGCCACGCTGACGCCGCAGGCCAGCGCCATCACCAGCGGCAGCCGCCGGCCCGGCTCGGCGGGCGGCGACGGAGCCGGCACTGGCGGAGGCGGAACGGACGGCAACGGAACTGGCGCGGGCGAGGCGGGCACTGGTGAGGCGGGCGCGGGCGGATCGGTCCTGGGCATCACCACTCCATTCGAACGAACTAGTTGGTTCGGAAGCTTGAGGAGAGCGTCGCAGACCGTCGCGGGAACGTCAAACGAACCGGTTCGTTACCATCGCTCCATGGCCTACGACTCGACGGCAACCAAAGAGCGGATCCTCACGGCGGCGGCCGCCGAATTCGCCGCCCACGGCGTCGCCGGCGCCCGGGTGGACCGCATCGCCGCCCAGGCCCGGGCCAACAAGCGGGCGATCTACGACTACTTCGGCGACAAGGACAAGCTCTTCGCCGCCGTCCTCGAACGCCTGATGGCCGACCTCGCCGAGGCCGTCCCGCCCGGCGACGACGACCTGCCCGCCTACGCCGGGCGCCTCTTCGACTACCACCGCGCCCACCCCGAGGCACTGCGGCTGCTCATGTGGGAGGCCCTCGAACTCGGCGACGGGCCCGTCCCCGGCGAGGCGGCCCGCACCCGCCACTACCAGGACAAGCTCCAGGCCGCCCAGGGCACCGGCGACCCCCGCACCCGCCTGTTCTTCGCCCTCGGCCTGGTCGGCTGGAGCCTGGCCATGCCCCAGCTCCGCCGCATGATCTTCGGCCCCGACCACAGCCTCGACGAGCTCCGCGCCGACATCGCCCAGGCCGTCCGGGCCCTCCCCACCACCGCCGCACCGGCCGACACGCCCTAACCCCGTCCCACCGTCGGCTCTACGCCCGCCGGGTGACCTTCGCGCCGGACGGCGGGGTGGCCGCCGAGGTCCGGACCGAGGACGGCGGGGCGCCGCAGCGGTGCGGGGCGCGGGGCGCTGGAGCGGTCTGCCCGCACCCCCTGAGGCGGTCGGAGTCGTGTGCTCCGACCGCACGGTGGAAGCCGATGCCGGCCACCGCGAGAAGCAGCCCGGCGGTGACGCCCAGCAGGATGCGGGCACGCACGGACAGCCCGGCGGCCGGCACGGACATGGCCACTCCCGGTCTCGACTTCACTGGAATGGTCTCAACCAATCACCGAACTCCGCAGCGATTCGGGCAAGTTGCCCGTCAGGTCCAGCTCGGAGAGGGACAGGAAGGGGCCCGCCCGGGCTTCCCCTGGCGGGCCCCTTCGGCCTCCGGCCCGCCGTCAGCCGACGGTGACGGTGAACGGACCGGCCAGCACCGAGTAGCCGTCGTTGGCCAGGAGGTACGCGTCGTACCGGCCCGCGCCGCCGAGCTTGCCGCTGGCGAAGGTGAGGGCGCCGCTCTGGTTCGGGGCGTAGGACCAGGTGAGCGAGGAGCGGGAGCCCGGGGTGACGCCCGCCGGGTAGAAGCCGATCCAGTTCTTGGCCCCGGCCTGGGCGGCGGTCGGCAGGGCGTAGCGCAGGGTGAGGTTGCCGCCGGCGGCGACCGCGTTGAGGTCGCCGGTCAGGGTCGGACCGGTCGCGGTGGACGGCGCGAACGCGGCGTTCAGCGGCGTCGCGTAGGTGTCGTTGGCGGTCAGGCCGGGCAGCCCGAGGGCCGACTCGAAGGTCCGGCCGATGCCGTAGTGGTCGTAGTGCAGCGGGCTGCTGGTCCCGGCCGGGACGGTGCCCTGCGAGCCGACGACGACGGTGGCCACGTGGTCGTAGCCCTCGTTCTGGCTCTCGTCCCAGGTCAGCACGAGCAGCGAGCGCTGCTGGGTCCAGGCCGGGGAGGACAACACCGGGGCGAGGGTCTGCTGCAGCCAGCCGTCCTGGGCCTTGAGGCTGGTGGCGCTGCCGTTGCCGGAGGCCTCGCCGTCGTAGTAGTCGTCGGCGGCGATCCAGGAGAAGTTCGGCGTGGTGGCCGCCGACTTGAGGTCGGTGGTCAGCTGCGAGGTGTCGAACAGGTGGGCCGCGCAGCGGGCCGGATTGCCGCTGATGTCGGTGTAGTTGATGAACGGCGCGTCGTCGGGCATGTAGTAGCTGTCGTAGGTCTTGGTGGTGTTGCAGGGCGTGCCCATGCCCTGCTCGTAGGCCTTCCAGGTCTTGCCGGCGTCCTCGATGGTGTCGCCGAGGTTGCGCTGCGGGGAGTTGATGTTGGGCCAGTAGGTGGCGCCCTTGGTGTAGGTGTCGCCGCCCGCGATCGCCAGGTAGTTCTCGTCGCTGGGGTGGTAGACGCCGTGCGAGTCGGTGAGGGTGGCGCCCTGGGACATCAGGCTGTGGATGAACGGGGTGTCCGCCGGGTCGTTCATGATCTGGGAGTAGTCGGTGTTCTCCATCATGACGGTGAACACGTGGTCGTAGCCCGGGACCTTGGAGACCGGCGGGGCGATCGGCGCGGGCGCGGCGACCGGGGTGTCGAGGGTGAGCGAGAGGTTGTCCAGGTAGCCGGTCTCGTTCGTGGTGGAGAGGAACTGCACCTCGACCTGGATCGAGCGGGTCCCGGCCGGGACGGCGCCGGTGGCGCTGCGGGAGAGGAACTTGGTGCCCAGGCCGCGGTCGGTCGCCGAGACGGTCGGCAGCTTGGCGGTGGCGCCGAGCGGGTTGCCGCCGGCGTCCTGGAAGTGCAGGCTGACCGCGGCGTAGCCGCCGTACGTGGTCCAACCGCCCAGCCAGCCCGCCAGGTTGTAGTGCACGCCGCCGCCGTCGATCGAGCCGGCCGCCGAGGAGACGTCGACGGTCTGGCTCATCGAGCCGTCCCCGAAGTTGCCCGGTGCGAAGAAGGCCTTGCCGGCGGTCTGCCCGTCGTTCGGCAGGCCGAAGGAGCCGACCGTGGAGCACATCACGTCGATGCCGCCGGCCTGGACGGTCCAGCCCGGGACGGTGGTGGCGGCGCTCCAGTCGTTGGTGCAGTAGCCGCCGGCCTCGGCGTCGCCGTTGACGATCAGGTTGCCGCTGCCGCTCGCGGCCCGGGCGTCGGCGGGGGCGCCGACGACCAGCGCGCCGACGAGCGGGAGGGTGGCGAGCAGTCCGCCGAAGGGGCTCCAGCGCAGTCGCATGGGGGTACCTCGTCCCGTTCCGTTGGTTGCGTGAGGGTGGGTGCCGGTGGCGGTGCACCACGGGCGGGACACAGAAGTACCGGTTCCGCGCCGCCCGGGGAAGGGCGCGCGGGCGAACACGGGCCGAACTTGGTCAGACAACTTCGCGCAGCGGGCCCCGCGCACGGGGCGTCAGGCAGGAACGGGCCTCAGGAGCAGGCCCAGGGAGCGGGCCTCAGGAACAAGCCTCGCGAACGGGCCTCACGAGCGCGTGAAGGTCCCGAGGCCGTCCACGTCCAGTTGCTCGACCACCAGCTTGGCGGCCCGCCCGTCGCCGCCGACCGTGAAGGTCACCCCGGACAGGCCGACCGCGTTCTCCCCCTTGCTGGCGAAGCTGAACACGTCGCCGTCGAAGTGCGTCAGCGGGTACCGCAGCCCGGCGGGCCCCACCGTCATCACCAGCCCGCCGTCCTGCTCGCTGACGGCCAGCGGCCCGTAGTAGCCGCTGCCGTACGTCCCGACGTAGGCGGAGTTCGGCTTGGCCGGGGCGGCGCCGGCCGGGGGCTTGGTGTAGTCGGTCTTCGAGACGGGGCTCGCCCCGGCGGCGGGCACCACCTTGCCGAGGAAGGACAGCCAGTCGACCGTCTCGTGACCGTTCTGGGCGAGGTCGAAGAACTCCTCGGCGATCGCCTCCGGCACGCCGGTCGGCTGGCCGTTGGTCAGCACCACGATCCCCAGCTGCTCGGAGGGCAGCAGGGTCACCGTGGTCGCCGCGCCCAGCTCGAAGCCGCCGGAGTGGTTCAGCCGCAACCGTCCTTCGGCGTCGGTGTTCACGTTCCAGCCGAGGCCGTAGAAGCCCGCGGGGGCGGCCGGCGCCCTCGGCGGGCTGTTGACGTAGTGCGGGGTGCGGGTCTCGTTCAGGGCGGCCGGGTCGATCACCGCCCGGCCTTCGAACTTGCCGTCGGCGAGCTGCAACCGCATCCACCGGGCGAGGTCCTGCACGGTGGAACTCACCCCGCCGGCCGGGGACTGCGAGTCGGCGTCCTCGGTGGTGCTGACCTGCCAGCCGCCGTCCGTCTTCACGTGCGGCGCCGCCTTGTTGCCCGCGGCGTCGTAGTCGGAGCGCCGCGAGCTGGTGGAGTTCATCCCCAGCGGCTTGTAGAGGACGTCCGCCGCGAGGTCCTCCCAGGCCACCCCCTTGGCCTTGGCGACGGCCACCGCCGCCTCGGTCAGGCCGTAGTTGGTGTAGGCGTAGCTCGCCCGGAACGGGCTGAGCGGCTGGTCGCGCAGGTGCTGGACGATGTAGTCGCGCTGGTAGCCGAGGTCCTGCAGCAGGTCACCGGCGTGGTCCGGCAGGCCGCTGCGGTGCGAGAACAGGTCGGCGATCGTCACGTGCTCCGTCACGTACGGGTCGGCCAGCGCGAAGCCCGGGTCGTGGGCGGTGACCGGGTCGTCCCAGGTGGCGACCTTCTGGCCGACCGCCCCGGCGACCACCGTCGAGGAGATCGGCTTGGAGACCGAGGCCAGCTGGAACACGGTGTCCGGGTCCACCTGGTCGGGCTTGCCGAGCTGCCGGACGCCGAAGCCCTTCGCGTGGATCACCTTGTCCTGGTACACCACGGCGATCGCCACCCCGGGGACGCCGGTCTTCGCCATGGCGTCCTGTACGTAGCCGTCGATCCGGCCGACGGCGGCGTTCACCTGCTGGTCCGTCAGCTGCGGCGCCGGCTGGGCGGGCGGCGCGGTGGCCGGGGCGGAGGAGGGAGACGAGGCGGAGGAGGCGGACGGCGTGGGCGCGGCCTCCGGGTCGGTGGCGGCCGCCGAGGTGCACCCGGCGAGCAGCGGGCCGCTCAGCAGCAGGGCCGCCAGCGCCGGTCCGCCCACCGCCCGGCCGGAGCCGTGGGCGGTACGGCCGGCGGTGCGGCCGGCGGTGCGGCCGGCTGCGCGGTGGGCTGCGCGGTGGGCTGCGCCGTGACGATCCATCGGGGGTCCTCCTCGTCCGGGCGGCGCGGCACCAGGCCCGTCGGTGCCGCCGTCCGCCGTACGGCGGGAGTGTGGACGGCGGCACGCGCCCCCGGCCGCCGCCGCGCGCTGTCCCCCACGCAATCCACCCGTCCGGCGGCAGGCCGCGGCGCAGCGCGGTGGGCTCCGGGCCGCCGGGGGTCTGGTCACGCGTGCCCGGGCCTGCCAAGCTCTCAGGCGCCAACTGCCCCGAACGATCAGGAGGACGACTGATGCGACTGTTCGGACCGAGACGGTCCCTGTCCCGCTGGCTCACGGCGGCGGCTCAGTTACTGGGCGCCCTGACCCTCGCGGGTGCCCCGGCCGCGCAGGCGGCCCAACCCGCCCAGCTGACCCAACCCGCCCAGCTGACCCAGCCCGCCCGGCCCGCCCAAGCCGTCCAGGCCGCGCCGCAGGCCGACGGCACGACGACGATCTGCGGCTACACCCCGGTGCCCACCGGCTGGGTGATCGTCAGTGAGCAGTGGTCCGGGTGCAGCGGCTACGGGTTGTTCACCATCGCCGACGCCTCGGCCCTGACCTCCGTCCAGGCCTGCTCGAACGGGCCGGTGCCCGGCGGCTGGGTGATCACCGCGATGCAGAGCGGCGCCGGCACCTGCGGGAGCTACCCGCTGTACTCGCTGCTCAAGGTCACCACCCAGACCGTCCTCCAGGACTGCGGGCAGTCCCCGATCCCGCCGGGCTGGGTGATCACCGCCATCCAGACCGTCTCCCCGGCCTGCGGCACCTACAGCACGTACACCCTCGTCCCGCTGGGCGACCGGACCAGCGTCCAGGCCTGCGGCAACTGGCCCGTTCCCAGCGGGTGGGTGATCACCGCGACCCAGAACGGCGCCGGCTGCGGCAACTACCCGTTGTACTCGCTGCTCAAGGTCACCACCCAGACCACCCTCCAGGACTGCGGACAGTCCGCCCTCCCCAGCGGCTGGGTGATCACGGCCATCCAGACCAACTCCGCGGCCTGCGGCACCTACGGGACGTACACCATCGTCCAGTTGTCGAACCAGAGCAGCATCCAGGCCTGCGGGAACTCGCCCGTTCCCAGCGGGTGGGTGATCACCGCGACCCAGAACGGCGCCGGGTGCGGCAACTACCCGCTGTACTCCCTGTTGAAGGTCACCACCCAGACCACCCTCCAGGACTGCGCGCAGTCCGCCGTCCCGGCGGGCTGGGTGATCACCGCGATCCAGAGCAACTCCTCGCTCTGCGGCACCTACGGGACGTACACCATCGTCAAGGTCACCGACCAGACCAGCATGCAGGTCTGCGGGCCGTCCACGATCCCGGCCGGCTGGGTCGTCAGCAGGCAGGGCTCCGGCGCCCAGTGCGGCGTCTACGTCGTCTACACCATCACCAAATCGGCCTGATCCGGCCGTAGTTCGGCCTCCCACCCACCCCGGACCGCCCTCGTCCGCCCCGTCCGCCCCCCGGCCGGATGGGGCCGGCCCGGGGCGGTCACCTGAGCGCGGCCACCCGGTCGTCCGTGCCGAAGGTGCGGCGGTAGGAGGCGGGTGAGATGCCGAAGGCCGCCCGCATGTGGGCGCGCAGGGAGTTCGCGGTGCCGAAGCCCGCCCGGTGGGCGACCAGGTCGATGGACAGGTCCGTGGTCTCCAGGAGCTGTTTGGCCAGTTCGAGCCGCTGGGCGGTGAGCCACTGGACCGGGGTCATGCCGACCTCGTCGCGGAAGCGCCGGGTGAAGGAGCGCAGGCTCATCCGGGCGTGCTCGGCGAGCCTGGTGAGGGGCAGCGGTTCATGGAGGTGGGCGAGCGCCCAGGCCCGGGTGGCGGTGGTGCCCGCGATGGTGGGGTCGGGGACGGGACGGTCGATGTACTGGGCCTGCCCGCCGTCCCGCCACGGCGGCACGACGCACATCCGGGCGACCCGGTTGGCGGTGGCCGCGCCGTGGTCGCGGCGGATCAGGTGCAGGCAGAGGTCGACGCCCGCGGCCACCCCGGCGGAGGTGAGCACGTCGCCGTCGTCGACGAAGAGCACCTCCTCGTCGACCTTGACCGCGGGGTAGGCCCGGCGGAACTCGGGGGCGAGGTTCCAGTGGGTGGTGGCCGGCCGGCCGTCGAGCAGTCCGGCCGCGGCGAGCACGTAGGAGCCCGAGCAGATCGACACCAACCGGGTGCCGGGGCGGATGCGGGCGACGGCCGCGGTGACCTCGGGCGGCAGCGGGCCGCCGCCGGCCAGCTCGGGCATGGCATGGGTGGGCGGGATGACCACGGTGTCCGCCGCGGCCAGGGCTTCGGGGCCGGCGGCCGGCTGCACGGTGAAACCCGCGTCGCTGAGGACGGCGGCCCCGTCGGCGGTGCAGACCGTGACCTCGTAGAGCCGGCGGCCCTCGGCGTCCTCCGCACTGCCGAACACCCGGGACGGGATGCCCAGCTCGAACGGCGGGACCCCGGGCAGGGCCAGCACCGCGACCCGGTGCGGATCGGGCGCCATCGGCGCCGGGTTCGAGCAGTTCCGTGGTGCCTCCGGCCGGATCGTTGCCATGGCCAGATCCTGTCACATAGTGGCCGGACGGCCAACCCCGCGCCGGCTCCGCTCGCGGCATGGTTGACCTCGTTGCGCCGGGCAGACCCGGCGGTGGAACGGATCGACCGGATCCGACGAGAGCAAGGCGTACGGACATGCGTGCAGTCGTGGTGGAGCAGTGGGGCGGCCCGGAGCAGCTGGTGGAGCGGGAGCTGGCGCGGCCCGAGCCCGGGATGAACGAGGTCCTGGTGAAGGTGCACGCGGCCGGGGTGAACCCGGTGGACTGGAAGACCAGGGCCAGCGGGGCGCTCATCGAGTGGGGCGAGGTGCCGGTGGTCGGCTGGGACGTCTCCGGCACGGTGGAGGCCGTCGGCCCCGGGGTGAGCAACCACCGCCCCGGCGACGAGGTCTACGGGATGCCGCTGTTCCCGCGCCAGGCGGGCGGGTACGCCGAGTACGTCGTCGCCCCGGCCCGGCACCTCGCCCCGAAGCCGGCCGGACTGACGCACGTGGAGGCGGCGGCGCTGCCGCTGGCCGGGCTGACCGCCTGGCAGGCCCTGGTCGACGCCGCCGACGTGCGTCCCGGCGAGCGGGTGCTGGTGCACGCGGCGGCCGGTGGCGTCGGCCACCTGGCGGTCCAGATCGCGAAGGCGCGCGGCGCGTACGTCATCGGCACGGCCAGCGCGGGCAAGCACGACCTGCTGCGCGAACTGGGTGCGGACGAGGTGGTCGACTACCGCGCGGTCCGCTTCGAGGAGGCCGTGTCCGAGGTGGACGTGGTGCTCGACGGGCTCGGCGGCGAGACCGCCGAGCGCTCCCTGCAGGTGCTGCGTCCCGGCGGCCGGCTGATCACCCTGCCCGGCCCGGGCGACGTCCCGGCGGCGCGGGACGGCGTCAGTGCGAGCTGGGTCCTGGTCGAGCCCGACCACCTGGGCCTGCGCGAGCTCACCGCCCTGGCCGAGCGGGGCGCGCTGCGGCCCGTGGTCGAGGCGGTCCTCCCGCTCGACCAGGCGGCGAAGGCCCATGAGCTCGGCGAGCAGGGCCGCACCACCGGCAAGATCGTCCTGACCGTCGTCTGACGGCCCTCGGCCTCGGCGGCTTCGTGGCGGACGGCCTCCAGGCCGGTCTCGGCGCCAGGCAGGCCGGTTTCGGCGCCAGGCAGGCCGGTCGAGCGCTACGCCTCCGGCCCGTACGCGCCGAGGCCCTGGCAGACCAGGCCGTCGCGGAAGGTGAGCACCTCCGCGACGGCCCGGCCGCGCTCGTTGCGGTAGTTGATGACGAGGGTGTCCACGGAGGCCCGGACGTCCTCGACGGTGAAGTGCAGGTCGGGCAGGTGCTGGAGGCCCTTCGACCAGTAGACGCGCAGGGCCTCCTTGCCGCGCACCTCGCCGGACGGGTCGCCGATCAGCTCGACGATCCGGGGCGAGGCGAAGACGACGTCCTCGGTGAAGTGGGCGAGGATGCGCTCCAGGTCGTGGGAGTTCCAGGCGGCGGCCCAGTCCTGGGCGAAGCGGGTGGCGAAGTCGTGGTCCATGGCCCGGAGGCTACGACAACCGGCCCTCCCCCGCCCGCCGTTCCGGGATCCGGTCACGCCTCCCGCGCCAGCAGCGGCACCCGTACCTGGTTGAACCCGTAGTAGACGGCCAGCAGTCCGTGGACGGCGAGGGCCGCCGGGGCGGAGAGGAAGGCCAGCGCGACGGTGAGCGGGTAGACCACCAGCCCCAGTTCGAACCGCCACCGGGCCGCCCGGGCGGCCGGCACGTCCACCCGCTCGTCGAAGCACCGGCCGGTGCGCGTGACGTGGTTCCAGAAGGCGGAGAACAGCGCCGACTGGCCGACCATCACCGCGCCGTACACGGCCGCCGCGACGTTCGCCGCCGAGCCGTTGCGCAGGTTCTGCGCGACCACGGCGGTCGGGAACGGCAGCACCGAGATCAGCATGAGCAGCAGCAGGTTGAGGAACATCAGCGTCCGGTCGACCCGCGCGAGGTGGGCGAACAGGGTGTGGTGGTTCACCCAGACCACGCCGATCACCAGGAAGCTCACCACGTACGCGAAGTACGACGGCCACTGCGCCCCGAGCGCCCGCCACAGCTCCGCCGCCCCGTGCGCCTGCGGGATCTTGATCTCCAGCACCAGCAGGGTGATCGCGATCGCGAACACCCCGTCGCTGAACGCCTCGATCCGGCCCGTGTCCCTGGTCTCCACCGGCAGAGCATCTCAGCCGGGCGGCCGCACCCCGCCGCACAACGCGCCAGGAGACCGATCCGCCCCGGTGCATGGAAGGGCGATTACGGGGCAAACGCAGACGAACAGGCGGTGGCACCACGCCACCGACGGACGACGGACCACGGACCACGGGAGGACCGCATGGGCAGCCTGTCGAACAAGGCGCAGGAACTGGCCGGGAAGGCCAAGGAGAAGGCCGGGGACGCAACCGGCGACCAGAAGCTCAAGGGCGAGGGCCAGGCCGATCAGGTCGAGTCGAAGGTCAAGCAGGCCGCGGACGACGTCAAGGACGCCGCGCGCGGCGCCGCCGACCGGGTCGAGGGCGCCCTCAGGCGCGACCGCTGACGGCGGCACCCGATGCCGGGCACGAGCCCGACGGCGGACACGAAGAGACGAAGGGGAAGGGGAACGACATGGCACTGCTCCTGTTCATCCTGCTCATCGCGGTGGTGTTCGGCTTCGTGGGTGTCCTGGTGAAGGGGCTGCTGTGGCTGCTCCTGATCGGGATCGTCCTCTTCGTGGGCGGCCTGGTGTTCGGCGGCCTGCGACTCGGCAGCCGCCGGGCCGGGAGGTAGCACGGACCAACCGGGGCGAGGCCGGAGCCGGGACCGGGGCCGGGGTCGACCGGTCGGCCCCGGCCCCCCGCCGCCGCCCCCGCCGGAAGTCCTGCCCCTGAATCACCGACCCCAGGCGCGACACCGCCCCCGCGCGGGGGCGGGCCCGGCAGCCGTGCGCCGGGCCCGCCCCCGAACTCTCGTGCTCAGCCCGTGAGTTCGGCCCGCAGGCGGCGGGCGGCGCCGACCAGGCTCTCCAGCGAGGCGCGGGTCTCGGGCCAGCCGCGGGTCTTGAGGCCGCAGTCGGGGTTGACCCAGAGCCGCTCGGCGGGGATCGCCGCGAGACCGGCCCGGAGCAGCTCGACGGCCTCCTCGGTGCTCGGCACGCGCGGGGAGTGGATGTCCCAGACGCCCGGGCCGACCTCGCGCGGGTACCCGGCGGCGGCCAGCTCCCCGGCGACCTCCATGTGCGAGCGGGCGGCCTCCAGGGAGATGACGTCGGCGTCGAGGTCGTCGATCGCGGTCATGATCGCGCCGAACTCGGCGTAGCACATGTGGGTGTGCACCTGGGTGTCGGCGCGCACACTTGAGGTGGCCAGCCGGAAGGCCTCGGTGGCCCAGTCCAGGTAGGCCGGGCGGCCGGCGGCGCGCAGCGGCAGGGTCTCGCGCAGGGCCGGTTCGTCCACCTGGACGACGGCGGCGCCGGCGGCCTCCAGGTCGGTGACCTCGTCGCGCAGGGCGAGGGCGACCTGCCGGGCGGTCTCGGCGAGCGGCTGGTCGTCGCGGACGAAGGACCAGGCGAGCATGGTGACCGGGCCGGTCAGCATGCCCTTGACCGGACGGTCGGTGAGGTCCTGGGCGTAGCGGAACCAGTCGACGGTCATCGGGTGCGGGCGGGAGATGTCCCCGGCCAGCACCGGCGGCCGGACGCAGCGGGTGCCGTAGGACTGCACCCAGCCGTGCCGGGTGGCCAGGTAGCCGGTGAGCTGCTCGGCGAAGTACTGGACCATGTCGTTGCGCTCGGGCTCGCCGTGCACCAGGACGTCCAGCCCGGCCTTCTCCTGGTAGGCGATGACCTCGCGGACCTCCGCCGCCATCCGCTCCCGGTACGCGGCGGCGTCGATCCGCCCGGCGGTCAGGTCGGCGCGGGCGACGCGCAGTTCGGTGGTCTGCGGGAAGGAGCCGATGGTGGTGGTCGGCAGCAGCGGCAGTGCGAGCCGGGCCCGCTGGGCCTCGGCCCGTACGGGGTAGGGCTGGGCGCGCCGGGCGTCGCCCGGGGTGACGGCCGCGGCGCGGGCGCGGACGGCCGGGTCCCGGGTGATCGGCGAGGTGGCGCGGGAGGCCAGGTCGGCGCGGTTGGCGGCGAGTTCGGCGGTGATCGCGCCGGTGCCCTCGCGCAGGGCGCGGGCCAGCAGGGCGGCCTCGGTGGCCTTCTGCTTGGCGAAGGCCAGCCAGCGGGCGATCTGCGGGTCGATGTCGCGTTCGAGGGTGGCGTCGATCGGCACGTGCAGCAGCGAGCAGGACGGCGCGACGTCGACCCGGTCGGCGAGCCCGAGCAGGGTGGCCAGGGTGGCCAGCGAGGCGCCCAGGTCGTTGATCCAGATGTTGCGCCCGTCGATCACCCCGGCGACCAGGCGCTTGCCGGGCAGCCCGCCGACGGCGGCGAGGTCCTCCAGGTTGGCGGCGGCCGGCCCGGTGAAGTCCAGCGCCAGGCCCTCCACCGGGGCCTTGGCCAGCACCGCCAGGGCGTCGCCGAGGCGGTCGAAGTAGCTCGCGACCAGCAGCTTCGGCCGCTCGGTCCGCGCGCCCAGCTCGCGGTAGGCCCGGGCGGCGGCGTTGAGCTCGGCCGGGGTCCGGTCCTGGACGAGCGCGGGCTCGTCCAGCTGCACCCACTGCGCGCCCGCGGCCCGGAGTGCCGCGAGCAGCTCCGCGTAGACGGGCAGCAGCCGGTCCAGCAGGGTGATCGGCTGGAAGTCGGGGGCCACCCCGGGCGTCGGCTTGGCGAGCAGCAGGTAAGTGACCGGTCCGACCAGCACCGGACGGGCGTCGTGGCCGAGCGCGAGGGCCTCCTCGAACTCGGCGACGGCCTTGGCCGGGTTCGCGGCGAAGGCGGTGTCCGGACCCAACTCCGGGACGAGGTAGTGGTAGTTGGTGTCGAACCACTTGGTCATCTCCAGCGGAGCGACGTCCTGGTTGCCGCGCGCCATGGCGAAGTAGCCGTCCAGCGGGTCGGCGTCGACCGCCTCCCGGTGCCGCGGCGGGATCGCGCCGACCGCCACGGTGGTGTCCAGCACGTGGTCGTAGAGCGAGAAGTCGCCGGTCGGGACCTCCTCGATGCCGGAGTCGGCGAGCTGCTGCCAGTTCCCCCGGCGCAGGTCGGCGGCGGTGGCCAGCAGTGCCTCGGCGGTGACGGCGCCCTTCCAGTAGCCCTCGATCGCCTTCTTCAACTCCCGGCCCCGGCCCTGCCGGGGGTAGCCGTGGGCGGTGGCGAGGGTCGCCGCGGCTGCGGACTTCGTGGTCAAGGGACTCTCCTTCGCGAGTCTGATTCCTCAAGTGCCCGGCGACGGGGGCGAGGACGCGAAGGGACGACGGACCGGACGGGCGCCCGTACACGGGTACGGCTCCGTCTGGTGTGGTCGCCGACCCGCCCTCGAGGTCACCGGATGGCCGCGCGCGAACGGTCGCGCCCGGGCAGTGGCAGGTCTTCGGACTCGCGGGCCCGCCCGTCCTCGTCGAGGACCGGCACCTACTGGCCGTCGCTTCCCAGACCCGACCCGGGCCCAGTGCGTATGACGGCGGTCGTTCCCGCTCACCGCTGCGGGGCAGTCCCGGACTGGCCTGTTGAAAGGCGTCACCGGGTTCCCTCTTACGACGCCCCGCCTGGCGGACGGGGCGAACCAGCTGCACCTGCCACCCTACGTCCGGCCCGCCGGTTTCCGGCCGGAGAACCGCGCAATCGTCCGCATGGTGAGACAGCGCCGGCCCGCCGAGCGGGGCGCGCGGATCTTCCCGCACTCCGGGTGCGACGTTCACGAAGTGGTGACGATGGGTAGTCGAAGGAGTGCCGAGAGCAGCCGAGTTGGGGGGTGGTCCAGGGAGCGACGATGCGGGAACACGAGGAGAGCGGTGCGCGGGCCGGGACGGACGGGCCGGACGGTTCGCGGGTGCCGTCGCAGGGCGGACCGGGCGCGGCCGAGGAGGCCGATCCCGGCTCCGGAAGACCGCCCCGGGCGGTGGGTGGCGCGGTCCGCTGGCCGGAGCAGATGCTGCCGCTGCTGCGTTCCCCGAACTCCGCCCACCCGGCGGCCGGGCACGGCGAGGAGGAGGACGAGGGTGCGGCCGAGCCGGGGCCCGCCGCGGTCGCCGCCGTGCTCGGACTCGCGCTGCTGGTGGGCGAGTTGATGCTGACCTGTGGCGAGGGCGCCGAGGACGTCGAGGCGGCGATGCTCGCCGTGGCGCGCACCTACCGGGTCCGTCCCTGCGACCCCCAGGTCGCCTTCACCCGGGTCGCGATCTCCTACCGGCCCGGCCACGGCGACCCGCCGGTGACGGCCGAACGCTTCGTCCGCCGCCCCACCGGGGACTACTCCGGGCTGGCCGCGCTGTTCCGGCTGGTCACCGAGATCACCGCGGGCGGGCTCGCCGTGGACGACGCCCACCGGCGGCTGCGCGCCGTGCGCCGGCACTGCCGCCACTACCCGGCCTGGGTCCTGGTCCTCTCCTCCGGCCTGCTGGCCGGCGCCGCCACCCTGCTGGTCGGCGGCCGGGCCGACGCCCGGGCCTGGCTGGTGTTCGTGAGCGCCGTGGTCACCACGGTGGTGGGCGGCGTGCTGGCCGACCGGGTCGAACGGCACGACCTGCCGGAGTTCTACCGGATCGCGGCGGCCGCGACCCCGGCCGCGGTGGTCGGCATCCTGATGTCCTTCAACCAGCTGCAGCTGCGCGGCTCGGTGGTGATCACCGGCGGGCTGTACGCGCTGCTGCCCGGCTGGCCGATGGTCGCGGCCGTGCAGGACGGCCTCGCGGGCTTCTACCTCACCGCCGCCGCACGGCTGTTGGAGGTGCTGTACCTGCTGGCGGGCGTGGTCGTCGGGGTGATGACCGTGCTCTACATCGGGGTCAACAACGGCGCGGACCTGGCCGCCGAGAGCGGCCCGGCCGCCACCTCCAACCCGCCGCTGCAACTCGCGGCCGCCGTCCTGCTCGCGCTGACCTTCGCGGTGCTGCTCAACACCGAGCCGACCACCCTGCCGGCCGTCCTGGTCAACAGCGCGGCGGGCTGGACCACGTACTCCGTGCTGGCCGACGCGGGCACGGAGCCGATCGTGGCCACCGGCCTGGCCGCCGTCCTGGTCGGCCTGTCCGGCCAGCTGATGGCCCGCTACCGGGGCGGCTCGGTGCTGCCGTACGTCACCGCGGCCCTCGGGTCGCTGCTGCCCGGGTCGCTGCTGTACTTCGGGCTGCTCGCCTTCGTCCGCGGCGAACCGGAGGCCGGCCTCGGCCGCCTCGGGCACGCCACCGCCACCGCGTTGTCCCTGGCCATCGGCGTCAACCTGGGCCGGGAGGCGGCCCGGCTGTTCCTCCCGGCGCGGCCGTCCGCCCCGGCCGTCCGGCACCGGGGCCGCCACCGGCGCTGAGGCACCTCGCCGGGCCGGCACCAGCCGCTTCGCGGGCCGCTGCGCGGGCCGCATAGAGTGCGCTGATCATTCCGACTGAAAGGCCACGGCGTCACGGTGACCGAGTCCCACCCCCACCTCCTGTTCTCCTTCGGCACGCTGCTGGACCAGCAGGTCCAGACCGCGCTCTTCGGACGCACCGTCGCGACCACCCCGGCGTCCCTGGCCGGGTACGCGACCAGGCCACTCACCATCACCGACGAGGCCGTGATCGCCACCAGCGGCCAGGACGTGCACCTGACCCTGGAACGCAGGCTCGGCAGCACGGTCGAGGGCGCCGTCCTGCGGCTGAACGACGAGGAACTGGCCGCGGCCGACGCGTACGAGGTCTCCGACTACGCCCGGCGACAGGTCCTGCTCACCTCGGGCGAGACCGCCTGGGCCTACCTGGACGCGAACCCGCTGCGCTCGGCGGCACGCATCGTCATCGTCGGCGACAGCATCGCCTACGGGCGCTGCGACCCCCAGGGCGGCTGGACCGGGCACCTGGCGGCGGCCCACATCGCGGCGGACGAGACCCGGAACCGGGTCTTCAACCTCGCAATCCCCGGCAGCACCCTGGCGGACGTCAGCGCGCAGACCCCCGCACTCCTGCCTCCCCGTCACCCGGACACGCTGATCGTGGCGGCGGGGATCAACGACTCCGCCCTGCCGCTCGCCGCGCCGGGCGACGACCACGACGGGCTCACCCACCTCACCGGCCACCTCGACTCGCTGGCCGCGACGGCCCGGCGGCACAACGCCCGTCTGGTCGTCGTCGGACCGGTCTGGCTCGACGAGACACGCACCGGCGACTACGAGGGCCTCCGCTTCACCACGGACCGGGCGCTCGCACTGCGCACGCTCCTCCGGACCTGGTGCGCGGACCACCACATCGACTTCCTCGACCTGTGGGAGCCGCTCCGCGACCTGCCCCACCTGCTCGTCGACGGCCTGCACCCCGACGCGGAGGGGCACAAGGAGCTCCACCGGTACCTGGACACCCTCGGCTGATCGCGGAGGGACCGGACCTGTCGGTGGTCGGCCCGAGCGGCTGCGGCTGACCATCCTGGTCGGCCCGTCCGTCCCCGGGGACGGACGGGCCCGGCGCGACGCACCGGGCCAGGCGGGCACGCAGGCTCCCGCGCCCTGTGAAGGCGACCTGGCCGTACCGGGCGAGCGATTCGTTCAAGACCTCGCGGCGACCGCCACCGAGACTGGCCCGCATGACCGATCGCGCCTTCACCCCCGCCGCCGGCCGCCTCGCCCCGCTGCGCCTCTACGACCCCATCGTCTCCCTCACCCGCGAACGCCTCTGGCGCAGCCTGCTCGCCATGCACGCGGCTCCGCGCCCCGACGACGTGATCGTCGACGTCGGCTGCGGCACCGGCTCGCTGGCGCTGCTCCTCAAACGCGTCGAACCGCGCACCCGCATCATCGGCATCGATCCCGACCCGGGCACGCTCGAACTGGCCCGCCGCAAGGCCGCCGCCACCGGCACCACCAACGGCACCGGCCCCGCCACCAGCACCACCAACGGCCCCACCAACGGCCCCGAGTGGCTGACCGGCATGGGCGACGCCGTCGCCGATCTGGTCGGCACCGAGGCCGCCGACACCGTCGTCTCCAGCCTCGTCCTGCACCAGTGCCCCGTCCCCGTGAAGCAGGCCGTCCTCGCGTCCATGCACGCGGCGCTGCGCCCCGGCGGCAAGCTGGTGATCGCCGACTACGGGCGCCAGCGCACACCGGCCATGCGCCTGGCCTTCCGCATCGTGCAGTTCGCGGACGGCAAGGAGGACACCCGGCCCAATGCGGACGGCATCCTGCCGCGGCTGATCGCCGAGGCCGGGTTCCGCGGCGTACGCGAGGCCGAGACGGTCGCGACGGTCACCGGCTCGATGTCGATCTACGTAGCCCACCGCGAGTAGGCCGAACGCGAGCCCGTCGGACGCGATTAGGCCGGCCGCGAGCCGGTCGGGCCCGGTCCAAGGGCGCCCGGGCCCGAGGCCCGCAGCACCGGCAGCACCCGCGACGGGGTCAGCCCGGTCATCTCCCGCATCTGCCGGGTGAAGTGCGCCTGGTCCGCGAAACCACCCGCCACCGCCGCCTCGGCGAGCGTGCACCCCTCGCCCAGCGCGTCGGCCGCGCGGGCCAGCCGTAACCAGATCCGCCAGCGCGACAGTGGCACCCCCAACTGCCGCCGGGCCAACGCCCGCAGCCGCTGCGGCGAGAGCCCGACCTGCGCGGCCAGCCCCGGCAGCGCGACCCGGTCGTCCGCGAGCGCCGCCATCGCCGCCCGCAGCCGCGCGTCCAGCTCGGCCGACGGCCGCACACCGGACGATCGGACGTCCGCCTCCGTCAACTCCCGCCACCGAGGCGCCACGCAGACGCCGTCGACGTGCTCCGCGCGAAGGCGGTCCGCAAACGCACAGCGCGGGTCGACGTAGAACACCAGCACCCGGCGGGTCGGCGCCATCCGGTGCCGCACCATCGGCGGCACCACCACCGCCTCGCCCCGGTGCCGGACCCCGCCCCCGTCCGCGATCGTCACCTCGCCGCCCGGCACCGCGACCGCGACCTGGAACGCGGCGTGCCGGTGCGGCGCGCTGTCCGCGAGCGGCCCCTGGTACAGCGCGTAGCCCGTCCCCACGACGAAGCGCGGCTCCGTCCCCACTGTCCCCTCCGGCTCCCACCGCTCCATCCGGAGCCCGATCGGCCGGAAATCACCGCCGCCACCGGGGCACCGTCAACTGCGCGCGCCAGGACCGGCGCCGAGGCGGCCGAGCATCGCCATCACCATGATCCGCATCTGCTTGTCGTTCGTCACCGCGCAGTGGGCGTCGACACCCCGCTCGTCCGGTTCCTCCTTCGGGTCGACCAGGCCCAGCCGGATCAGGTCGACGGCGTACTCCCGGCACTGGGCGTAGCTCTCGGTGGCACTCACCGCCTCGACGTGGTCGATGCGGGTCGGATCCCCGGCGCGCAGCAGCGCCGGGGTCGGTACCGGCCCCAGCACCTCCTCGAGCCACTCCGAGACCGTCTCCCGGGAACTGCCCCGCTCCAGCTCCGAAGCGGACGCGGCGGTGAGCGCCAGGTGGACGAGGAGCAACCCGAACCATCTGGCGACCTCGGCCGGAGGAGTGTCCCCACCATCCGGCGGCATCACGGCCCGGTACAGCCCGGCCAGATCATCGGTACTCGCGGCGGCGATGACGGCCTTCACGGCGCTGCCGAGCGCAGCCTCGTCGGTGCTCACGTCAGTGGTCCTCCCCACAATCGGCAGGCGCCAACTTACCGCCTCCACCGGGGAATCGGCACGACTCGACGATCGTTCACCCCCGGGCCGGACACACGTGCGAGGAGGGGCGGGAACGAGGCCGGGCGCCGCAGTCACATCCCCGACGTCCTGGCGCTGACCCGGTCGGGTTGATGGCTGACGGCTGGTCACCTACTGCAGCCACTCGGTGTACCACGTGCGAAAGCAGGGGCTCACTGGGACGAAGCCGCCCCAGTCCGGATCGATCTGCCAGACCTCGCCCTCTCGTGGGCCGTTCAGGATCAGCCTGAGGTAGCTGCCGCAGCCCTCTTCGGCCAGCATGAGCGTGCCCCCGGTCAGTTCACCGGTCGATGCGCCGATCCGGCCAGGCAGCGGTTCGGTGAGAAGGAACGGCTGGGCGAGTCGGCCCGGCAGCCGGTCTTCTTCCCACTCATCGTCCACCGCCCAGTCCTCGCCGGCCTCCGGGCGAGGGACGGTCAACGGCATCAACCCGTGGCCGGGCCCGGCAGGCCCGTTGCCCACCTCCGCGACGAAGGACCGGTACTCCGCTGACAGATTGATGCCGTGGACTTCCTCGAACGCCCTGATCTCCGCCTCCGGCAGAGCCGGCGCCAGCTCGTACCGGTGTGTACCCGCCCCGAAACGCGACCGCTCCGGGTCCCGTGCTGCCAGCTCCCGTATCCGAGCGCGTACACCGCTCTCGTCCCAGCCCTTCATCCACCGACCGTAGCAATGACGTCCGAGCCCGGTCCGCCGCACCTTCTCGCTCCCGCGCCACGATGAAAGATCCGGAGAAACCCATGGACCGGGACCGTAGCTCCCGGCGCTGACCTCCCCAGAAGCTCCTGGCCGGTTCCGGGTCGGCGGCGTCCGGCCACGCACACGGCTCCGCACCCGAACGGTACGATCTTCACCGAACGCACACCTGTGCGAAGAAGTTCGTGGAGAAGCAGGTTCATGTCCCACCCCTTCGTCATCGTCCCCCTCCTCATCCTCCTCATCAGACTGGGCCTCTGGCTGAACAAGCGCCGCAAGGCCGCCAGGGGGCTAGACGCGGCCGCAGCGGGTTTGGTGCCGCGCGCCGAACTGGTCGAAGTGGGCGACGCACCCGCTGCCCCTGCCGCCCGGGCGGCGCTGGACGCGGCCAAGGCCGGGGACTGGCGCCCGGCCGCCGCCTACCTCTCGGACGGCGACGTCGACTGGAGCACCCGCTACTCCCGGATGAACCCGTTCGGCGCCCTCGCGGCCACCGACGACGGGTGGCTCCGGAAGTGGCGCGAGGAGCAGCCGGACAGCCCCCAGGCCGCCCAGGTGCACACCGAGGCGCTGGTCAAGCGGGCGTGGCAGATCCGCACCGCGAAGTACGCCTCGCAGGTGACCCGCGAGCAGGCCATGGGCTTCCACCAGGTGTTGCAGGAGGCCGAGGAGGTGTCGTACGAGGCGGTCCGGCTCGCCCAGCCCGGGGACCCGAACGCCTGGGTGGTGCAGCAGTCGATCGCGATGGGCCAGGGCTGGTCGCACGAGCGCTACCGCGCACTGTGGGCGGAGATCGTGGCCCGCGAGCCCCACCACCTCGGCGCGCACGTCTCCGCACTGCAGTACTGGTGCGAGAAGTGGCTCGGCAGCAACGAGTTGATGCACGAGTTCGCCGACAAGGCGATCGCCGGCGCGCCGGCCGGCAGCCTGCTGACGGCGCTCAAGCTGCGGGCGTACTGGGAGCAGATCCTGCGCGACAAGTCCGCCTCCTCGCTCTACCGCTCCCCCGCCTACACGGCCGCCGTGGACGCGGCCCTGCTCGACCTGGCGGCCGCCGATCCCGCCCACCCCGGCATCGTCGCGGCACGCGGCTGGACCGCCCACGCCCTGATCGAGAACGGCCGCCCGGCGCAGGCCCTGGACCTCTTCCGCGGGATGGGCCGGGAGATCGCCGGCCCGTGGCTGTACTACGGGAACCCGGCCGCCGTCTTCGACTCCGCCCGCACCAAGGCCGCCCGCGCTGCGGCCTGACCCCTCCTGACCTGACCTGACTTCACCTGATCCGACCTGACCTGACCTGACCTGACCACCGCAGGCTTCCACGCGACGGCCCTCCGCCCGACAGGCGGAGGGCCGTCGCCGCGTTCCGGCAACTTCTCCCGGATCGGGCCGGGCGGCCACCCGCTCGGCCCACCCGGCCCGGCCGCCTCGGCCCGGCGGTCAGTCCTCGGCGCCCCGCCGCTCCAGCCGGGTCCCGGCCCGCAGTGTGATCGACATCAGGTCGCTGGGACCGTCGAGTTCGAGCCGGTGCCAGCGGCCGCGCGGGACGATCACGGCGCTCCCGGCCGCCAGCCGCACCGACTCCTCTGCCGCACCGGGCTCGACCGGACGGAAGAAGACCCGGGCACCGCCGGCCAGGCAGCACACCGCCTCCTCCGCCTCCGGGTGCATCTCCCAGTGGTCGGCGTGCACGTCGGCGTCGGTCTCCACGTGGAAGGCCGCGACCTGCCAGGCGCCTTCGGCACCGGCACCGCCGCCGGTCATCCGCCGTTCGGTGGCCCGAAGTTCGCCGTCGGGGCGGAAGTGCAGCGCCGAGGCGAACAGGTCGACGACGGCGATCGGAGTGGTGGTCATGAGGAGGTTCCTTCCAGTTGGAGGTCTTCTTGGCGTTCTCCGGCGGCGAGCGGACGCCCCTCGGGTATGCCGGGCCGCCGCCGGGGCAGGACGGTGACGGCGACGACCGCTGCCAGCGCGAACAGCACGGCGCCGGCGGCCAGCCCGAGCGCGTACCCGGCGTCCAGGGCGGCCGGCCCGGCGCCCGGCCCGGTGGTCGCCCCGGTGCTCGATCCGGTGGCCGAGCCGGTGGCCGAGCCGGTGCGGTGGGCGGCGAGGGTGGCCAGGGCCGCCAGCCCGACGCAGCCGCCGAGTTGGCGCGAGCTGTTGAGCAGCCCGGAGGCGGCCCCGGCCTCGCGGGGTGCGACACCGGTGGTCGCGGCGGCGGCGACGGGGGCCAGCACCAGCCCGGTACCGACGCTGGTGACCAGGGACGGGCCCAGGACGTCGCCGAGGAACCCGCCGTCCGGACTGATCAGCGCGAACCAGCCCAGCCCGACGGCGGCCAGTACGGCCCCGGGCACCAGGGCCACCCGCGGGCCGCGGTGCGCGGTGATCCGGGTCGCGACCAGCGAGCCCACCACCAGCCCCGCCGAGAACGGCAGGAACGCGGCCCCGGTGGCGGCAGCGCCCAGCCCGAGCACCTGCTGGAGGTGGAGCGAGACGAAGTAGAAGGCCGCGAACTGCCCGGCGGCAGCCAGGAACACCAGAATGTTCGCCCCGGCGACCCACCGGCTGCGCAGCAATCCGATCCGCAACAGCGGTGCCGGAGAACGGAGTTCGGCCACCACGAAGGCGATCAGCAGCGCAGCCGCAGCGCCCAGCGTCGCCAGGGTGGCCGGGGAGCCCCACCCTCGGCTCTCGGTCCGGACGACGCCGAACACCAGCAACCCGACGCCCCCGGTGGCCAGCACCGCGCCGAGCACGTCCAGCCGTTCCCGCCGTACGGGCTGCGCCCCCGCCCCGATCCCCTCGGGGAGCAGCGCGAGCGCCGTCGCCACGATCGGCAGGTTGACCAGCATGACCCAGCGCCAGCCGGCGTACTCGGTCAGCACCCCGCCGGCCAGCACGCCCAGCGCGCCCCCGGCGGCGTTGGCGGCGCTCCACACCCCGAGGGCGCGCACTCGCCGGGGGCCCTCGGGGAAGGCGGTGGTGAGCATCGCCAGCGCGGCCGGGGCGGCCGCCGCGGCGCCCACACCCTGCCCGGCGCGGGCGGCGACCAGCTGCCAGGGGTGCTGGGCCAGCCCGCCCGCGAGCGAGCAGAGCCCGAAGACGGCCAGGCCCAGCACCAGCAACCGCCGTCGCCCGTACAGGTCGCAGGCGCGGCCGCCGAGCAGCAGCAGCCCGCCGAAGGTGAGCGCGTAGACGTGGATGACCCAGGAGAGGTCGAGCGGGGCGAAGCCCAGGGCGTCGCGGATAGCGGGCAGCGCGACGTTGACCACCGACAGGTCGAGGGCGAGGACGAACTGGGCGACGGTGACCGCCGCGAGCACCAGGCCGGGGCGGCCTCGCGAGTTTTTATACATGTAAGGAAAGTACCCTCGGGAGCTCACGCTGTCGAGCCGCCCAGGACCGGCGGGGCACGACGGGCCCCCGGACGAGGCATGACGAGACGAGGCATGATGAGGGGATGCAGCAGCCCTCCCCCACCCCCCGCAAGGCCACCGGCCGCCCTCCCCGCATCTCCCAGGAGGAGGTCGTCGAGGCGGCCCGCCGGATCGTGGCCGAGGAGGGCGTCGAGCGACTGACCATGCGCCGACTGGCCACCGACATCGGCAGCACCCCGATGGCGCTCTACCACCACGTACACAACAAGGAGGAGTTGCTCGTCCTGCTGCTCGACGACTACGCCGCCCGCACCCTCCACCCGGTCGAGCTCCCGGCGGACCCGCGCGAACGCGTCCTCACCGCGGCCTCCGCGATCCACGACGCGCTCGCCGCCTGCCCCTGGATCGTCGAAGTCCTGGCCGCCGACGACCTGTTCTCCACCCACGCCCTCTGGTTCGTCGAGCAGATCGTCGACGGACTGGTCGACTGCGGCCTGACCCCGGAACGCGCCGTCCAGGGCTACCGTGCGATCTGGTACTACACCGCCGGGGAGATCGTGGTCCGTACCACCGCCGCCAGGCGCCGCACCGACGACGACCGCCCCACCTACCGGGAGCAGGTCTTCGCCGGCCTCGACCCGGCCGTCCACCCCCGGCTGGCCCAGGTCGCCGACCGCTGGGAGAGCCTCACCGCCCAGGACAGCTACCGCGACGGACTGCGCGCCCTGGTCTCCGGCCTCCTCGCCACCGGCTGAAACCTCGCCACCCGCTGAAACGCAGGACCGGCCCGCCGGGCGAAACGCCCGACGGGCCGGTCCCGGGCCGGAGTTCAGGACCAGGGGTCGGTGAACGACCTCCCGGGGACGGGCTTGGCGATCAGCGCGATCGCCGTGAAGAAGTTCACCTGTCCGATCGCCAGCATCAGCGTGACCAGCGCCTTCTCGTCGTAGTGCGCGGCGACCTCGGCGTACAGCTCGTCCGACACCCGCTCGCCGTCCGGGTTGGGCTGCAGCACGGCGTCCACCAGCGCGAGGGCCGCCCGCTCGGCCGCGGTCAGGTACGGCGAGTCCTGCCAGGTGGACACCGAGGTGATCCGCTCCTCCGACTCACCGGCCTTGCGCAGGAAGCCGGTGTGCAGGACGGTCAGGTAGGTGCTGCCGGCGAGCTGCCCGGCCCGCAGCTGGACCAGGCTGACGGTACCGCGCGGGACCGAGCGGTTGCCGACCGCCCGGAACAACGCGGCCGAGACGTCGGCGAGTTCGGGGACGAGCTCGTTCGGGTCGGTGGCCAGCCGGGGGCGGAGCGGGATCTCGGCGGTGATCGAGCGGGCGGTGGTGGATCCGGTGGTGCGGTCGGTGCTCATTCTCGTGTTCCTCTCGGGCGTTCGATGTGCTCTCACCGACCCGACGGATCCCGGCGCCCGAGTGTGACAGCGCCGGGAAAAATTCTTTCAACCGCGCTCCGCCCCGCGCCCGCCGTCGTGCCCCGCCCGCATGCTCAGCACCGCGCCGACCAGGATCAGCACGTTGGCCACCGCCACCGCGGCTGCCACCAACGCCGTCCCCGTGGGTGTCGGTGTCGGCGTGGTCGCGCTGACCGTTGTGGCGGTCGGAGACGGCATGGGCGGGCACTCTTCGCATCGCGGAAGTTAGGCTTGCCTAAGCGTCTCGGCTCCCAACCGGTCGGATCCAGACCGGTCGGGATCCCGACCCGCGGGCGGCCTGAGCCCCACCCCGCCGGAGGCCCGAGCGCCCCGAGAGGTGCCATCCCCGCCCACCGCCGATACTGGGGTCGCAGTCCCGAGGCGGCCCCGGCGGGCCGGGTACGGCCCTCCCCGCGCCGCGGAACCCGAGGAGCTCCCGTGTCCGAACCCGCGCCGACCGGCCCCGTCGGCCCCGCCGCTGCCGGCCCCGCCGGCGGCCCGGTCGTCGTCGGCTTCGACGGCTCCCCCGAGAGCCTCACCGCCACCGAGTGGGCCACCCACGAGGCGCAGCGCCGCGCCGTCCCGCTGGAGGTCCTGGAGGCCTGGCCGTGGCCCAAGCGGGACGTGGTCGGCAGCGACCAGACCTACCACCGTGCCCTGGCCCACCTCGCCGAGCGCGAGTCCGCACTGACCGCCCTGGCGCCCGGCCTCTCCGTCGTCTCCTCCGCCGTGTCCGCCGACCCGGTCGAGGCGCTGGAGGCCGCCTCGCACCGCGCCGCCCTCCTCGTGCTCGGCTCCCGCGGGCTCGGCACCCTGCGCGGCTTCCTGGTCGGTTCGGTCAGCCAGGAGGTGCTGCGGCGCTCCGCCTGCCCGGTCGTCCTGGTCCGCGCCGACCACGACGAACCGGACGGCCCGGTCACCGTCGGCCTCGACCTGACCCACCCCGCCGAGGAGGTGCTGGAGTTCGCCTTCCGGGCCGCCGCCCTGCGCTCCGTCCCGCTGCGGGTGGTCCACGTCTGGTCCCCGCCGGCCGGCAGCGAGTACATGTCCTTCGACGCCATCGGCGGGCTGGAGCCCGAGGTCTCCGCCGTCGAACGGGACGGCCTCACCGCGGCCCTTGCCCCGCTCCGGACCCGCCACCCCGAGGTCGAGGTCACCGCCGACCTGGTCCGCGGCAAGCCCGCCGTCGAACTCGTCGACGCGGCCGCCACCGCCCGCCTGCTCGTCCTCGGCCGCCGCCTGCGCCACGCCCCCCTCCGCCACCACCACCTCGGCCCGGTCGCCCACGCCGCGATCCACCACGTCCACTGCCCGGTCGCCGTCATCCCCTACGGCTGACCACCCACAGCCCGGTGCCACGTCACATCGGAGTTCTCCGGGGGAGGTCGGGCGCGCCCGACCTCCCCCGTGCTCACGCGGTCGGCCAGTTGTGGTACGCCAGGCCGCCGGGATCGGTGAGGGCGCCGTGGATGCCTGCGGCCGGGTAGGGGATCAGGTCCTCCGGCAGAGCGCCATCGGCGAAGAAGCGCAGGTCGAGGCACTTCTCGGGCTCGCGGTTGACGGGCTCGCCCTCCCACTCGGTGGCGACGAAGAACAGGCCGAGGCGCAGCGTGGCGGGGTCCTGGCGGTGCAGGACGGTGTAGGCGAGGCGGAGGTGGTCCGGATCGACCAGGAGGCCGGTCTCCTCCTCGAGCTCGCGGGCGGCGCCCTCGGCCGGCTTCTCGCCGGGGTCGAGTTTGCCGCTGGGGGCATGCCACTGGCCGTAGCCGTAGGGGCCGCCGCGCTGGGACAGCAGGATCTTGCCGTCGGGGGTGCGGGCGATCACGTGGACGTCGACCACCGGCGGCAGGGTCGTGGTTGTGCTGCTACTCATGCTCTCTCCAACTTCCCTGTGGGGTTTTGGTGTTGATCGCTCGGGCCGGGACCGCTTCCAGGATGGCCTGTGCGGTCTGCTCGGAGGTGAGGTGGGTGGTGTCGATGGTGTGCAGCCGGTACCCGAGTCGGTCCAGGATCGGGAGGGCCTCGGTGTAGAGCCGGAGTTCCCGGGCGGTGGCGGCGGCGTCGAGTTCGAAGCGGTGCCGGGTGCCGCGGGCGGCCAGGCGTCGCTGCACGGTGTCCGGGTCGGCGGTGAGGATGACCGCGAGGTCGGGGACGTCGGCGCCCTGGTTGATGGCGAGGAGGAAATCGACGTCGACTCCGTCGGCACGCTGGAGGACGAGGGTGGAGGGCATCCAGCGGTCCATCAGCACGGTGGTGCCGGCCGCGCGGTGGGGGCGGATGTCGGTGTCGAGTTGGTGGAGGCGGTCGGCGGCGACGGCCAGGGCGAGGGCGGGGCCGCGCATCGTCGCGGCGGCCCGGCGCACCGCGGTGCCGTAGGGGGTGGCCGAGGGGCCGGTGGCGGTGTGGACGGTGTGTCCTGACGCGGAGAGAGCGCGGGCGGTGGCGGCGACGGCGGTGGACTTGCCCAGCCCGCTGGGCCCGTCGACGCTGATCAGCAGGCCGCTCACGTCCCGACCTGCTGACGGAGCGTGGAGTTGCGGTGGTGCTGTTCGCGGGAGATGTCGGCGAGCCAGCCGTGGAGCCGGGTGAGGGGAACGTCACCGAACTGCTGGCCGGTACCGAAGTTGAACTCGTCGCGGCCGCGCATCGCCTCGTCGGCGCCGTGGTCGGTGAGGTCGATGTCCTGGTAGGTCTGCATGGCCTCGGGGTCGTGGCCCTGTTGGACGAGGCGGTGGAAGACGGGGCTGCCGGGGTAGGGGCGGAAGGTGAAGGCGGAGGCCCGGAAGGTGCCCTCCAAGCGGTCGGAGAGGGCCCAGAGTTCGCGGATGTGGGCGAGGGTGGCGAGCGCGTCGTCCCGGGTCTCGCCGGGGTAGCCGAGGATGAAGTACCCCTTCACGCCGATTCCGCGTTCCAGGAGCCGGCGAGTGACGTCGAGGGTCATCCCGGGGGTGATCCGTTTGTCCATCGCACGCAGGATCCGCGGGGAGCCGGACTCGATGCCGAGCGCGACCTCGCGCAGTCCGTTGGCTCGCAGCTGTTCCAGGACGGTGTCGTCCTCGCGGGCGAGGACGTTGATCCGCCCCGTGGCGTCCCAGACGTACCTCTCACCGATGCGTTCGGCGGCGAAGGCCTCCAGGGCAGGGTGGATGACGCGGCGCGCGCCGAGGAACAGGTCGTCGACGGCTCTGAACGCGGTACATCCGTACCGGTCGTGGAGCTGGTGCAGCTCGGCAATGATGTTCTCGGGGGTTCGGGTGCGGATGCTGACCTCGGGGTTCATGGAGGCGGCGGCGCCGCAGAACCCGCACTCGTAGGGGCAGCCGCGCGAGCAGACGAGGTTGGCCTCCCATCGGCCGTCGTCGGCCTGGAACGGGTCCTGCGCGAGGTAGCGGCGGTCGAGGGTGAGCGAGTTGATGTCGGGGGCGAGCCAGGGGGCGGTGTCGCCGGGGCGCGGGATACCGGTGGCGGTGGTGCCGAGGAGGCGGTCGCGCCACATCACCTTCGGCAGCTCCCGACGGCGGTGGACGTCGCCGAGGAGGGCGGTGACCCGGGTCTCGCCCTCGCCGATCACCAGGGCGTCCAGCCGCGCGAACCGCGGGTCGGCGAGCACGCGTTGCGGGTCGGCCTTGGCGTGGTGGCCGCCGGCCATCAGGGAGATCACCGGGTCGAGCCTGGCCGCGATCCTCGCCGTGAGGTCGTAGGTCGGGGCGAGGAGGTTGAAGCCCACCCAGCGCGGCCGCAGCTCGTTGATGATGTCGGCGGTGTCCTGGACGCCGAGTCCGTGGGCCTCGGCGTCCAGGATGCCGACGTTGAAGCCGTGCTGGGCGGCGTGGGTGGCGAGGTAGCCCATGCCGAGGACCGGAAGGGTGTAGTCGTTGACACGCGGGCGCAGGTCGTAGTCGCGCAGCGGGGCGTTGACGAACAGGCAGTCGAGGATCCGGTTCGGATCGGCTCCGGCGACCGGGTCACGGGTGGTGCGGGTCGGATCCTCCGAGCTGATCGGTGCGGGCATGGGCCCCCCAGGTGAGTGTCGACAGGGTCAGGGTGTGCAGGTGGCGCGGGTCGTGGCCGGCCAGATGGTGCCAGTGCGCGCCGAACAGGGCCTCGGTCTTCTTCGGCTTGTCGGCGGCGGGCCAGGGGTGGTCGGGGTCGATGCGGGCGGCCCAGGTGCGGACCGCGAGATCGGCGTGCGGGTAGACCGAGAAGTCGCCGGTGAAGTCCGCGGCGGCCGCGGCCGCCGTCCAGGGGCCGATCCTCGGCACGTTCACGAGTTCGGTCGCCAGGGCGGCGGCATCCGACTGCTCCCAGCGGGCACGGCGTTCCAGGTAGGCGGTGGCGGCCGCGCGCAGCGCCGTACGGTGGAAAGTCGTGCCGACGGCGGCGAACTGCTCGTCGGTGAGGGCCAGCACCGCGTCGGGCTCGGGTGCCGTGTGGTGGGCGTGGCCGTGGGCGGGCAACTCGGTGCCGTGGACGGCGCACCAGGTGCGGTAGAGCTTGCGGGCCTGGTCGGCGCGGACGACCTGGCGCAGGATCGCGGTGGTGATCGCGTCCCACAGCCAGGGGTTGGCCACGCGCACGCTCGGCCCGAGGGCGTTCAGCCCGGTGCGCAGGGCGGTCGGCACGGCGTCGGGCAGGTCGCCCGGGTCGGTGGTCACGACGGCGGGCCTGTGGTCGTCCGTACCGTCCGTGCGGGCCAGGTCGAGGCCGGTCGGGCTGAGCGTGGCCAGCCACCGGCCGCCGGCGGTGCGCAGGGGGCGCTGCCAGTGGCCGGTGGTGGTGTTGCGCTGCCAGGCTGGGTGATCGGTCGTCAGGACGGTGTGCACGGGGCACTCCTTGCCTCGGGTGGCGTTCGTGGTGCCCCAGCTTGCCAAGCCGGGAGGGCGCCGTCCGGCGCGGCTGCTGCTCACCGGCTGCCTCGTGGCAGGGGTTCGATGACGCCGGCCGCCGCGAGGGACTCGTACAGGGCGTGGTGTTCGGCGTCGGTCATGGGGCGCGAGTGCACCGGCCGGGCGCCGTCGACGGGTCGGGGCCAGGAGGAGCTCGGTGGGATGCGGTCGGTGGCGGCGTGGGCGGTGGCCGTGTAGGGGCCGCGGAGCATCAGGGTGGTGGTGTCGGGCCGCATGAGGGCCTGGTGCGCGAGGGCGGTGCCCAGGGTGTAGGAGCTGCCGGGCAGTTCGGTGATGGTGACGGCCGGGCGCAGCTGGTCGGCGGTGAAAGGGCCGCTGTCGCGGCCGTCGGTGCGGGTGGAGACGGTGTGGAGGTAACCGCCGGTGAGGACGAGTTGGACGCTGTGGGCGGGGCCGGTCAGTTCGGTGGTGGCGCCGCTGTGGATGGCGCGGAGCCGGCCGGGGTCGAGGCTGCGCAGGTACTGGGGTCGGTGCGTGAGCGCGACGACGTCCCGTACGGTCTGGTAGTCCGGCCAGGCTCGCGGAGTCCTCTGGTCCGAAGTCGATGGGCGGATGGGGTTACGCCGCCGGTATCCGGTCGAGCTCCGGCTGCTGACCGAGCCGCATGCCGACGGCGGACCTGGGCAGGCCAACCCGTACGGGGGTGCCGGTGCACAGCACCACGACCTGCGGCTCGACCTGCCGGCCGAAGACCGTTGCCGGGGAGGGCCGGACCGCCCCGGGCAGGTCGAGTTCGGCCCACACCACCTTGTGGTCCGGCCCTTCGTCGACGCCGAACCGGTCGACCAGCCCAGCCACGAGCAGCAGACCTCGACCGCTGGTGGCGCCCTCCCCCGCCTTTCGGGGTTCGGGCCTGCCGGCCCCGGGGTCGGTGACGGACATCCGCAGCACCCCGGTCGGGGCGAGACACAGCGCAGCAGTCAGCTCTTCGTCCGGCCGGCCGCCGTCGCAGCCGTGCACAACGGCGTTGGCCGCGATCTCGGACATCACCAGCTGGACGTCCTCCACTCGCGGAGCGTTCAGGTGCAGACCGAGCTCCGGCAGCTGCGCCTTGGCCCAGCGGCGAACGGCGCCGATCCGCGCCAGTTCGGCGGGGAACCTCATCGTGACGGTGCGTGGTCTCGGCTCCATCGGGGCGCCTCACTCGGGTCGAATGCCAGGACGTGCCGTACTGCCGCCCTCAGGACGGCCGGACGCGTCGTGCGGCCTGAAACCGCCTTGCAGAAACAGGAAACCGCCCATGGTCGCTAGGAGTAAGGTGTTGGCGACCGTCCGCTGTTTAACGTGTTTAGCGGCACCGCCAGGGAGACCCCCATGGGGCGTACTCGTCAGCCCAACGAGCGGTTGGGCCAGCTCATCCGTGAATCCGGTCGACCCAACGAAGCCCTCGCCCGGGCCTTGTGCGCGGTCGCGGCCGCCCACGACGACCCGGCGCGGCCGAGTCGATCATCCGTCACCCAGTGGGTCCGCTACGGCTGGACCCCCTCCGGCAACCTCCCGCAGTACCTCGCGGAAGTCCTTACCAGGTGGCTCGACCGGGACATCACCCTGGCCGCGATGGGACTCGGCGAGGAGGAACCGGATCTTCGGGACTGGGACTTGGATACGCTGAAAGCCCTGGCGGCTCTTGGACGGATCGACGTTGACGTGGAACGCAGACAGCTCCTCCGCACCCTCACGTACTCGCTCGGGGCGTTGAGCATCCCGCCAAGCAGCTGGTGGGATCACAAAGCCCGTGCCGACAGCCGCAACAGCACCCGGCACCGCGCCGGTCGCGCTGATGTGGAGGCTGTGCGGGAGATGACCGGGCTGTTCTCCCAGCTCGACCAGCGCCGCGGCGGCGGGCACGGCCGCACGGCGGTCGCCCAGTACCTCCTCACGGACGTCCACGACTTCCTCCGCGGCACCTTCGCCTCCGACCAGGTGCGACGCGACATGTTCTCCGCGGCCTCCGAACTCGCCTACCTGGCCGGATGGACGGCCTTCGACAACGGGGAACACCCCACCGCCCAGCACTACTACACCGTCGCCGTGAAACTGGCGGCCGAAGCCGACGATCCCGCCATGGCCGCCCACGTCCTGCGTGCCATGGCCCACCAGGCGGTCGACCTCGGAAAGCCGGGCCACGCCGTCAGGGTCTCGGAGGCCTCCATGTCCGGCGCCCGGTACGCGCTGGCGAGCCCGCGCGAACGCTCCCTCCTCGGCGTCGTCCACGCCCGCGCGCTCGCCGCAGCCGGACGCGCCCCCGAAGCGAACGCCGCGCTGCTCCAGGCCGAACGCGACCTGTCCGCAGCCTCCCCCGGCGACGAGGAACCGGCCCGGGTCTTCTTCTTCGGCGAGGCCTCCCTGGCACATGAGACGGCGTCGGCCCTGCGGGACATCGGCGACCTGGACGGCGCGGCCCGGGAGTTCGAGCGCAGCGTCGCGACGCGTAAGGCCTCCGCGTTCACCCGCACCCACGCCGTCACCCTCGGCCACCTCGGGCTCGTGAAGGCCGAACAGCACTCCGTCGAGGAGGCCTGCGCGATCTGGGCGCGATCGCTGGACGCGATGCAGAGCGTACGCTCAGCCCGTACCCGCGACGTCGCCCTGCAGATCCGCGGAGCGCTGTCCGCCTACCGTGGCCGCAAGGTCCCGGTCATCAACGCCGTCGACCGGCGCGCCGCCGAGTACCTGGCGGCCACCGCCTGACCCGCCGACCTGGCGCGGTCTGTTCACAGGAGGGGAAGCACAGTGACCGAAGTCTTCACCGTGGAGGCACTCGGGTACGTGGTGGGGGGCCGCACCGAGCCCACCGACGACTACTGGGGAGGCACCCGCGCCGTCATCCGGCTCGACGGCGACCGCTTCCCACCGGAGGCCACCAAGGGGCTGGAGGCGTTCTCCCATCTCGACGTGATCTTCCGGTTCCACCTGACCGACCCGACCGACCTGAACTTCGGCGCCCGCCGCCCCCGCGACAACCCGCAGTGGCCCGAGGTCGGCGTCTTCGGCCACCGAAACATGCGGCGCGTCAACTGGCTCGGCTCATCCCGCTGCCGCCTCCTCAAGGTCGACGGCCTGGACCTGCACGTCGAGGACCTGGACGCCGTGGACGGCACCCCAATCCTCGAGGTGAAGCCCTGGTTCGAGGAGTTCGGCCCCCGCGGCGACACCCACCAGCCCGCGTGGACCACCGAGATGCTCCACGACTACTTCGCCCCGGGCCCCACCACGCCCTGATCGGGTCACCGCGAACGGTGGGTTTCCGACGACCGGACCCAGCGAGTTGGTGGTCGTTGTGACATCAACCGTTCAGCAGTGTGAGCAGACAGCTGGCAGACGTGCGGCCCGGCCGGGGGACCGTGCCCCGGACGGGCCGTACGGGCTTTCAGGGGCGCAAGTATCCGAGGGCGTGGGTGCGCGGCCTGGGGACGTCGAGGTCGCGGCGGACGAAGCGGGCCAGGTCGCGGGTGGTGGCGGTGTCGCAGGCGATCCACACGTAGGACGGACGGGCGGATCAGGCAGTTGAGGCCACAGCGGACCGCCGCGCCAGGGCCTCCGACATCCGCACCGTCGCGTACAGGGAGGCGACCAGCGCGAGGGTGAGCGCCGCTCCCCCGGCGAAGAGGGTGCCGGAGGAGACGGCCTTCGGGCTGCCGGCCTCGGCGCGGGCCGAGCCGGAGATGAACGGCACCACGGCGAGCACCGCGACGCCGAGGGCGACCTCGCCCCAGACGACCTTGGGGAAGTGCCGGAGCGTCAGGTGCAGCAGCGAGCCGGTGTCGTCGGTGCTGCGCGCCCGTACGATCCGGGGCATCAGCCAGAGCTGGTTGAAGGCTCCGGCCGCGACCAGACCGGCGACCAGGAGGATCTTGACGAGCAGCGCGACTCCGTAACCGGTGGTCCAGAGCTGTGGGATGCCGCCGACGTGCCTCCAGCTCAGCCACAGTCCGGAGACGGTGACGGTACCGACGCAGACCATCGCGACGAGGCCGAAGCGCCGCCACACGTCCGCCCAGAGCAGCCCGGCGCCGTCGCCGAGGCGCCTGCGGGTGCCGGCGAGCGCCGCGAGCAGGGCCAGGCCGCCGAGCCAGACCACGCCGGAGACGATGTGGGCCTGGTCGAACACCAGGTTCAGCCACGCGTCCAGGTCGGCGGGAGCGGTGGTCGGCACGGCGCCGACCAGGGTGACGGCGAGCGCCAGGGGCAGCGCGGCGAGGGCGATCCGGTCCACGTGGCGGCGGGCGGCCGGCACGGCGAGGGCGATCAGGACGGCGGCGGTCACGACCAGGACGGCGTTCTGGACCAGGTACACGGTGCCCTGGGCGATCCAGGCCCCCTTGGCCGCGGGTGCCCGCAGGAAGTCCAGGATCCGGTCCGGGGCGAGCGCGTCGCCGAAGGGCATCCCCTTCCCGGCCCGGGCCACCCGGGCGGCGAGCTGGAAGTAGCCCGCGACCAGCAGGACGGCGCCGACCCCGGCCAGGTAGCCCGCAGCCCTTCTTCGCAGCACCTCGGCGTCCCGGGCGCCCGTTTCCGGGGCCCGCAGGGCCGGGCGTACGGCGGTCGCATAGGTGACGGTGGCTCCGATGGCCCCGCTGAGGCTGAGGAAGTAGCCGGCCTTGGTGAGGACCCGCCAGAGCTGGGGCATGGCGTATCCGGCCGTGGTCGCGGCCAGGGAAGCAGTGTGCATTAGGTGAGGCTAACCTAATTTCACCTCAAGGTCACAACGCCGTCCCCCCGCCACCCCCTGGAGCCACCCTCTGGATCCACTCCCGGGGCCACCCCCCGGAGCCGGCCCCGACGCGCTCAGCCCAGAAGCTTCGTCACCACCCGGTCGAGCGCGCGGAGGTCCTCCGGCGGCAGGGCGAGCAGGGCGTCCGGCGGGGTGGTGAGGATGCCGGTGGCGAGCGCGGCCTTCGCCTCGCCCTCCTCGGTGAGGTGGACCAGCTTGGAGCGCCGGTCGGCGGGATTGGTGATGCGCTCGGCGAGGCCGCGCCGCACCAGGTCGTCGACGATCACGGTGGTGTACGGCGGATCGGCGGTCAGCCGTTCGGCCAGCTCCCGCAGGGTGATCGGGCCGCCGGCGAGGCGGCGCAGCGCCCGGACCCGGCCGAAGCTCATCCCGAGGGCCTCGGCGACGGCCTTGCGCCGGTTGTAGCGTTCCAGCACGAGCGCGTTCATCCCCTGCCAGACCCGGCCCGCCGTCCCGGGGTCGACCTCGCCCGCCTGCGGGTGCCCGCCGGTGTCACTGCGCCCCATCAGGCGTCCACCCTCTCCTTTGCCGTCCTGCTGTCCCCGCCGGGCTCCCCGTCTGCCTCCTCGGCGGCGAGCCGCTCCGCCGTGCGCTCGGCCGTCGCCCGGGCCCAGCGGCCGGAAGTGAGCGTACCGGCGACCAGCACGACGGCACCGCAGCCGGCGATGATCCACCACGCCGTCCGCGCCGTCCCGGTGAAGGCCGCGGGGTCGGCGTGCGCCGCGCCCGCCATCAGGGCGCCGATCACGGCCACGCCCAGCGACTGGCCGACCTGCCGGCTGGTGGAGGCGACGGCCGCCGCCACCCCGGCCTGGGCGCGGGGCATCCCGGACACGGCGGTGTTGGTGATGGGCGCGTTGACCAGGCCGAACCCGATGCCGAACAGCAGGAACGCGAGCACCAGCAGACCGGTCGACAGGTGCTCGGAGTAGCTGACCGCCTGGATCACGGCGCTCGCGCTCAGGGCCGTACCGGCCAGCAGCAGCGGCGTACGCGGGCCTCGTGCGGCCACCATCCGGCCGGACAGCGGGCCGGTCACCAGCGCCATGACGGCCATCGGCAGCATGTACAGCCCGGCGTGCAGCGGGTCGAGCCCGCGGACGTCCTGGAGGTAGAGGGAGCTGACGAACAGGAAGCCACCGAGACCGGCGAAGGCGGCGACCGCGATCACGGTGGCGCCCGCGAACGGCGCGGAGCGGAAGAACCGCAGGTCGATCAGGGGGTCCGTACGCCGGGGCTCGTACCGGAGCAGGCCCAGCAGTGCGGCCAGGGCCGCCGCCGTGCAGCCGAGCACCACGGGCGAGGTCCAGCCGCGCTGCGGCGACTCGATGATCGCGTACGTGAGTCCGGCGAGCAGTACGACGACCATTGTCTGGCCGACCGGGTCCACCCGGCGGGCCCGGGCCGCCCGTGACTCCGGGACGTACCGGCCCGTCAGGAAGAGGGCGGCGAGGGCGATCGGGACGTTGATCCAGAAGATCGCCCGCCAGCCGGCCGACTCCACCAGCGCCCCGCCGAGGATCGGCCCGGCGGCCATGCTGATGCCCACGACGCCGCCCCACACGCCTATCGCGCGGGCGCGCCGGCGGGAGTCGGTGAAGGTGTTGCTGATGATCGACATCGCGACGGGGTTGAGCATCGAGCCGCCGACCGCCTGGAGCATCCGCGCCGCGATCAGCCAGCCGAGCCCGGGGGCCAGGCTGCACAGCAGGGAGGCCGCGCCGAACACCACCAGCCCGATCCGGAACACCCGGCGCCGCCCGATCCGGTCGGCGGTCGATCCGGAGAGCATCAGCAGGCTCGCCAGGACCAGGGTGTAGGCGTCGACCGTCCACTGCAGCCCGGACACCGAGGTGTGCAGGTCGCTCCGGATGGCGGGCAGGGCCACGTTCAGGATGGTGACGTCGAGGCTGACCATCAGCAGGCTCATGCAGCAGATGGCCAGCACGAGCCAGGGCCGTGGAGGGGCGGCTTCGGGCATGGGGAACACTCCCAGAGTTAATTGTGTTGGTGTAATCATTGTGGTCACACAACTAACCTGGAGGCAACTCCCACCCGACACCGACACAAAGGGCCAACTCCCGGGCGAGCACGTCCGGATGCGGTCTCCTCCTGCGCCCCGACTCCCGATATAACGGGGACGAGGGGGACCGAGGAGGGTGCAGCATGCAGGCGAGGAAGCAGCAGGAGCAGGCCGGGCACGCCCAGCACGACCCGAGCACGACCCGCCGGGCCGACACCCGGGCAGGCCAGGCGGGACGAGCAGGCCAGGCGGGACGGGCAGGCCAGGCCTGCCGGACGGGACGGGCCGAAGGCGCCGTGCCCCCGCAGTCCGTCGCCGACCTCCAGCGCACCGTCGGCAACGCCGCGACCACCCGCGCACTCCAGCGCGCAGCGGACGGTCGGCCCGGCGGCCGGCCGGTGGTGCAGCGGATGCTGGACAAGAACACCGTGGAGACCGCCTTCGCGGCCGGCACCTTCGAGGGAGGGACCGTCGCCTCGGGCCGACGGGCGGACGAACTCCGGAAGATCGTGTGGGAGAACCACCTGGCCGCCATCTCGGAGATCTGCAAGCGGCACAAGTACACCATCGCCATCCGGGAGACGGGCGAGTTCTCGATCCGGCGGATCGCGGAGGGCGCCAAGGCCAAGCCGCACACCATCCTGGAGAAGTCGATCAAGCCCGCCTCCGTCGGCAAGAAGTACGGCACCGGCCCGGGGCAGGTCCAGGGCGACCCGGCGACGATCCTGGCCTGGCTGGAGGCCAACGACCTGAGCGGCTTCGTCGGCCACTGGAACGACCAGGGCCTGGCCGGCGTGCGGATCGACAACCCGCCTCCGACGCTCGCCGCCGGGATCGTGCACACCGGCGCCAACGGCGAGCCGTACGTCCCGCTCGACATGCAACAGGCGGGCGGCGGACCGGCGTTGACGGCCCTCAAGGCCGATCCGAACTGGAAGCAGTACCTCTACACCGGGGACTACGACCTGCACGAGGTGTACTCCGCCCAGGGCGGCACGGGCGGCGGCCAGATCCCGGAGGCGACCAGGGAGAAGGCCCAGCTGCTGAACCGGCTCAACGCGGGGATCGCCAGGAACACCCAGCAGGAGCCGGTGGCCCGGCACGGCACGGTGGCCCTGGACCACGGCCGGCTGCACACCCAGCCCGGCTCCGACTACGCCATGTTCCAGCACGGCGACCAGGCCACCTACCGGATGAACCAGTACCTGGAGTCGACGGTGGCCCGGTTCGCCCAGCAACTGGTGCGGGCCGTCGCCACGGAGGCCGACGAACCGCTCGCCTGGTGCCGGATGGGCACCTGGTACGTCACCCGCGACCGCGAGGAGCACAAGGCGCTGCGCAAGTGCTGGGGCTTGAAGGTCCCCCACACCTGGGAGGACGAGAACGTGGAGCGCACCGCCGAGGGCGGCTACCGCACGGCCCGCTACACGGCCTGACCCCACCGCCCTCGGAGCCCAGCGGCCCGGAAACGACACCGCCACCGCTCCATGATCACAGATGGATCAAGATTACTCTTCCCTTACACATCCTTGACCCCTCATTGGGTTGATGTGTCGTCATATGTCGATCTTGTCCGTGCCTACGATCCGTGTGCGAGCTGTCGCAGTGGCAGCTTGTCGACAAGGAGTCATGAATGCACAGGCAGATACCGGCCAGGGTGGTGAGCGGCTCACTCGCGCTGGCGGTGGCGGTCTCCCTCCTGGCGGGATCGGAGGTCGCCTTCGCGGCGGGCCCGAAGCCGGGCGGCAGCGGCGACAGCGCCGCCAAGCCCTCCCCCACCACGGCCGCTGACATCCCCTCGGCCCGCGTCGCGGCCCGGCTCTCGGGGCAGCGGGTCGAGGCCCTCTCGGCGCGGACCGAGACCTCCACGACGTGGGTGAACAAGGACGGGTCGCTCACCACCGAACTCAGTGCGGGCCCGATCCGATTCCTCCGCGACGGTGCTCAGAGCGGCCAGGTCGGCCAGCTCGGCCAGAACGGCCAGGGCCCCCGGAACGGCAAGGAAAGCAAGGAAAGCAAGGACGGCAAGGCGGCGGAAAGCCGCGGGAACACCACCGAGGGCAAGGGCGGCACCGCCGCCGACTGGGTGGACGTGGACCTCGCCCTGCAGACGGCCGCCGACGGTTCGGTGGCCCCCAAGGCGCACCCCAACGGCCTCAAGCTGGCCGGTTCCGGCGGCACCCGCGCCGGCTCGTACGCCGAGTCGCAGTCCGGCGCAGGCGAGGACCGCACCCTGGTCACCCTCGGCCGGGGCGAGCAGCAGGTCGAGCTGCAGTGGAAGGGCGGCCTGCCCAAGCCCGAGCTGGACGGCACCAAGGCGGTGTACCGGGACGCGATCAGCGACGGCGCCGTCGACCTCGTCGTGGAGGCCACCCGGACCGGCTTCGAGCAGTACACCGTCCTCAAGCAGCGCCCCAGCGCGGCCGGTTACTCGTACACCATGCCGCTCAGGGCCAAGGGCCTGAAGGCCGAGGCGCGGCCGGACGGCAGCGTGGTGTTCACCGACGCCGCCTCCGGCGAGCAGCGTGCGATGCTGCCCGCCCCGGTGATGTGGGACTCCACCGTCGACGACATCGCCGGCGCGCGCAGCCACAAGGCCCGGGTGGACCTGAAGGTCGTCCAGCACGGCGACGACATCGACCTGGTCTTCACCCGGACGCGGCGTTCCTGGCCGATCCGGCGACGAAGTACCCGGTGACGGTCGACCCGTCCACCACGGGCCTGGGCAACGTCTTCGACACCTACGTCCAGAAGGGCGAGTCGGTCGACTGGTCGGCCGACACCGAGCTCGACCTGGGCAACCCGGGCACCAAGAACGCCGACGGCAGCTCCCGCGAGGCCCGCTCCTTCATCACCTGGGACACCGCGCCGATCGCCGACGCGCTGGTGATGAACGCGCAGCTGTCGCTGTGGAACTTCCACGCCGGCAACAGCGACTGCCAGCCGTACGCCTGGGAGGTCTGGGACACCGGCCGGCCCTCCACCGCCTCCCGGTGGACCAGCCAGCCGGCCTGGAACGCCAAGAAGGCGACCTCGACCGAGACCAAGGGGCGGGACGGCTGCGGCGGTGACGGCTGGGTCAACGCGGACGTCACCGGCCTCGTCCAGACCTGGACCTCCGCCAAGAACCAGCTCTCCAGCATGGGCCTGCGCGCCCCGGACGAGGTCAACACCAAGTACTGGAAGCAGTTCAACTCGGCCAACGCGGCCGGCAACGTGCCGAAGCTGACGGTCACGTACAACTACCGTCCGCGCACCGGCACCGACCAGCAGGCCGGTTCACCGTTCTACAAGGACGCGGCCGGGACGTGGTGGGTCAACTCGACCACCCCGACGCTGCGGGACACCTTCGTCGACCCGAACAACGACAAGGTCGACGGCACCTTCCAGATCTTCGACAACGACACGAACGCGCAGGTCGGCAACGTCCTGGTGTCGCCGTTCGTGCCGAGCGGCTCGCCCGCCTCGGTGAAGGTCCCGGCCGGGCTGCTGGCCAACGGGAAGACCTACCGGTTCCGTACCTCGCCGTACGACGGCACCCACTACAACAACACCTGGTCCCCGTGGGCGTACTTCACGGTGGACACCTCGGCGCCCTCCGCGCCGGGCGCGGTGACCTCGACCGACTACCCCTCGGGCCAGTGGGTCAAGGGCGCCGGGCAGAGCGGCGTCTTCACGGTGACCCCGCCGGCCGGTGACCAGAGCGCCCTGGAGTGGACGCTCGACGGCGCGAACTGGACCAAGGTCGCCACCGGGGGCGCCGGCACGCCGGTCGGCCTGACCGTCACCCCGGCCAAGGCGGGCACCAACACCCTCCAGGTGCGGGCGGTGGACCGGGCGGAGAACAGGTCCGAGGCCGTCTCCTACACCTTCCAGGTCGGGGCCGGCGGCGTGACCGCGCCCAACGACGGCACCCGCACGGCCGCCCGCGTCCCGCTGGTCGCGGAGGCGGACGGCGCCAAGTACGACAAGGTCGCCTTCTCCTGGCGCCGCTCCGACGCCGACGCCTGGACTCCCGTCCCGGCCGGCGACGTCGCCGACGGCGGTACGGCGCTCGCCTCCTGGCCGGTCGCGCTGAGCGGCGGGAAGGGCCCCGCACTGACCTGGAACGCCACCAGCACCGTCAATCCGGACGGCACCGTCCAGGTGCGCGCGGACTTCACCGGCCCCAACGGCGCCGCCGTCTCCACCGAGCCGGTCAAGGTCGTCGTCGACCGCAAGGCGGGCGGCGCGGCCACCCAGAAGGTCGGCCCCGGCGAGCTGAACCTGCTCACCGGTGACCTGACCGTCTCGGCCACCGACGTCTCGGTGTTCGGCATGACGGTCGGCCGCACCAGCTCCTCGCGCGACCCCAAGGGCGCCGCGAACAAGGACGGCCAGGCGCCGGTCTTCGGCCCGAACTGGACCTCCGGCATCTCCTCGGAGGTCTCCGCCTCCGCGTACACCGAGATCCGCAGGACCTCGGCGACCTCGCTCGACGTGGCCACCACCGAGGGCGGCACGGTCTCCTTCACCGCCAACGCCGCCGGGAACGGCTGGGTGCCCGAACCGGGCAGCGAGGAGCTGACCCTCAAGGGCTCGTTCGCGGGCGGGGACTTCACCCTCTCCGACACCGAGGGCAGCGTCACCTCCTTCGCCAAGGTCGACCCGGCCGCCGCCACCTGGACGGTGACCTCCAGCCTGCTGGACGGCCTGGCGAACACCACCACCACGGTGGTCTCGGAGAAGACCGTGGCCGGCGGGAAGACCCTCGCCCGGCCCAGGTACGTGATCGCCCCGACCTCCGCGGCCACGGCCACCGCCTGTGCGGCGGACGTGACCACCAAGGGCTGCCGCGTCCTGCAGTTCGTCTACGCCGACACCACGACCGCCACGGGCAAGGACAACGCCGACCAGTTCGGCGACTTCGCCGGCCAGGTCAGCACCATCAAGCTGTGGGCCACCGCCCCCGGTGCCGCGGGCTCCACCGCCACCGACGTCGCCGCCTACCGGTACGACAACACCGGTGCGCTGCGCCAGGAGTGGGACCCGCGCCTGGACCAGGCCTCCCAGACCAAGTACTGGTACTACGGCGAGCCCGGCCAGGACGGCCTGCTGTCCTGCATCCAGCACGGCGGCAAGCCCGCCACCTGCATGGACTACCGCAACGTGCCGAGCAGCCCCGCCGCCGGCGACGGCATGCTCACCAAGGTCCGGCACGACACCCTCGCGCCCGGGACCACCGGCACGGTCAACGGCAGCGCCGCCACCGTCGTCGTCTACGGCGTCCCGACCACGGGCGCCAAGGCGCCCGAGGACCTCTCGGCCTCGGCCGGTGCGGCCTGGGGCCAGACCGACCTGCCGACCGACGCCACGGCGGTCTTCCCCGCCGACCAGGTCCCCGCGTCCAGCAACGGCACGGAGCTGAACGCCGGCGACTACACCCGTGCGACGGTCAGCTACCTGAACGCCTCCGGCCGCCAGGTCAACAGCGTCGCGCCCGGCCACCGGGTCACCACCACCGAGTACGACAAGTGGGGCAACGCGGTCCGCACCCTGACCGCCGCCAACCGCGAACTCGCCCTCGGCACCACCGACGAGGCCAAGGCCCAGCTCGCCGACCTCGGCATCGACACGCTCCCCTCGGGCGAGCGCGCCAAGCTGCTGTCGACCGTCACCGCGTACAGCGAGGACGGTCAGCGTGAGACCGAGTCCTCGGGCCCGCTGCACCGGGTGACCCTGGCCGCCGACGCCGTCAGCGGCACCACCACGGTGGCCAGGGCCGGCACCCAGGTGACCGCCCGCACCCGCACCGTCAAGACCTACGACGAGGGCCGCCCGACCGACGGCACCGCCAAGGTCAAGGACCAGGTCACCACGACCACCTCCGGCGGCGCCCTGCGCGGCTGGCCGGACGTCTTCGCCGAGACCCGGACCGACAAGAACGTCTACGACTGGGCCCTCGGCGTCCCGACCAGGAAGGTCCAGGACGCCGACGGCCTCAAGCTGACCACCGTCACCGGCTACGACGCCCAGGGCCGGGTCACCTCCCAGTCCCTGCCCGCCTCCGGCGGGTCCGACGCCGGCACGCGGACCACGAGCTACTGGACCGCCACCGGCACCGGCCCCTGCGCCGGCCGTCCGGAGTGGGCCGACCTGGTCTGCCGGACCGGCCCGGCCGGCCCGGTCACCGGCGGCGGCGCCAACCCGGCGCAACTGCCCGTCAAGACCGTCCAGTACGGACTGTTCGGCCAGACCGCCCAGACCGACGAGACGGCGGGCGGGGTCACCCGCACGACGACCATCACCTCGGACCCGGCCGGCCGCCCGGTGACCACCACGGTCAGCGGCGGCGTCGGCCCGGCGGCCCCGGCCACCACCGTCAGCTACGACCCCGCCACCGGCCAGGTCGTCAAGCAGACCTCCGCCACCGGCGGGACCATCACCAAGGCGTACGACGACCTCGGCCGCCTGATCTCCTACACCGACGCCGACGGCGCCACCACGACCACCGAGTACGACGCGCTGGACCGGCCCACCAAGGTCACCGACAGCTCGCCGTCCACCACCACCTACGGCTACGACACCGCCGCCGAGCCGCGCGGCCTGGCCACCTCGGTGACCGACTCGGCGGCCGGCACCTTCACCGCCCGCTACGACGCGGACGGCAAGGTCACCGCCCAGGGCCTGCCCGGCGGCTACACCAGCACCGACCGGACCGACCCGACCGGCACCGTCGTCACCCGCACGCACACCCGCAACAGCGACGGCGCCGTGCTGGTCAACGACGCCGTCACCGAGACCGTCCACGGCCAGTGGGCCACCCACACCGGCACCCCCGGCGTGACCGCGGCCCAGAGCTACGCCTACGACCGCGCCGGGCGCCTGACCCAGGTGCGCGACACCTCCACCGACGCCGTCTGCACCACCCGCACGTACGGCTTCGACAACAACACCAACCGCACCAGCCTCGCCACCGCCACCGCGCCCCGCGGCCAGGAGTGCACGACCACCGGAGCGACCACTCAGACCAGCACCTACGACAGCGCCGACCGCCTGGTGAACCCGGGCTACGCCTACGACGCGTTCGGCCGCACCACCGCCCTGCCGGGCAGCACGGTGAGCTACTACAACACCGACCTGGTACAGCAGCAGACCGCCGGCAACAGCCGCTTCACCTGGACCCTCGACGCCGCCCAGCGCCTGCGCGGCTGGACCACCGAGACCAACTCCGGCACCGCGTGGGCGGTTTCGGGCGGCCGGACGAACCACTACGGCAGCGACGGCGACAGCCCGCGCTGGATCGCCGTGGACGGCACGGCCTCGCGCAACGTGACCGGGCCCACCGGCGACCTCGCCGCCACCACCACCGGCAGCGCGGTCACCCTGCAACTGGCCAACCTGCACGGTGACGTGACGCTCCAGCTCCCGCTGGACACCGCCGTCGCACCGACCGTCCTGGACTACGACGAGTACGGCCAGCCCCGCGCCGGCCAGCCCGCCGTCCGGTACGGCTGGACCGGAGCCAAGCTCCGCTCCGCCGAAACCCCCGGCGGCGGCCTGGTCCTGATGGGCGTGCGTCTCTACAACGGCTCCACCGGCCGCTTCCTGTCCCTCGACCCGGTCTACGGCGGCAACGCCAACGCCTACGACTACGTCTCCGCCGACCCGCTGAACCGCTACGACCTCGACGGCAACATCTGCTGGAGCTGCGGCTGGAAGCGGACCAAGTCCTTCGCCCGCAAGACCTGGAACGAGAACAAGCAGACCATCATCACCTGGGGCGTCGGCATCACCGTCGCCGGCGGCTGCACCATCCTCACCGGCGGCGCGGGCGCGGCCGGCTGCGCCTACCTCGGCGGCGCCGTCGGCGGGGCCGTCGGCTACCGCTACGGGTACAGCGGGCGCCGCAGCTACGGCGGCTACGCCCGGGCGACGATCGTCGGCTCCGTCACGGCGGGCTTCGGCGGCGGTGCCTTCTTCCGCGGCTTCCGCTTCTTCCGCGGCGGCGGCGCCCACCGCGGCGCCTGGGGCTGGTGACGCCCGCGCTCCGTCAAGTCATTACCATCGCTTTGCCGACCGTCAGGCCGTCCATGGAGGATTGAAATACCCGTGAACCGATACGCGAAGGCCGCCCTGGTGACGCTGGGCTTCCTGCTGCTCGTCGTCGCCGTGTTCACCCTGCTCGGCCTGGTGCCGTCCGACTCCGAACTCGGGTCGATGCTGCGCACGGCGGGCGGCGGCCTGCTGGTCGCCGTCACCCTCGCGTGGGGCGCCTACCTGGCGAAGACCCTCCGCCGCAGTAGGTAGCCTCGGGCGGCCAACGGAGCCGGGCCCCACCTGGACAACCAGGCGGGGCCCGGCTCCCGCGTTTCCGCGCGGGCCCCGGGCCAAGTCCCCTCACTCACCGATCTTGCTCATCAATCGGTCGATTGATGAGCGACGCTGACGAGCCCTGACTCGTAGGCGCTGATCACCAGCTGCGCGCGGTCCCGCGCACGCAGCTTTCGCAGCAGCCGACCGATGTAGGTCTTGACGGTGCCGTTGCTGAGGTGGAGGTACTCGGAGATGTCGGCATTGGAGAGGCCACGCGCCACAAGCACGAGGACCTCGCGCTCGCGCTCCGTGAGCTCCTCGAGCGAGGAGCCCGGCGCATGGCGCGCATGGGGAAGACGGGCGAACTCGGCGATCAGGCGTCGGGTCACCGAAGGGGCGAGAAGGGACTCACCGGCGGCGACAGTGCGGATGCCCGCCAGCAGCACCTCGGGAGCTGTGTCCTTGAGGAGGAATCCCGCCGCCCCGGCACGCAGCGCGCCGTACACGTACTCGTCGAGGTCGAAGGTGGTGAGGATGAGAACGCGTGTCCCGGCTGTCCCGGGAGATCCGGCTATGCGCCGTGTCGCCTCGATGCCGTCCATGCCGGGCATCCTGATGTCCATCAGCACCACGTCCGGGCAGAGCCGCTGTGCGCTCTCGACGGCTTCGGCCCCGGTGCCGGCCTCGCCCACCGCCGTCAGCCCGGGAGCGGTGTCGATGAGCACCCGGAAGCTGCCTCGGAGCAGGGACTGGTCGTCGGCGACGAGTACCCGGATGGGTTCGGTCATGCGGTCCTCGCCTTCCGGCTCGCGGCCGTGCTGTGCGCGGGATCGGGCGGGAGACGAGCCGACACGGCGAACCCGCCACCGGGCCGTGGCCCGGCGGCCAACGTCCCGCCGTACATCATCACGCGTTCGCGCATCCCCACGAGTCCGTGGCCACCAGTGAGTTCGGCCCGATTGGATGCGGCCGCGTTCCCGGCTCCGTCATCCACCACCTCGATTCCCACTTCTCCTCGCGGGTCGACTGTGATCGTCACCTGGCAGTGCGTTCCGTCGCCGGCGTGTTTGACCACGTTCGTCAGTGCCTCCTGCACGATCCGGTAGACGGCCAGCGCCGTCCCCGCGGGGAGGCCGACGGCCGACCGGGTATGGAGTTCGGCGCGAACTCCGGCCCGCTCGGCACGCTGGATGAGGGTCGGCAGGTCGTCCAGCCCGGGAGGGGGAGCCGTCTCCGCCGAGCCCGGCTCTCGCATGGGCCGTCCAGCAGTGTCGCCGCGCAGCATTCCCAGGGCACGGCGCATCTCGGTGAGCGCCTCCCGGCCGGTCTGCTCGATTGCCCGGATGGCATCGTGCGTCTCCTGGGGGCGTGCCTCGGCCACATGGTTGGCCACCGCTGCTTTGACGACGATCACGCTGAGGCTGTGCGAGACGATGTCGTGCAACTCTCTGGCGATGCGCAGGCGTTCTTCGGCCAGTGCCTCCTCCGCAAGGCGACGGTCCCTCCGCGCCGCTCGGGATCTCCGCTCGCGTACGACACGGCCCGCGGCCCACGCTGCCCCGATGACCAGCCAGACGAGGGCGGCGGTGCCGGCGGCTTCCGTCCACGGGCCGGAGGGCGTCAGGACCGCTTCACCGGTGATGACGGCGGCTGCCGAGACAACCAGGGTCAGGGCGAGCGCCGCCGAAGCCCGGCGCGTCGGCTCGATGAGCGCCACCGCGTAGAGGGCCAGGGCCACAGAGGCGTACGGGTCACGGGTGATGTCCAGCAGTGTCGCCATCGCCGAAGCACCCAGAACCATGGCCAGGACGGGCAGCGGCCACAGGCGCCGAACGGCCAGCGGCATTCCGACAAGGACGGCCACCAGCCGGCCCAGCCACCACGGACCGGAGAACCGAGGCAGACCGTCTGTGGCACCCTGGTCGGCCAGTGCCACGTAACCGGCTGTCACGACGGCCGCCACGCAGGCGTCGATCGCCAGCAGATGCGCGCCGGTCCGCAGGTGCTGCCCCATTCTGTGCACCGCTCGACGATACCGTCGGCCGCTCATCCGGCCTGCCCGAAGAGGAACATCGCGGTTCCCACGGCGCCCACCAGGAGAAGCCTTCCGGCGACCGTGGCCGCCCGTGGGGTCGGCCCGTCGTGCAACGCGGCCACGCCCAAGGGAACGAGCGCGATGCACAGTCCCGCAGTGGCGGCGAACGACAGCGGGGTGGTTCCCTTCAGCACCCCCAGCGGCATCGCCGATGCCAAGGCCAGCGCCGCTGCACGCAGCGGTCCCAGCACTCGGGAGCGGTAGGCGCCGATGGCCAGCAGGAGCCAGCCGCCCATGACGGCCGCGTTGAGTGTGCTGAAGACGTGGAACGCGCCGTAGGTCTCGCTCACCGTTCGCGTCGCCGATGCCGCCCCCTGGACGGCCACCAACTGGAAGGCCAGGTGGTCCACACCGGCGTGGAACGTGCGGGCGAAGAGGCCGAGGACCGTGAGTGCGCCGCCCCACAGCGCGAGTTCCCGGAACCTCTCGCCGATCCTGGCGGCGAGAAGCACGACTCCCGGCCAGAGCAGCACCCACCCGGCGGACACAAGGCTGTACGAGGCCGTCATGAGGGCCGGATGGTGCCCGTACGCACTCAGTTGCGCGGGGAAGAAGAAGTCGAAGCGCACGCGCAGCAGTACGCCGGTGAACAGCAGCAGAGGGCCGAGGACAAGGGAGGCGCCACCCACCCAGCGTCCCGGAAAGACGGGATCAGGAACGGCGGTTGACGTAGTCGTGTTGGTCATGGGGCAACGATGCTGCCGCCGCACGAACCGCGTCGTCGGAGCACGGACCACACTTTCGGATCGGACCGTGGTCGTACCGCTTGCCCGTTGTCCGCTTCCGGTCCGAATTCTCGGACCGGACACCAGGCTGCTCGGCTCACCTGCGCCCGGCCGACCGGTGCTCGTCGACGTCCGCCGGCGCCCGAGGGCCTGCGTCAGGCCTGGGTCAGGCCTGGGTCAGGCCTTGGGCCAGTTGCGCAGGAGGGCGTCGAGGGCGTCCAGGATGCGGGACCAGGTGTCCTCGGTGGTGCGCGGGGTGTGCTGGAAGCTCCCGGCCCGCTCCAGGGCGACGTAGCCGTGGAAGGTGCTGCCGAGCAGACGGACGGCGTCGGTCTCGTCGGGCTCCGCGAGGTCGTAGCCGCGCAGGATCGCGCGGGTCATCTGCGAGTGCCGGACGGCGGCGCTGCCGAGCGCCGTCTCGTAGTCGAGTTCGAGCTGTGCGGCGGCCCAGCGGCCGGGGTGTTCGCGGGCGTAGTCGCGGTAGGCGTTGGCGAAGGCGGCCAGGGCGTCCTTGCCGGCCCGCCCGGCCAGGGCCGCGGCGACCCGGTCGGCGAGTTCTTCCAGGGCGAGCAGGGCGATCCTGGTCTTGAGGTCCTGGGAGTTCTTGACGTGCGAGTACAGGCTCGCGTCCTTGACGCCGAAGCGTCGTGCGAGCGCCGAGACCGTGACCTTGTCGAAGCCGACTTCGTCGGCCAGTTCCGCCCCCGCCCGGGTGAGTCGTTCCGCGTTCAGTCCTACGCGTGCCATCTGCTGTCCTTCCATCGCCTGGGGCCATTATACGTTTGCCTAATGCTCCTAGGTAATTTACGTTGGCTCCTATGAAGCCACTGACCGAAGAAGAGATCCGTTCCGCCTTCGTGAACTGCAGCAAGGGCGAGGCGAAGCGTCTGCACATTCCCCGAGACCTGACCGAACTGGCCTGGGACGACCTGGACTTCCTCGGCTGGCGCGATCCGCAGGCACCCGACCGCGCCTACCTCGCGGCCGAGCTGGACGGCCGGACGGTGGCGGTCGCGCTGCGCTCCTCCGGCGCCGCCTCCTGGCAGGCCCGGCGCAGCATCTGCTCGCTCTGCGTGACCACCCACACCGGAGGCGTCTCGCTGCTGGTCGCCCCGCTGGCCGGGAAGGCCGGCAAACAGGGCAACTCCGTCGGCGCGTACATGTGCACCGACCTCGCCTGCTCGCTCTACGTGCGCGGCAAGCGGGACGTCGGGGCCCGGCTCCACGAGTCGCTCACCGTGGAGGAGAAGATCCGGCGCACCGTGGCCAACCTCGCCGCGTTCGTCGCCAAGGTCACCGCGTGACCGGGGGCGGGGGCCCGGTCACGGGGCGGAGGGTGCAGGTCCTAGCCTGAGCACGCACCGGCGTCCCCGATTCGCACCAGCCGGAGGTCGAGACCACCGTGAACCCATTCCTGCGCAGAGCGATAGCCGCCCCGTTCCTCGCACTCGCCGTCGCGGGCTGCTCGGCGGGCGGCTCGTCGGGCGGCTCCGGGGCTGCGGCCGGGGCGTCCGCGCCCGCCGCGAGCCCCTCCACCGCCCCGGCTGCCCCGGCCGGTGTGCCGACGCAGGCCCCGGCGTCCGCGCCCACCCCGACGGCGGCTGCGACGGCGGGTGCGACGGCGGCCGCGGACGGGCCGGCCCGGGTGCTGGCGGCCTGGCTGGCGGACGTCTACCGAGGGGACGTCGACCAAGCGTGGGCGCTCACCCAGCTGCCCCCGCCCGCGGGTGGCTCCGCCCCGCAGCAGGACCGGAAGGCGGCGTTCGCGCGGGTGGTGAACTCCCTGCACAAGAACTTCGTCCAGGCCGTTCACACCCCGGACTTCCGGGTCACCCACGAGGCGCCGAGCGCCGGCGGCCAGAGCGTGGTCACCGACGCGGACGTGACCGTGGACGGGCACACTCTGCGGCAGGCGATCCTGAGCACCGCGCAGGGCTCGGGCCAGGTGCAACTCGCCCTCACGTTCACCCTCGGCCAGGTCAAGGGCGAATGGCGGCTGGTGAACCTCGGCATGGACGTCGACGCGTCCGTCTCGGCCACCGGCACGGCCGCGGCCGGCGGCTGATCGTCGGCAGCGGCTAGGGCGTGTCTTGTGAATCAGGTCGGACCAGACCGCGGCGTCAGGGTGCGTGCATCGCAAGGCGGAGGAGGGAGTCCATGCGGAGCATCGGCGACCGACGACAACGCGGCGAGGTGCGTGCCCTGGCGTCGCGGGCCTGGCCTGATCCACAAGACACGCCCTAGGGTGTGCCGGGTGCAGCCGACGTTCGTTGACTTCGAGGTGACTCCGCCCCACGACCACGGCGTGCGGGCCGAGTTGACCGGTACCGAGTTCGGTGGGGACCACTATCTGGTGCGGCCTGGCGACCGGGTCGACCTGATCGGGTTCGCCGCGACCGCACGGCCCGGCACCGATCTGACGGTCACCGTACGCGGGTGTGCCGAGCCGACCGCCCGGAACGTGCCGGTGCTGGTCAGCGTCAACGGCGAGCAGGTCACCGTGCTGCACGCGGCGCCCGGGCCCGACGGACCGGTCGAGTCGCGCATCACGGTGCCGTCGGCGCTGTTCTCCCGCGGTGCGGAGGACGGCTTGTCGCTGCGCGTGGCACCGGGCGCGGACGGGGCGTTCCGGCTCTGGCACGTCCTGGTCGATCCGGCGGACGAGGAAGGGCGGTCCGAGCGGACCAGGCGCGAGATCGCCGAGGGGGGAAGCCTGTGGCCCTACCTCACCCGCACCGGTGCCCCGGGCGCCGAGGACGGCGAAGGCACCCTCTGGCTCCAACTGGGGGGCACCGGCCGGGCCGCGCTGGCCGCGCTCGGCTGGCGGATGCGGGACGGAGAGCGCGCGAGCGTGGCCTTCGACGCCACGCAGCGGTCGTTCGTGGGACGGCGGATCTCCGGACGGAACGAGCTGCCGGCCTCGTATCGCGGCGAGGTCGTGGGCATCCGCCGGATGCCGCGTCAGCTGCCGCGGCCGCACCGCACGGTCGTGTTCGACACCCAACTCCGCCGCGACGGCGACTGGCGGGATGCCGTACCGCTCACCGTCCACCTGGACCTGGACGACGGCCACGTGCCGCTGGCCGAACTGGAGTGGACCGACCGGAGCGGGGCGCGCACGGGGATCGCCCTCACCCCGGACGGCCGCGGGTTCTTCGGCCACCACCAGCCGGCGGGGCGCGAACCTGTGGCGTACCGGGGCCGGATACGCGGCTCCGCCGACCTGCCGTTCCCGTTCGAGACGGTGCCGGCTCCGCCCGCGCAGCCGCTCGGGCCGGAGGTCGAACGTTTCGCCACCTGCCCCGCGAAGGCCCTGTCGGGAGGTTCCCTCGAAGCGGACGCGGTGATCGCGGCGGCGCGCCGGTCGCTGGCCGGGGCGGGTCCGACGACGGCGACCGGGCAGCGGCGGACGACGGGCACCGCGCTGCGGCACCTGCTGCTCGCGCACGGGTTCGCCACCCGCCCCGCGGTCGCCCGCGCGATCGTAGAGCTGGTGCCGGAGCAGGCTCCGCTCGCCGTCGGGCAGCTGGCCCGGTTCCTGGACGATCCGGCGAACGATCCGAGTGCCCGGCCCGGCAGCTATCCGGAGCAGGCCCCCGACGACCACGAACTGCTGTGCACGGCGCTCGCGTTGGCGACCCTCGACGGTTCGTACGTGGACACGGCGGTACAGCTGTATCGCGAGGCGGGCCCGTACACGGCCGCGGTGCTCGGCGCCGATCTCGGAATGCTCGGGCCCTCGCAACGGCAGTTGGCGAGCGAGCGCCTGAGGAACCTCGCGGCGAGCACGCGAGCTGCCCAGGTGGCCACACCGGTGGTGCGCGCGCTGGTGCGGCTCGGCCAGTTCGAGCTCGTGCTCGGCGCGATGAGGGATTTCACGGACCGCGGCATCTTCCTGTCGCACGTGGTACGGCCCCTGTCCGAGGCGGATCCCGCGGTGCTGCCCGCACTGGTGGACAGCGCGTTGCGCGCGTTGGCCGCCGACCCCGGCAGCCTGCTGCACCTGGCCGTCCGAGGTGACGACGGACCGGTGGCGGACGTCGTCTCCGAAGTGCTCGCCTGCGGAGCGGCGTACCGGGACCGGGTCACCGGGATCCTGTGGGAGCTGGTGCGATCCGTCGACTTCACCGCGGACGTGCGGTGGCGTGCGGCCCATCGGCTCGGACTGATCGCCTCCTCGGAACGCGAAGACGCCGTCCGGGCGCTGGAGGAGGGCGGTGTCCGCGATCCCGAAGCGCCACGGCCGCAGCGGCCGGCCGGCACCGAGGAGGAGTTGGCCGCCGCATTCGAGGCCGCCACGGCGGTGTGGCAGCGGATCGAGCGCGAGCTGGCACGGCGGTTCCCGAGCTTTCCCGTGACCTTGGGTGCTCCGGCGACCCGCGAGGAGATCAGCGCGTGCGAGCAGGCGCTCGGCTGCCCGTTGCCGGTCGAATTCGCGGCCTCCTGCCTGGTCCATCGCAGCATCGCCTTCGGCGATCTCGTGACGGGAATGCCGAACCAGCAGGACGTGGCCCAACTGGCCGACTATCGCGGGTACCTGGGACGCGAGTGGAGCAACGACAGGCCCGACGCCGCGGACGCCCTGTTCCACGGCGAATACGGCTGGCGGGACGGCTGGGTCCCCCTCGAATCCGACGAACCGCACAACGGTGCAGCCCTGGATCTCGATCCGGCACCGGCCGGGCGGTACGGACAGATCCTCTCGATGGACCACGGCATGCCGCAGGACGTGTCCGCCGCCGGCTGGTTCGACCTGCTGGAACGCTTCGCGACCAACCTCGAGCAGGGTCGGTACCTCCTCCACAAGGACGGGTACCTCGACCTCACGCACGGCTGAACACACGCCGAGCAGTCAGCCGAGGCCGGTCCCGAGTGCGGCGAGGGAGTCGTCCAGCGCCCTCGCCGCGGCGGGCACGTGCGGGGCGAAGGTGCAGAAGGCGTGGACCAGGTCCTCGTGGTTGCGGTGTTCGACCGGGACGCCGGCTGCGCGGAGCAGCTGGGCGTAGCGGATGCCTTCATCGCGGATGACGTCGCCCTGGACGGTGGCGATGTAGGCGGGCGGCAGGCCGGCGTGGCTCCGGGCGTAGGCAGGTGCGGCGCCGCAGGTCCTGGGGTCGCGCCCACCCAGGTACCAGCCGGCAGCCAGTTCGACGGCGCGGCGGGGCAGGACGGGGGCGTCGGCGTTCTCCGCCTCCGAGGGCAGGCTGGGGTCGATGTGGGTGCACGGGTACCACAACAGCTGGAAGCGCAGCGGTGGCCCGCCGGCGTCGCGGGCCCGCAGGGCGACCATCGCGGCCAGGTTGCCGCCGGCCGAGTCGCCGGCCACGGCGATGCGCTCCGGGTCCGCTCCGAGTTCGCGGGCGTGGGCGGCGGTCCAGCGCAGCGCGGTGAACGCGTCCTCCACCGCCGCCGGGTACGGGTCTTCGGGGGCGAGACGGTAGTCGACGGAGACCACGACCGCGCCGGTTCGGTGGGCGATGGTGCGGGCGACGTTGTCGTGGGTGTCGAGGTCACCCACGACGAACCCGCCCCCGTGGTAGTACACGACCACCGGCAGACCGGCCGCGTCGGCCCGGGGCCAGTAGACGCGCACGCCCACCCCGTCGACTCGGCGGTCCTCGATGCGCGGCAGTTCGACGACGCGCGGCTGCGCGGCGGCGTTCGCGATGTTGGCGCGGCGCAGCTCCTCCAGCGGGACCGTGTCGAAGTCGGTCACCGGCATTCCGTCGAGCAGTTTCCGCAGAGTCGGGTCCAGCGGCACGGCGTCGCTCACTCCTCTCACCTTGGCCGGCGGCTTCCCGCGTACTGCCGGGAACGACGCTCCGGCCGGGCGCCGGGCCGCTCGCCGATCACCCTAGAAGGCAGCAGGGGCGAAGCCGGTGGACCGGCGTCGGCGGGGCGCGGCTCCCTGACGCGAGGGGGCGGGTGCGCGCCGGCCCCGGCGCAAACGCGCCCCCTGCCCGCAGGGCGCTCGGGGAAGCCTCCTACGATCACATCGGATCCCCCGGCGGACGCCCACGCCTCCCGGCTGCGCGCCCGCCGCCCCATGCCCGCCGCCCCATGCCCGGCACCACAGGACGGCTCCACCGACGGCGATGGAGTCGTGCACCGAGGAGGAACCTCCATGCAAGCCCGGAAGATCGGCGCGGCCGCCGCGACAGCGGTGGCGCTTCTGGCTGCCCGCGACCTCATCCAGAAGAAGCACGCGCTGCTCCGGAACTTCCCGGTGCTCGGGCACGCCCGGTACCTGCTGGAGACGATCGGTCCCGAGCTGCGGCAGTACATCGTGACCTCCAACGAGGAGGAGCGTCCGTTCAGCCGCGACCAGCGCACCTGGATCTACGCCTCGGCGAAGGAGCAGAACAACTACTTCGGCTTCGGCACCGAGGTCGACGTCGAGCACGTCCAGGGCCACGCCTACGTCAAGCAGCGCACCTTCGCCGGCGCCCTGCCGGACACCCACGACCCGCAGTCCCCGCTGCCCTCGGCCAAGGTGCTCGGCGGGCCGCGCGGCCGCGCCAAGGCGTTCCGCCCGGCGAGCGTGGTGAACATCTCGGCGATGAGCTTCGGCTCGCTCTCCGGCGCCGCCATCAGCGCCCTCAACAAGGGCGCGGCGGAGGCCGGCACCATGCACAACACCGGTGAGGGCGGCCTCTCCCCGTACCACCGCCAGGGCGGCGACCTCGTCCTCCAGCTCGGCACCGCCTACTTCGGCTGCCGCAACGAGGACGGCACCTTCAACCTCGACAAGCTCAAGGACGTCGTCGCCGGCGCCCCGGTCAAGGCGATAGAGATCAAGCTCTCCCAGGGCGCCAAGCCCGGGCTGGGCGGCATGCTGCCGGGCGCCAAGGTCACCCCGGAGATCGCCGCGATCCGCGGCATCCCGGTCGGCCAGGACTGCGCCTCGCCGTCCCGGCACACCGCGTTCGGCGACGTCGACTCGATGCTGGACTTCGTCGAGCTGATCGCCGCCGAGACCGGCCTGCCGGTCGGCATCAAGAGCGCGGTCGGCGACCTGGGCTTCTGGCAGGAGCTCGCCGGGCTGATGGAGCGCGGCGACCGCGGGGTCGACTTCGTGACCGTCGACGGCGGCGAGGGCGGCACCGGCGCCGCGCCCCGGATGTTCGCCGACTCGGTGTCCCTCCCGTTCCGGATGGGCTTCTCCCGGGTGTACGGCACCTTCGCCGAACTCGGTCTGACCGACGACCTCACCTTCATCGGCTCCGGCAAGCTCGGCCTGCCCGAGAACGCCGCGGTGGCCTTCGCTCTCGGCGCCGACATGATCAACGTGGCCCGCGAGGCCATGCTGTCGATCGGCTGCATCCAGGCCCAGAAGTGCCACACCGACAAGTGCCCCACCGGCATCGCCACCCAGAACCCCTGGCTGGCGCGCGGCCTGGACCCGGCCTCCAGGTCCACCCGCGCCGCCGTCTACCTGCGCACCCTGCGCAAGGAGCTGCTCAAGGTCTCCTCCGCCGTCGGCGTCGCCCACCCGGGCCTGATCACCGCGAACGACATCGAGATCATGAACGGCGACTACGAGGCCCGCACCCTCGGCGGCGTCTACGGCTACAAGGACGGCTGGGGCGAGCTCGGCCCCGAGCTGGCGGCCGAGATCACCGCCCTGGTCACCGCGAAGCCGGCCGGCTGACCGGCGGGCCTCCCCGCGCGCGGCGGCCTCCCACCCCCACCGGGGCGGGAGGCCGCGGTCGTGTCCGGGGCCGGTTCAGGCGGGCGCGGCGGCCCGGCTCAGGCAGGCACCGCGGCCCGCAGCCGCTCGGCGGCGCTCTCCGGGCTGACGTCGGTGACGAAGGCGTCCAGCCCGGACTCCACCCCGGCCAGGAACTTGAGCTTGCCGGGCGCCCGCCGGACGGTGAACAGCTCCAGGTGGAGGGCGAGTTCGGCACCACCCTCGACGGGAGCCTGGTGCCAGGCCGCGATGTACGGGGTGCGGTTGCGGGCCGCGCCGGGCCCGGCGGGGAACAGGGCGTCGAAGCGGCGCAGCAGGTCCAGGTAGAGCCCGGGGAACTCGGCGCGCTCGGCCTCGTCGAGCGCGGTCAGGTCGGGGACCCTCCGGTTCGGGTAGAGGTGGACCTCGTACGGCCAGCGAGCGGCGAACGGGACGAAGGCCGTCCAGTGCTCGCCCCGGAGGACCAGCCGCTCGGGGGATTCGCGTTCGACGGCGAGCAGGTCCTCGAAGAGGTTGCGGCCGGTGCGGGCCCGGTGCGCCTCGGCCCGGGCGATCATCCGGGCGGTGCGGGAGGGGACGAACGGGAAGGCGTAGATCTGCCCGTGCGGGTGGGCGAGGGTGACCCCGATCTCCTCGCCGCGGTTCTCGAAGCAGTACACCTGCCGTACGCCGGGCAGGGCGGACAGCTCCGCCGTCCGGTCGGTCCAGGCGTCCAGGACGAGACGGGCCCGGGCTTCGTCGAGGTCGGCGAAGGAGGCGTCGTGGTCGGAGGTGAAGCAGACCACCTCGCAGCGGCCGTCGCCCGGCCGGAGGGTGTGCAGGGGTTCGTCCCGGGGGGCGACGTGGTCGGCGGAGCCGGTGGCGAGCGAGGGGAAGCGGTTCTCGAACACCGCGACCTCGTAGTCCGGCGCCGGGATCTCGCTGAGCCGTCCGTCGCGCGAGGGGCAGAGCGGGCACTCGCCGGCCGGCGGGTGGTAGGTGCGCTGCTGGCGGTGCGCGGCCACCGTCACCCACTCGCCGAGCACCGGGTCGAGCCGGGTCTCGGAGAGGCTCGCGGCCGGTTCGAGCGGCCGCTCGTCCGGGACCTCGCGGAGCGCGCCCGGCCCCTGGTCGAAGTAGACCAGTTCGCGGCCGTCGGCCAGCTTGGTGGCGGTTCTGTGCACCGCTGTACTCCTTACGCGTGGGGCGTCGGCCCGGCACTTGCGAGCTTCAACAGATTCAAACAGAGACGATCGCTTGTCAACAAGCATCGACGCTGGTGACGGCTGCTTCCAGCCGTCGGCCCGACCCGAATGAACACGGACATCGCAGATGTTGACCGTGGGGCCGGTCATGTTTGATTATGTCGGAATTCGCTCCCGCGTGCCGGTGCAAGCCGACGGCGGGACCCACCGCGCACGCCAGGCATGGAGCTGCAGATGATCGACGAGGCCACCGAGTTCGAGGCCGTCCACGGCGTCCGCCCGAGCGGCGTCTGGGCCGCACCCGGCCGGGTGAACCTGATCGGTGAGCACACCGACTACAACCACGGCTTCGTCCTGCCCATCGCCCTCCCCCACACCACCCGGGTGACCGCCCGCCGCCGCGAGGACGGCCGGCTGCGGCTGTTCAGCTCCCAGGGCGGCGGCACGATCACCGAACTCGCCCTGGACGGCCTGGCACCCGGCGTGGTCACCAGCTGGGCCGGCTACCCGGCCGGTGTGTTCTGGGCGCTCGCCGAGGCCGGGCACACCGTCGGCGGGGCCGACCTGTTCGTCGACAGCGACGTGCCGAGCGGAGCCGGCCTCTCCTCCTCCGCCGCCCTGGAGTGCGCGACGGCCGCCGCCCTGAACGACCTGTACGACCTCGGGCTGAGCGCCCCGGAGCTCGCCGTGCTCGCCCAGCGGGCCGAGAACGCCTTCGTCGGCGTGCCCTGCGGCGTGATGGACCAGATGGCCTCCTCCTGCTGCACGGCCGGCACCGCGCTGTTCCTGGACGCCCGGACGCTGGAGCAGCGGCACGTCCCGTTCGACCTGGCGGCGGCCGACCTGCGGCTGCTGGTGATCGACACCCGGGTCAAGCACGACCTCGGCGACGGCGCCTACGCGGCCCTGCGGGCCGGCTGCGAGCGCGCCGCCGAACTGCTCGGCCTGCCCGCGCTGCGCGACCTCGCGGCCGCCGACCTCGGCCCGGCCCTGGACCGGCTGCCCGGTGAACTCCGGCCACTGGTACGGCACGTGGTGACGGAGAACGGGCGCGTGCTGGAGGCCGTCGACCACCTGGTCCGCGGCGACCTCGCGGCGCTCGGACCGGTCCTGACGGCCGGACACGCCTCGCTGCGCGACGACTTCCGGGTCTCCTGCGCCGAGACGGACCTCGCGGTCGAGGCCGCCCTCGCCGCCGGGGCGCTGGGCGCCCGGATGACCGGCGGCGGGTTCGGCGGCTCCGTCATCGCCCTGGTCGGCGCCGAGCAGGTGGCCGAGGTCTCGACCGCCGTGACGGCGGCCTTCCACGCCGCGGGCTTCGCCGCCCCGGTCGCCTTCACCGCCGTTCCCTCGGCGGGCGCCCGCAAGGTGGGCTGAGCACCCGGAAGGCTGAGTTCCCGGTGGGCTGAGCACCCGGTGGGCCTGCCGGGAGGCGGGCCCACCGGAAGGAACCGGGATCAGCCGGTGGTCGGGACGACCAGGAGCTCGCCGACCGCCTCGGCGAGCACCCCGCGGGCCGCCGCGGGCAGGGCGTCGTCGGTGATGAAGCAGTCGACCTCCGCCAGGGTCGCGAAGCTGCTCAGGCCGACGACGCCCCATTTGGTGTGGTCGGCGACCACGACGGTGCGGCGGGCGGAGGCGATCAGGGCCCGGTTGGTCTGCGCCTCGGCCAGGTTGGGCGTGGTGAGGCCGGCCTGCTCGCTCACCCCGTGCACGCCCAGGATCAGCAGGTCCACGTGCAGCGACCGGACGGTCTGGTCGGCCAGCGCCCCGACCAGGGCCGCCGAGCGGGTCGGCGACCCGCCGGTCAGCAGCAGGGTCGGGACGTTCTCCCGGCCCTCGCTCCCCGCGGCCCACAGCAGGTCGGCGATCCGCAGCGAGTTGGTCACCACGGTCAGCTCCGGGACCTCCAGCAGCCGGGAGGCGACCGCGTACGTCGTGGTGCCGGCCGACAGGGCCACCACGCTGCCGGGCTCCACCAGCCGCACCGCGGCGTCCGCGAGCGCGGCCTTGGTGCCCTCCTCCAGGGCGGACTTGGCGTCGAAGCCGGGCTCGAAGGTGCTGGCCGTCCCGGCCGCCACCGCGCCGCCGTGGACCTTCTCCACCGTGCCCTGGCGCACCAGCGCGTCGAGGTCCCGGCGGATGGTCATGTCGGACACGCCGAACTGCTCGACCAGCTCGGCGACCCGGATCGCACCGGTCCGGCGGATCGCCTCCAGGATCAGCGCCTGGCGCTGGGCGGCGAGCAACGTCTGGTCAGCCACGGAGGACCTTTCGATCGAACGAGCGCGTACGGCCGGGGCATCCCCGTCGGCGACCGGCGACGCGGCCGGAGCCTGCGTGATCCATTATCCCCGGCCCCGACGGGCCCCGGGCCCCGGTATCGGACAGCGGGGCGGCGGTGACGGCAGCGGTGCGGCGGTGACGGCAGCGGCGCGGGAGCGCACCCGTGTGGGGGCCGGGTGCGCTCCCGCGCCTGTCCCGTGGGACGGACCGGTGGGACCGTCCGTCCGGTTCGTCCCCCGGGAGTACGAGGGGTTACGAGGGGCAGGGGCGTGGGCAGGACGTCAGGCCGGCAGCCCGACCGCACGCTCCCGGTTGCGACGCTGCTGGATCACCACCGCGGCCACCAGCAGGGCGCCCTGGGCGACGTTCTGCCAGAAGGCGTTGATGCCCTGCACGGTGAGCCCGTTCTGGAGCGCGCCGAGCAGCGCGACCGCCAGCAGGGTGCCACCGATGCTGCCCTTGCCGCCCTTGAGGGCGCAGCCGCCGAGCGCGGCCGCGGTGATCGACTGGAGCTCCAGCCCCTCGCTGCCGGAGACGGGCTGGCCGCTGCCGGTGCGCGCGGTGAGCAGCACGCCGGCCAGGGCGGCGACCGTACCGGAGAGGGCGTAGGCGGCGATCAGGTACTTGTTGAGGTTGATGCCGGCCAGCCGGGCGGCGGTGTCGTTGCCGCCGATGGCGTAGATGTTGCGGCCGATGTCGGTGTACGTCAGCAGGGCGTGCACGGCGACGGCGGTGAGGATCAGCAGCCAGACCATGGTGGGCAGTCCGGCGATCTTGCCCCGGCTGAGGAAGACGAAGACCGGGTCGTTGAGCACGTAGCCCTGGGCGCGGCCGTCCGAGACGAGTTGGGCGACGCCCTTGTAGGCGGCGAGGCCGGCGAGGGTGGCGATGGTCGGGTTGACCCGGCCGTAGATGATGACGACGCCGTTGAACAGGCCGATGCCGGCGCCGATGGCGAGCGAGGCGCCGATGCCCAGGTAGGGGTTGGCGCCGGTGGAGGTGAAGACCATGGCGCTGGTGACGGAGGCCAGGCCGGCCTGGGAGCCGACCGAGATGTCGAGGCCGCCGCAGATGATCACGACGGTCTGGACGACCGCGAGCAGGCCGGAGATGGTCGCGGCCTCGGCGATGACCTGGATGTTGTCCCAGCCGACGAAGTTGGAATTGAGGCTGCCGAACAGGGCGACGACGGCGATCAGGGCGCCGATCAGGCTGAGGTTCTGACCGCCGATCGCGGCGAGCAGGGCGCGCGGGCCGCCGGACCGCGCGGGCAGGGCTCCGGTGTCCGGCGCCGGGGCGGTCGGGGGCGTGGCGGTGGTCATCGGGTCTCTCCGGTCTGGGCGGGGGTGGCGGCGGCGCGGTCGTCGGACGCGGCAGGTCGGTCGGTGGCGGCACGGTGGTCGGCGGCACGGTGGTCGGCGGCACCGAGGTCAGCGGCACGGTGATCGGCGGCGGGGCCCAGGTCGTCGGCCATGGCGAGGGCGAGGACGGCCTCCTCGGTCGCCTGGTCCCGGCCGAGCTCGCCGGTGGTGCGGCCGTTCTGCATCACCACGATCCGGTCGGCGAGGCCGAGCACCTCGGGCAGTTCGGAGGAGATGACCAGCACGGCGGTGCCCTCGCGGGCGAGGTCCGCGATGATCTGGTAGATCTCCGCCTTGGCGCCGATGTCGACGCCCCGGGTGGGCTCGTCGAGGATCAGCAGGTCGGGCCGGCGGGCGAGCCAGCGGGCCAGCACGACCTTCTGCTGGTTGCCGCCGGACAGGGTGCGCACCTCCGCCTCGACCGAGGGGGCGCGGACCCGCAGCCGGTCGGCGTACTCCTGGGCGAGGGCCTTCTCCTGGCGCTGCTTGACGAACCGCCACCGACTGAGTCGGCGCAGGCTGACCAGCGAGGTGTTGTCACGGATCGTGCGGTGCAGGAACAGGGCCTGGGCCTTGCGCTCCTCGGGCGCCAGTCCGATCCCGGCGGCGATGGCGTCGCGCGGGCTGCGCAGCCGCAGCACCTCGCCGTTGAGGCTCACCGTGCCGGAGCGGATCGGGGCGTCCCCGGCCAGCGCGAGGGCGAGTTCGGAGCGTCCGGCGCCGATCAGCCCGGCCAGGGCGACGACCTCGCCGGCCCGGACCTGGAGGCTGACGTCGCGTACGTCGTCGGTGGTGAGGCCGTCGACGTCCAGCACGACGCGGTCGGTGGCGACCTGCTGGCGGACGAACAGCGAGGACAGGTCGCGGCCCACCATGAGCCGGACGAGCTCACCCTCGTCGGTGGCGGCGGCCTGGACCACCCCGGCGACCCGGCCGTCGCGCAGCACGGCGATCCGGTCGGCGAGTTGGAAGATCTCCTTCATCCGGTGGGAGACGTAGACGACCGCGATGCCCTCGTCGCGCAGCCTCCCGATCAGCGCGAACAGCGCCTCCACCTCGTGCTCGGAGAGCGAGGAGGTGGGCTCGTCGAAGGCGATCGCCCGCGGTGCGACCGCGCCGGTCAGGGCGCGCATGATCTCGACCAACTGGCGCTGCGCCGCGGTGAGTTCGGAGCCGAGCAGGTCCGGGTCGAGCACCTTGTCGAAGCCCAGGCGGGCCAGGTCGGCGGTGATCCGGCGGCGCAGCTCGGCACGGTCCAGGCGGCGCAGGGCGGTGCGCGGCAGCGAGCCGGCGTAGACGTTCTCGGCGACCGGGACGTGCGGGATGATCTCGGGTTCCTGCGGGATGATCCGGATCCCGGCCCGCCGGGCGTCCTGCGGGGAGTGCAGGTCCAGGGGCAGGCCGTCCAGCAGGACGCGGCCCTCGGTGGGTCGGTGGTCGCCGGTCAGGATGCGCAGCAGGGTGGACTTTCCGGCGCCGTTCTCGCCCATCAGCGCGGTGACCTGGCCGGGCGGGAAGGAGAGCGTGACGTCCGTCAGCGCCTGGACGGCGCCGAAGCGTTTGGACACCCCTTCGGCGGTCAGGCCGGCGGAGCCGCCCGGCGGTGGGAGGGGCGAGGGTTCGGGTGGGGTCATCGGGGCCTCGTTGGCGGTGCGGTACGGGCGGAGGTGCGGACGGGCCGTGGCGGCGGCGACGGTGCGGCGGAACCCGGCGGCTCCGCCGCACGACCGGCCCGAGGTGGGGTCGGGCACGGTGTCGGGCGCGGCGTCAGCTGCAGGACACGCCCGCGGACTGCCAGGTGGCGGCGTCGACCATCTTGGTCGGGGCGAAGGCCTCCTTGGGGAAGTCCTTGCCGTTCTTGAGCTTGTCGTACATGGTCTGCACCGAGAGGGCGCCGACGTCCTTGCCGTTGATGAACAGGGCGGCCTTCATGCCGGAGGGCTTGCCGGCGGACCAGTCCTTGCAGGCCAGGTAGGCGCCCAGGCCGACTCCGTCGATGTCGTCCGGGCTGATCCCGGCGTTCTGCAGGGCGGTGACGGAGCCCTGGACGTTCTCGTCGTTGCAGCCCCAGGTCACCCAGTGCTTGACGCCCGGGTTGGCGGTGATGGTGGCGGCCACCTTGTCCTGGGCGCCGGTCGGGGTGTTGTCGGTGGCGACGTCGATGGCCTGCACACCGGGCACGGCCTGGTCGAAGGCGGTCTTGGCGGCCTTGACCCGGTCGCCGCAGACGGTGACGTCCTGCTTCCAGGCGGAGATGATCCGGGTGTCGGCGGCGTTCCAGCCGGCCTTCTTGAACTCCTCGGCCGCGCGCTGGCCGACCTGCTGACCCATCTGCTGGCCGGAGAAGCCGATCCGGGGTACCAGGTCCCCGGCGGCGCACTGGGACGGGGCGGGGCCGCTCGCGCAGACCTGGTCGTCCGAGGTGAGCAGCGCGGCCTTGGCGTCCCGGGCCGTCTGGACCACCTGCGGGCCGACCGCCGGGTCCGGCACCACGATGATCAGACCGTTGCTCTTCTGGGCGATCGCGGCCTGCACCTCGCTGACCGTCTTGTTGGCGTCGTTGCCGAGGTTCACCACCTTGAGGTCGGCGCCCAGTTCGGCGGCCTTGGCCTTGGCCCCGGCTGCCTCGTCCACGAAGTACTGCTGGTCACCCTGCTTCTGCAGGTAGGTGATCGAGACCTTGCCGGACACCGGGGCCACCGGCGCGTCGGCCCCGGAGGAGGAGGTCTGTCCGGTGGAACAGGCCGTCAGACCGAGCGAGGTGACCAGGCTCAGCGCGGCGAGCGAGGCCAGGCGGCCACGGAGGGTGAGGTGCATGGTGGGGGCTCCTGAGGGTGTGAGACCGATCGACCATAAGCAACAGAGTCAATCAGAAAACATCGCAATCAAACGCGACGAGGCAACAGGAAACGCCCAGTTCACACGGGAGTCAAGCGTCGATTACCTCCGGAGCACGATCGACACCGTCTCGTTATGCCACCTGTTTCCGTACGGCGCGAGAAGGGACGGGCCGACGGGCGGTTCCGCGCGCGCGAAGGCGCCCGCACGGCGGCCCGAGACCGTGCGAGTGCATCGGCAGGCTCGGCCGAGGCCAGCTGATCACGCTGGTCAGAGGCGTTCGACGGAGCACGCGCAGGCACTTACTGGTCGGTAGGTAGGTGCCCGGAACAGCTTCCGACATGGGCGAGGTCACGTCAAGAGGGCGACCGTGCGGCACCGCCGGCCCCGCAGCCCCGCCCCGGGGCACCGGGCCCGCGGTCGATCGTGTGCGGCGGGCTGCGACCGGCGGTCTGCGACGTTGATTCTTTTCCCTTCTTGTTGATTACTGTTGGAACTCGGGTCTACGCTCCGCACCGACCTGGCGTCCGGCATGCTCTCGCCAACGCCGGTCCTCCCCCGCACCTTTCCAGCACCGGAGACGCCCATGTCCCGTAGACGCCTACCCCCGAAGCTGCGCACCGCCCTCGGCGCCGCAGCCCTGCTGCTGGGCTCCCTCGGCGGCCTCGCCACGCCTCCCGCCGCCGAGGCGACCCCCGCGGCACCCGGCACCGTCCCCGCTGCAGCCCCCGCCGCAGCCCGAGCGGCCGTCCGCACCGCCGTCACCGTCGACGGCACCCAGCCCGGCCTCGCCTTCGACGGGGTCGGCGCCATCTCCGGCGGCGGCGGCAACTCCCGTCTCCTGGTGGACTATCCGGAGCCGCAGCGCAGCCAACTGCTGGACTACCTGTTCAAGCCCGGCTACGGCGCCTCGCTCCAGGTGCTGAAACTGGAGATCGGCGGCGACACCAACTCCACCGACGGCGCCGAGCCGAGCATCGAACACACCAAGGGCACCGTCGACTGCGGCCAGGGCTACGAGTGGTGGCTCGCCGAGCAGGCGAAGGCCCGCAACCCGAACATCGTGTTCTACGGCCTGTCCTGGGGCGCCCCCGGGTGGATCGGCAACACCGGCAGCGGCGGCAGCTTCTGGTCCCAGGACACCGTCGACTACCTGATGTCCTGGATGGGCTGCGCCGCGCAGCACCACCTGAACGTCTCCTACCTCGGCGGCTGGAACGAGCGCGGCTTCGACGCCACCTGGTACGAGCACCTCAAGTCCGCGCTGGTCTCGCACGGCTACGGCTCGACCAAGGTCGTCGCCGCGGACGACACCTGGGCGGTGGCCGACGCCATGGCCACCGACCCGGCGTTCCGCAACGCCGTCGACGTCGTCGGCGTGCACTACCCGTGCGGCTACCTGGGCAGCTTCACCAGTTGTCCCAGCACCCCCACCGCACAGGGGCTCGGCAAGCCGCTGTGGGCCAGCGAGAACGGCTCCGAGGACGCCGACGGCGGCGCCGCCTCGGTCGCCCGCGGGATCAACCGCGACTACCTCGACGGCAGGATGACCTCCTTCGTCAACTGGCCGGTCATCGCCGCGCTCTACCCCAACCTGTACTTCTCCAGCGACGGCATGTCGATCGCGAACCAGCCGTGGTCCGGCCACTACACGATCGGCCGGACCACCTGGGTGACCGCGCACACCACCCAGTTCGCCCGCCCCGGCTGGCACTACATCGACTCCGCGAGCGGCTACCTCGGCGGCGCGCGCACCAACGGCAGCTACGTGACGCTCAAGTCCACGAACAACCGCGACTACAGCACGGTCATCGAGACCATGGACGCCACCGCGGCCCAGACCGCGAGCTTCACCGTCGCCGGCGGCCTGTCCAGCGGCACCGTCCACGTCTGGTCCACCGACCTGGGCTCCGACAACCCCGCGGACTGGTTCGTCCACGCCCAGGACGTCACCCCGCAGGGCGGCTCGTACACCCTCACCCTCCAGCCCGGCCACGTCTACACCGTGACCACCACCACCGGCCAGGGCAGGGGCACCGCCACCGCACCGGCCGCCGCCCCGATGGGCCTGCCCTACGCGGACGACTTCGAGAAGGCGGCCACCACCACCTCGCCGAAGTACTTCACCGACATGAACGGCGCCTTCCAGACCGTCCCGTGCGCCGGCGGCCGCACCGGGACCTGCCTGCGCCAGATGGCCCCGACCTCGCCGATCCGCTGGACCGACGAGTCGTACAACGCGCCGTACACGATCATGGGCGACGGCAGCTGGTCCAACTACACCGTCACCGCCGACACCCTGTTCGAGCAGTCGGGCAGCGTCGAACTCCTCGGCCGGGTCAACCAGCAGGGCCGCAACAACAACGGCCTCAACGCCTACCACCTGCGGTTCAGCGACACCGGCGCCTGGTCCATCGACAAGAGCGACACCAGCTGGCACTTCACCACCCTCGCCCACGGCACCACCACCGCACCGGGCACCGGCAGCTGGCACACCGTCACGCTGTCGATGCAGGGCACCACCCTCACCGCCGGCATCGACGGCGTCACGGTGGGCAGCGCGACCGACGGCAGCTTCACCAACGGACAGGCCGGCCTCGGCGTGACGGGCTACCAGACCGACCAGTTCGACCGCTTCGGCCTGACGCCCGGCACCCCGACCAGCCACGCGGGCCCGATCGCCTCCGCCCTGCCCGGCAAGTGCGTCGACGCCGCCGGCGACGCCGGCGCCAACGGCACCGCCGTCCAGCTCTGGGACTGCAACTCCGGCCCCTCCCAGGTGTGGACCTGGTCCAACGGCACCCTCACCCACGGCGGCAAGTGCCTCGACGTGACCGGCGCCGCCACCGTCAACGGCACCCCGGTCGAGCTCTGGGACTGCAACGCCGGCCCCAACCAGCAGTGGACGCCCCAGCCGGACGGCACCCTGCGGAGCACCCAGTCCGGCCGCTGCCTCGACGACCCGGCCCTCGCCACCACCAACGGCACCCGTCTGGAGATCTGGGACTGCAACGCCGGCGCCAACCAGCGCTGGACCCTGCCCTAGCGACACCCCCGCCCAGGAGGTGGCCGGGCCCCGTGCGACGGAACCGCACGGGGCCCGGCCATTTCGCCGTGCGCCTGCCCCTCGCTCGGCACACCGCACTCGGGCACACCGCACTCGGGCACACCGCACTTGGGCACACCGCCGAGTGCCTGCTCATCACCTGCTCATCACGTTGCGCACCCTTGCTCCGAACCCCCGTCGGATCTGCTTGTTCCTGATTGTTCCTGCCGTGGTCTTGTCAGAAATGAGCAGAGCCCCGTACAACTGATCCCGCCGAGGCAACACGTCACCATGCCCTGACCCCGAGATTCCGTGAGGTCGAAGCGTGTCAACTCCCCTCCCCCGGTGGCTCCGTGCCGCCGTCGCCTGCTGTACGACGCTCGCCGCAGCGTCCACCGGAACGCTCCTGGCCCATCCCGCGGCCGCCGCCGCACCCGCCCCGCCGGGCAGCACCGCCCAGTACCCCGACTACGCCCCCACCCCACCCATGGGCTGGAACGACTGGTCCTACTACCAGTGCGGGATCGACGAGAAGACGATCCTCGACAACGCCCACGCCCTGGTCACCACCGGGCTGGCGAAGAAGGGCTACGACACCGTCACCATCGACGACTACTGGATGGCCCAACAGCGCGACGCCAAGGGCGCCCTGGTCGCCAACCCGGAGCTCTTCCCGCACGGAATGGCCTACGTCGGTCGCCAACTCCACCAGCTCGGCCTCAAGTTCGGCATCTACGAGGACGCCGGGACCAGCACCTGCGGCGGCTACCCCGGCTCCCTCGACCACTGGCAGCAGGACGCCGACCTGTTCGCGTCCTGGGAGGTCGACTACGTCAAACTCGACGGCTGCAACGTCCCCACCAAGTCGGGCGAGACCGAGGAACAGAGCTACCGCGACACCTACGCCGCGATGAGCAAGGCCCTGCTCAACACCCACCGCCCGATCGTCTTCTCGATCTCCGCCCCCGCCTACTTCCAGGGCGCGGCGAACTGGGACTCGGTGATCCGCTGGTCCGCCCAACTCGGCAACCTGTGGCGGGAGGGCGCCGACATCGCGCTAGGCCAGGCCCCCGGCCGCGAGAAGTGGGCGTCGATCAAGGGCAACTACGGCTACAACGTCGGACTGCCCGCGCTGCAACGACCGGGCCGCTGGAACGACCCCGACTTCCTGCTCGCCGGCGACTCCGGGCTCAGCCAGGACGAGATCCAGAGCCAGGCCTCGCTGTGGGCGATGATGGCCGCGCCGCTGATCTCCAGCACCGACCTCACCCACCTCTCCCCCGCCGCGCTGGCCGTGCTCGGCAACGAGGACGTCATCGCCGTCGACCAGGACCGGCTCGGTGTCCAGGGCCAGGTCGTCCAGCACGACACCGGCTACGACGTGCTCAGCAAGCCGCTCGCCGGCGGGGACCGCGCGGTCGCGCTCTTCAACTCCTCCGACACCGCGCAGACCATCACCACCACCGCCGCCCGGGCCGGCCTGCCCTCCGCCACCGGCTACGCGCTCCACGACCTGGTGACCAAGCAGGTCACCGGGACGACCGGCGTGATCTCCGCGGACGTGCCCCCGCACGCCACCGTGCTCTACCGGGTCCACCCCGGCGCCACCCGCGGCGCGGCGCCCTCGACCGCCCTCACCTGGCAGGACATCAGCACCGCACAGACCCCCGGGACGTACCGGATCACCCTGGCCGACCACGGCGCGGTCGCGCTGAACGACACCCAGCTGCGGGTCACCGCCCCCGCCGGGTGGACCGTCACCCCGGCCACCACCGCCCTGCCCCGCGTCGAACCCGGCGGAACGGCCTCGGCCACCGTGACGGTGCACGGCCCGCAGGGCACCCCCGGGACCACCGTCACGGCGATCACCGCCACCGCGAGCTACCGGGCCCGGCCGGCCGCCGTCGACACCGTCAGCGGCGACCGGACGATCGTGCAGACCGTGCCCTACCCCTCGCTGGCCGCCGCGTTCGACAACGTCGGCACCACCTCCGAGAGCGCCCCCGCACCCGGCAACTTCGACGGCAACGGCGACAGTTACTCGACCCAGGCGCTGGCCGCCGCCGGCGCCACCCCGGGCGCCACCGTCAGCGCCAACGGCCTCACCTTCACCTGGCCGTCCGCAGCCCCGGGCACCGCCGACAACGTGTCCGCCGCCGGCCAGCAGATCACCCTCACCGGCCAGGGCAAGGCGCTGGGCTTCCTCGGCGCCGAAGCCGGGTTCACCGCCGGCACGGTCACCGTCACCTACACCGACGGCACCACCAGCACCGGCCAACTCGGCTTCCCCAACTGGTGCTGCTCCCCCACCGACGCCTACGGCGCGAAGACCGCCTTCACCATGGACCACCGCAACACGCCCACCGGCCCGGCCAACTACGGCACCACCTACGGCGTCTTCACCAACACCGTCCCGCTGACGCCCGGCCGGACGATCCGCTCCGTCACCCTGCCCGACGCCCCCGCGATCCACGTGTTCGCCCTGACCGTCCAAGCCTGACCCGCCCCACCCTGACCGACCATCCCTGACCGACCATCCCTGACCCGCTGATCCCGGGCCCGCGCATCCCCGCGGGCCCGGGATCAGCAGCAGGCGGCCCGCTCAGCGCCCCGTCAGGCGCGGAAGGCCGCGAGCAGTTTGTCGGTGAGACGGTCGAGGTAGTCGGGGGCGGTCGGGGTGTGGACGACGGCGAGGCGCCAGTAGAGCGGGCCGGCCAGGAGGTCGAGGGCGATCTCGCGGTCCACGTCGGCGGGGAGTTCGCCGCGGGCGACCGCCCGCTCCAGGAGCTGGGCTGCCCTGCTGCGGCGCGCGTCACGGACGTTGGTGAGCAGGGCCTCGGCCAGCTCGGGGGTGCGGCCGGCCTCGGCGAGCAGGTCGGGGATGATCCGCGCGGGCAGCCGCTGGTTGAGCGCGTCGGCAACCTCGGTGACGAAGGCCAGGACGTCGCCGCGCAGGGTTCCGGTGTCGGCCGGTCCGGAGTCGGCCACGGCGAAGGCGGAGACCAGGTCGACGGTCATCTCCAGCTTGGAGGCCCAGCGGCGGTAGATGGCCGCCTTGCCCGCGCCGGCGCGCTTGGCCACCGCCTCCAGGGAGAGCCGGGCGTAGCCGACCGCGGCGAGCTCCTCGAAGAACGCCTCGGCGATGGCCTCGGTCACCGAGTCCTGGAGGACGGGTCCGCCGGGGAGCCGGCGTGCGGGGGCGCGGCCGGGACCGGGGGCGGGGGCACGACCGGGGCCGGGGGCGGGGGTCGACGGCTGGGGCGCGGAGGTGCTGGACATGCCCCGAACCTACACGAGGCGGAACGGTTGCGTCTCGACTGGGTGGGGTCTATCGTCGGCAACGAAGGCGAGACGGAACCGTTCCGTCTCGACAATCGGTCTGGGGTGCACCATGCGTTTCCTGTACGAGGACGAGTCCTTCTCCTTCGAGGCCCTGCGCGCGGCCGGCTTCGCCAACGACGGCGGCGCCGACCTGGGCGAGATCCTGACCACCCTCCGCAAGGTCGGCGAGGGCGACGAGGAGGCCTGGCTGCGCGAGTGGAAGCGCACCGCGCAGCGCGTCCACGCCATCGGCACCGGCGCCCTCGCCGCCGGCCACCGGGTCAGCGCCCGCGAAGCCCTGCTGCGCGCCTCGAACTACTACCGCACCGCCGAGTTCTACCGCCGCGACGACCCCGCCCACGACCCCGAGGTCAAGGCCCTCTCCGCGCTCTCCCGCGAGACCTTCGCCACCGCCGCCGGACTGCTGGACCACCCCGTCGAGGCCGTACGCATCCCCTACCAGGACACCACCCTCCCCGGGTACCTCTTCCTGGTCGACGACTCCGGCCTCCCCCGCCCGACCGTCGTCTTCACCAGCGGCTTCGACTCCACCCTGGAGGAGGCCTACTTCGTCATCGGCGCGGCCGCGCTGCGCCGCGGCTACCACGTGCTGGCCTACGACGGGCCCGGCCAGGGGGCCGTACTGCGCGAGCAGGGACTCACCTTCCGGCCCGACTGGGAGGCCGTGGTCACCCCGGTGGTCGACTACGCCCTCACCCGCCCGGAGATCGCCCCCGAGCGGATCGCCCTGTTCGGCTACAGCCTCGGCGGGTACCTCACCGCCCGCGCCGCCGCCCACGAGCACCGACTGGCCGCCCTCGTCCTGGACGACGGCCTGTACGACTACCACGACGCCCACACCCGGGTCATGCCGCCGTTCCTCCGGGACTGGGTCCAGAGCGGGCGCGACGATCTCGCCGACCCGGTGCTGAGCCTGATGATGCAGGTGAGCACCCAGTTGCGCTGGGCCCTGTGCAACGGTGTGTGGACCTTCGGCGCCGCCTCCGCCTCGGAGTACATCCGCCGGACCGCCGCCTACACCCTCGAAGGCGTCGCCCCGCTCATCGCCTGCCCCACGCTCGTCCTCGACGCCGAGGACGACCAGTTCTTCCGCGGCGAGGCCCAGCGGGTCGCGGCCGCCCTCACCTGCCCGCACACCCTGATCACCCTCCCCGAGTCCGAAGGCGCGGGCGAGCACTGCCACATGGGCGCCATGGCGCGCTTCCAGCAGATCACCTTCGACTGGCTCGACACCACCCTCGCCCGGCCCTTGACCTCAAGTCAGCTTGAGGGTCGAGACTGATCGACATGCCGAACGACACCGCAGCTCCCCGCCAGCACGCCGACACCCTGCCCCACGCCGACACCGTGCCCCTGCCCCTGCCCCTGCCCCTGCCCGCCACCGAACTCGACGCGCTCGCCGGGCGGCTGGCCGCCGGGGCGGCGGTGGTCGGCCTCGGCGAGTCCACCCGCTTCTCCCGGGAGACCTTCGGGGTGCGGGAGCAGCTCTTCCGCCGACTCGTCCGGGACCACGGCTTCCGCGCCCTGGCCGTCCAGGACAGCGCGGGAGTCGGCCAGGCCCTCGACGCCTACGTGCGCGGCGGCGTCGGCTCGGCGGCGGACGCCCTGGCCGGGGCCTGGCGGCCGGGGCGCACCGAGGAGATGGCCGGGGCCCTGAAGTGGATCCGGGACTTCAACAGTGACCACCCGGACGACCCGGTCCGGATCCTCGGCGTGAAGCCGGTCCAGGCCGGGGACGCCGACTACGACGCCGTCCTGGCGTACGTGCGCACGGTGGCGCCGGAGCGGCTCGCGGAACTGGCGGCCCACCTGGAGCCGATCCGTACGGCCCACCGGATCGACGAGCACGTGCAGCGGGCGCGGGGCATCCATCCCGGTCGGCCGTTCGCCGAACACGCCCGCGACGCACGGGCGTTGGTCGAGTCCCTGGCCGGAGCCGACACCGGCGCCAGCACCGGTGCCGGTGACGCCGTCGCCAGGGTGCGGCTGATCGTGGACTTCCACGAGCACAGCGTCGCCGGGCGCGGCAACTACGCGGGCGAGGCCGAACTGTGGGCGGGGACCATCGCCGGTTTCCAGCAGCGCACCGGCCTGCGCACCGTCTACTGGGACGGCATCGCGCACACCGCGGCAACCGAAGCGACGCTCGGCGTCGCAGCCGAGCGCGGCCCGCAGGCCACCGCCGGCAGCCTGCTCCGCAAGCGCTACGGCGCCGGGTACGTCTCCGTGGCGATCGGCTTCCACCACGGCGACCTCGGCGCCGTGGTCGCCCCCGCCCCGGCCGCGGACCTGGTCGACGCGAAGCTCGGCGAGCCCGGCCTGCCCGCCCGCTGGCTGGACCTGCGCCGGGAGGACGTCCGCCGCGAGTGGGACGGCCCGGCCAAGGCCCGGGTGATCAGCGGCATCTACACCCCGGAACGCGACGCCGTCGAGCACCTGGCCGTGGACTCGCTGGCCGAGGCGTTCGACGTGCTCGTGCACGTCCGCCGGACTTCCCCGGTGCACCGGCTGCCGTGAGCGGCCCACGGGCGTGCCCCGCGCCGCCTGCCGCTCCCCATGCCGATCCCCGGGGCGTTCAGCCGAAATCCGGATCCACCGGCGGCCACGGGTAGCCCAGTTGCTCGGCGTGGTGCGAACCGCCCCAGACCTGGGCGGTGGCGCGCGGGTCGGCCGCGGTCAGCCGGGCCTCCAACTGCTCGGCCTGGGCCGACGGGTCGTCGGCGGAGACCGGGAGGGTGATGCCGAACTGGACCCAGGGCAGGTCCGTTTCGTACCGGTCGTGGGGGTGCAGCAGGACGAGGTGGATCAGATCGGGATTCTCCCGGTGGGACCAGACGGCGTCCACCTCGCAGTCCCACCTGAGCAGCCAGACCGGGGGCCGCCGACGACCTGGGGGGACGCCTCCGCCAGGAGGTCCCGACCGTTGACGATCGGCCGGACCTCCAGATGGCGGTCCTCGGGCGGTGGGTGGAGGAGCCTCAGGTCGAGGACATCCGGTTCCTTGGGCATCGGCCAAGGATCGGGGAAGCGGCCGCAGTTGTCATGCGAATTGTCCGGCCTCCGCTCAGGCCACGGAGGCGCGCCCGGGATCGACCGGGTCGATGGACTGCTCGTCGAAACGGACTTCGAGCGCCTCGAGTCCCCTCTCCCGCCGGAAGACCTTCTCCGCCTCGGTGATCGGCAACAGCCACAGGATGCGGGCGTGGGCTCCGCCTTCCCAGGTGCAGACCTCGAAGTCGGGACCGAAGGGGTACGGCAGGCTCACCAGGTAGTGGTCGCAGGCGGATTCGTCGAGCCACGGGCGGCCGATCGGGACGGTGTGTCCGACGTCGAGTCGCTGGTGCACCGGTCCGCAGTGGTAGTACGCGTTGACGGTGATGCTCTCCAGGTTGATCCATTCGTCTCGCGGCGCCGCGAGGAAGAACTCCGTGCCGTGGCCGTCGTGCTGGGTCGCCTCCCAGCACCCCGACGTCACGTACAGCCACCAGTCGCCCGGATACGCGGGATGGACCCGGAACACCCGGAATCCGGGCACGCGGTCCTCGATCGGCCCGTCCACACCGGGGACCTCGTCGATGACGCGACCGGGGAGTGTCCGGCGGAGGTGATCGAGAAGGGCGGTGCGTGCTGCGGTGTTCGGCATCCGCTCATGGTGCCCGAGCCCGCCCGGAGCCGATCGACCGGGGTCGGTGCCGGGCCGGCCGACTGGCCGGCCGGCTGGCTGGCTGGCTGGCTGGCTGGCCGATCTCCACCGGATCCGGTCCTGCTGGAAATCGGATCACCGGCGCTCGCGCAACCGGTCGTGCCGACTGCCACGTCCATCAGCACGATGAGTAAGGTGGGATGCCGATACCGGCCCTGAACAGCGGTAACGCGCAAAGGGGCCGGGCCGGCGGGGGCGGGACGCGGGGAACGGGGGACGTCGGGTGTCGGACGGGACGTGGACTACGGAGGCGGAGGAGTTCGCGCGGCTGCTGAGCGAGCTCAAGACGCGCTCGGGGCTGAGCTACCGGACGCTGGCCAAGCGGCTGCACACCAGCACCTCCACGCTGCACCGCTACTGCAACGGAACGGCACTGCCGCACGAGTTCGCCTCGGTGGAGCGCTTCGCGCGGTTGTGCCGGGCGACCCCCGAGGAAGTCGTGGAGCTGCACCGGAGCTGGATCCTGGCCGACGCGGTCCGGGGGCGCCGGGCCGAGCAGCGGGCGCCGGAGGGCACTGCGGCCGACCAGCCCGCGGTGGCCGACCTGCCCACGGCGGAGGCGAACCTGCCCACGGCGGAGGCTGAGCCGGTGGTCTCGGTGGCGCCGGAGCCGCCCGCCCCGACGCGTCGGCGCCGCCACCCGCTGCTCGTGTCCGCCACGGCCGTCGCCCTGTTGGCCGCCGTACTGGTCGTCGCGCGACCCATGAACTGGGGCGCCGGGGGCGAGGCGAAGGGCGACCAGCAGGCCGCCGGTGCAACGGCAGCAGCGACGGCGGCAACGACAGCGCCGACAGCAGCGACGACGGGGAGCTCGGCCACGACCGGCGCGGCCGGCCCCACTCCGACCGGCACCCCGACCGACAGCGGCCCCGCGCCGCTCACCGTCGACACCCGCCCGTACGTCTACGCCGACCCGTGCAGCCAGCACTTCCTGGTGAACAGCGGGCCCGCCCAGGTCGGCCCGCCCGCCCCCGAGCGCGACGCGACGCGCTGGGCCGCCGCCTACGGCGCGGTGTCCGCCGGCGAGCAGGAGGTCGCCCTCACCGTCCAAGGCACCGGTACGGACACGGTCGTCCTGCTGGGACTGCACGTGCGCGTCACCGCCAAGGGCGCGCCGCTGGCCTGGAACGACTACTCGATGGGCATCGGCTGCGGCGGCGGCGTCGACACCAAGTCCTTCGACATCGACCTCGACCGGGGCAGTCCCGTCGTCACCGTCAAGGGCGGACAGCGCGACTTCCCGTACAAGGTCAGCAGGTCCGACCCGGAGGTCTTCTACGTCACCGCCCACACCAAGGCGCACGACGTCCGCTGGGACCTCACCCTGGACTGGTCCAGCGGCGACCGCCACGGCACCGTCCGCATCGACAACGGCGGTACGCCCTTCCGTACCAGCGCCGACGTCGACCGCCCGGGCTTCGACTACCCGTCGGACCGCGGCGAGTGGATCAAGCGCGGCGGGTGACCTCGTCGGCCGCCCTGCGCGGGCGGCCGTAGCCGTCGGTGCGCCAGGGCGACGGCCGTCCGGCGGGGCGGCATGCCCGGCCGGGTCGCACGCCCAGCGGGGTCGCACGCCCGGCGGGGTCGTACGCCCGGCTATACACACCATGTATAGCTGCTGTGTATAGTCAACGATCATGGCACTAGGACAGATGCTCCTCGGACTGCTGGAAGACCAGCCCCGCCACGGATACGACATCAAGCGGCTCTACGACGACCACTTCGGACGCGATCGCGCCCTGCACTACGGCCAGGTCTACGCCACCCTCTCCCGGCTGTTGAAGAACGGCCTGGTCGTGGTGGAGGGCGTCGAGGCCGGCGGCGGCCCGGACCGCAAGCGGTACGCGATCACCGACGCGGGCGTCACCGACCTCGCCGGCTGGCTCGCCCGCCCGGAGGACCCGCAGCCGTACCTGCAGAGCACGCTCTACCACAAGGTCGTGCTCGCCATCCTGACCGGTCGCTCGGCGACCGAGGTGCTGGACGTCCAGCGGGCCGAACACCTGCGGACGATGCGCGAGCTGACCCGCCGCAAACTCGGCGGCGACCTCACCGACGAACTGATCTGCGACCACGCCCTGTTCCACCTGGAGGCCGACCTGCGCTGGCTGGAGCTGACCGCCGCCCGCCTCGACGACCTCACCACCCGCCTGACGGAGAAGCCGCGTTGACCACCGACCAACCCCTGCTCCAGGCCCGGGACCTGCACAAGTCCTTCGGCCTGACCCCGGCCCTCGACGGCGCCTCCCTGACCGTCGCCGCCGGTGAACTCGTCGCCGTGATGGGCCCGTCCGGCTCGGGGAAGTCCACCTTGCTGCACTGCCTGGCCGGCATCACCCGGCCCGACCGCGGCACCGTCAGCTACCAGGGCCGCGACCTCACCACCCACTCCGACGGCCGGTTGAGCGCGCTGCGGCGCACCGAGTTCGGCTTCCTGTTCCAGTTCGGCCAGCTCGTCCCGGAACTCACCTGCCTGGAGAACGTCGCGCTGCCGCTGCGCCTCAACGGCCTCCGCCGCAGGGCCGCCGAGGCCCGGGCCGCCGAATGGCTGGAGCGGCTGGAGGTCGCGGACCTCGCCGCCAAGCGCCCCGGCGAGGTCTCCGGCGGCCAGGGCCAGCGGGTGGGCGCCGCCCGCGCCCTGATCACCGGTCCCAAGGCGGTGTTCGCCGACGAGCCGACCGGCGCCCTCGACTCCCTCAACGGCGAGCGCGTCATGAAGCTGCTGACCCGCGCCGCCCGGGAGACCGCCGCGGCCGTCGTGCTGGTCACCCACGACATGCGGGTCGCCGCCTACGCCGACCGGGAGATCGTCGTCCGGGACGGCCGCACCCTCGACCCGGCCCCCGCCCGGTGAGCGCCGCCGACGGGCCCGAGGTCCGCTCGCCGTTCCTGGACCAGCTGGGCCTGGGCGTCCGACTGGCCGTCACCAGCGGGCGGGACGGCTGGGGCCGACTGCTGCTCACCGCGCTGGGCGTCGGGCTGGGCGTGGCCCTGCTGCTGTTCACCGCCTCCTTCCCGGGCATCGTGCACCACCGCGACCAGCGGCTGTACATCCAGAACGACACCTTCCACGACGAGGACCTGCCGACCCCCGGGGACCGGACCGTCCTGATCGCGGTCGCCGACACCACCTTCCACGGCACGCCCGTACGCGGCCGGATCGTCCAGCCCGAGGGGGCGCGGGCGGCGCTCCCGCCGGGAGTGGCCGGCTACCCCCGGCCCGGTGAGATGGTCGTCTCCCCGGCGCTGGCCGAGCTGCTCGCGGACCCGGCCAACCAGTTGCTGCGCGACCGCCTCCCCCACCCGGTGGTCGGCACCATCGGGTCGGCCGGCCTGCTCGGGCCCGGCCAGGCCGCCTACGTCCTCGGCGGCGACCACCTCTCGGTCGACACCGGCGCCCTGCGGATCACCGAGTTCGGCCACTTCTCGCCGCCCAAACCGATGGATCCCAAGCTGATCCTGCTCAACGCCGTCGGTCTGACGGTGATGCTGGCCCCGGTCGGCGTCTTCCTCGCCGCCGCCGCGCGCTTCGGCGGCGAACGGCGCGACCGCCGGCTCGCCGCCCTGCGGCTGGGCGGAGCGGACCGCCGGATGACCGCGCGGCTCGCCGCCGGGGAGTCCCTCGTGGGCGCGGTGCTCGGCCTGGTCGCGGGCGCGGCGCTGTTCCTGCTCGGCCGTCAGCTGATCGGCCGGATCCGGCTGGCCGGGTTCAGCTTCTACCCCGAGGACGTCGCGCCGCAGCCCGCGATCGCCGCCGCGATCGCCGTGGTCGTGCCGCTGCTGGGCATCGGCGTCACCCTGCTGGCCATGCGCCGGGCCACCGTCGACCCGCTCGGTACGGTCCGCCGCGCCGGCCCCGCCCGGCGCCGGATCGGCTGGCGGCTGATGCTGCCGCTCGCCGGGCTGGCCGTGACGGTGTTCGCCCTGACCCTGCCCGCGCAGGCCGTGCCAGGCGCCCTCCCGCGCACCGGCGTCCTCGACCCGGTGGGCGACACCCGGGGCTCGATCCTGGTGGCGTCCGGTGTGCTGCTGATGCTGGTCGGTGTCTGCACCCTGCTGCCCTGGCTGGTGGAGGCCGTCACCCGGCGGGTCGGCGGTGGCCCGCTCTCCTGGCAACTCGCCCTCCGCCGCCTCCAGTTGGGCTCCGGTCCGGCCGCCGCGGCGGTCAGCGGCATCGTGGTGGCCGTCGCCGGGGCGATCGCCCTGCAGACCCTCTTCCTCGGCATCGGCGCACGCTACGAGGCCGGAGCCCGGCCACAGGTCGCCGCCGGGCCGTACCGGCAGTCGGTGGACTTCCCCGGCGGCGGGCCCCGGGCGGAGCAGCTCGCCGAGCGCCTGACACACAGCCCCGGGGTGAGGGCCGCCGCCGCCTTCACCGGGTTCTCCCTGGAGAGTGCGACGGCCAAGTCCTGGGAGCTGCCCTCGGTCCGGATCGCCTCCTGCCCCGTACTGCGCGAGCTCGCGACCCTGCCCGACTGCAAGGACGGGGACTCCTTCGCCGTCCAGGGTCCGGCGCGGCGGGGCAGTGAACCGGTCCGGCCCGGCACCGTCGTCCACGCCGCCCACTTCCGCGGCTCGGGCGAGCCGGCCGCCTTCCCGCTGCCCGCCGTGACCGCCACCGTTCCGGCCGTCGAGGGCGCGGACCCCAACCGGCGGATCGGCGCCGGCCTGCTGCTCCTCACCCCAGCGGCCGTCCCCGCCGAAGCGCTGCGCGGGCAGCCCGCGACCGTCCTGGTGTCGCTCGCGGACGGGCTGCCGGACGCCGAGGAGCGGCTGACCACCGCCGTGATGGCGATCGACCCGCAGGCCCGGGCCGAGTTCCCGCTCGACCGGACGCTCGACCCCACCTATCTGGCGGTCAAACGGCTGCTGACGGCCGGCTCGACGATCACCCTGCTGCTGGTGTCGCTCAGCCTGCTGGTCGGCCAGCTGGAGCGCTTCCGGGAGCAGCGCCGCGTCCTCGGCGTGCTGAACGCGGTCGGCACCCGTCGGCGCGTCCTGGGGCTGTCGGTGCTGTGGCAGACGCTGGTCCCGATGGCCCTGGGCCTGGCGCTGGCGGCCGTCGCGGGCCTGCTGATGGGGGCGGTGCTGCAGTACTCGGCGGGCGTCTCGGCGGCGGTGGACTGGGGCGCGATGCTGACCATGTCGGCGATCGCGGCCGCCGCGGTGCTGCTCACCACCGTCCTCGGGCTGCCGCAGCTGCTGCGCCTGATGAGCCCCGGCGCCCTGCGGCACGAGTAGCGGCACGGTGACGTCCGGCCGCGCCCTCCACCCGGGGGGTGCGCCGTGGGACGCCTACGGCTTCCCGGACCTGGGCTTTCAGCCGAGTCGACTCGACTCCGGCGGAGCGCGGTTGAGCAACGGCGGGCGCCGGGCCATCGGCGCCCGCCGACAACTGAGGTGAATCGGCGGAGAATTACGCATGCACATGGGCTGTTCCGAAGCCCCGCCCCGTGCCTACACTGCCGCTGCCCGCCGACCACTTCTCGGCCGCGGGCGACACCGCAGCGCGCGACCCCTGCGGCCGCGCGCCCGCACGGAGGAGGAACCGACCATGGTCAAGCACTACCTCAAGTACGCCTACAGCACCCTCACCGCGGCGATGTTCCTGCACATGGCCTGATCCGGCCGACCCCGGCCAGGGCCGGGTGGTCCACCCTCCGACCCTGGCCCGGGGAGCCCGCTTGTTTGCGACCGCCATGAGCCAACTGCGCTACGGCGCAGCGATTCTGACGAACCGCCGGATCCGCCCCGGCGACCTGGAGCGGCTCGCCCGTGACCTGGTCGACACCATCGCCGAGTTCGGCGAGCCCGGCGAGGACTCGGCGCTGCTGCCCGGCCGGGCCGGGCAGGTCGACCCCCAGCTGCGCCGCGAGGTGACCCGGCGCAGCCTGCGCGCCACCGCCCGCACCGCCGTCCGGCACACCGCCTACTACCGCCGACTGTTCGCCGAACTCGACCTCGATCCGGCGAAGTTGGAGCCGGAGGACTGGTCACGCGTGCCGGTCACCCCCAAGCAGGCGCTGAGAGCGCTGCCCGCCGCCTTCGTCTCCGCCGCCGCCACACCCGCCCTGATGGCGCTCACCACCGGCACCAGCGGCACCCCGACCGCGGTGTGGTTCTCCCGGGCCGAGATCGAGACTGCCATCGCGTTCAGCACCATCTCCGCCGTGCTCGGCCTCGGCCTGCGGCCGCGCCACACCGTCGCCTACGCGGGCTGCTCGCGCGCCACCCTGCCGCTGGTCTACGCCGAGGAGTCGACCACCCGCGCCGGCGCCGGCTTCGTCCAGTTCGGCACCGTCGACCCGGCGTTGGCGCTGGACCGGCTGGCCGCCCCGCTCGGCCTGCCCGGCCGGGCCCCGCAGATCACCCACCTGACCACCTCCGCCTCCTACCTGGCCGCGTTGGTCCAGGAGGCCGAGCAACAGAAGTGGCAGCGCGGCGACTTCGGGCTGGAGTCGGTCAGCGTCGGCGGCGAGGTGCTGTCCGCGCCGCTGCGCCGCCGGGCCGAGGCGGTGTTCGGCGCGGCCGTGGACTCGGCGTACCTGATGACCGAGATCCTGCCCTCGGGCGCGAGCCCCTGCACCGAGGGCCATCTGCACCACACCACCGAGTTCGGGCACCTGGAGGTGCTCGACCCGGTCAGCGGGGAGCCGACCGCCCCGGGCGGGATCGGCATCGTGGTGCACACCCCGTACGTGCCCTACCGCGAGTGCACCCTGCTGCTGCGGTACGCCACCGGGGACCTGGTCCGGCTCCCGGACGAGCCGCCGGACTGCGAACTCGCCCATCTGCCGGCCACCTCCGGGATCCTCGGCCGCTGGTCCGGCCCGCTGAGCACGGCCGTCACCACCCGCGAGGTGCTCGACCTGGTGGAGGCCGAGCCCGAAGTCCCGCTGCCCGCCCGGTACGCGCTCACCGAGGGGCCCGAAGGCCCGGCGGGCCCGGCGCGACTGCACCTGCTGGTCCCCCGGTTGCCCGCGACCGCCCTGCTCGGGCGGCTGGAGGTGCGGGCGGCGGCGGCCGGCCTGCGGCTGTCCGCCATCGTGCCGCACGAGGACCGGGCCACCATGCCGCCGACCGCGCCCGTCCGCGCCGACCTGCGCGAGCACAGCTTCGAGGCACCGGGCGCCACCGACCCCAGGAGGCGTTGAATGAGCGTCAGCCCCCTCACGCTCACCGCGCTGAGCGCCGCCGTAGCCGTCGAGATCGCCGTCGCGGCCCGCTACCTGGCCCGGGTCCGGATGCCCCGGCCACCGGTCGGGGTGTACACCGGGGGCGACGTCGCCGTGCTGTGCGCGGGCGTGGTCGTCGCGCCGCTGCTGTACGCCGCGCTGCCCGGGGCGGCCGTCTCCGCCGTGTTCGGCCTGGTGCTGTGCCTGGCCGTGCAGTTCACCCTCGCCCCGCTGCTCACCGCCGCCGGGCTGCGGGCCACGCCGTGGTCCTGGGGCGCCGCCCTGGCCGGCACCGCCGCGACCGCGCTGGCCGCCCTGACCGGCCACCCGGGCGGCGCCCGGGCGGGCAGCGGCCTGCTGATCGCCGTCGCGGTGGTCGGGGTCGCCAACCTGTGGACGCAGAGCGGGCTGCGGGCCGGGCACACCGCGGCGCTGGCCGCCGCGCTCACCGGGTACGACCTGGCCGCCACCACACTCACCGACACCACGGCGCGCTTCTTCACCCAGGTCCAGGACCGCCCGTTCGCGCCGGTGCTGGCCCTCACCGGCGGGGACCGGCCGGTCGCGGTCGGCCTCGGTGACCTGCTGCTGCTGGTCCTGTTCCCGCTGGTCGCGGCGAAGGCGTACGGCCGGGCGGCGGCCTGGTCCGCCGCGCTCGCGGGCGTCCTGGTGACCAGCGCCGTCAGCACCTGCTTCGCCCTCGGCGTGCTGTCCGGCGGCTTCCCGCTGCTGACCGCGCTGGGGCCGCTGATCGTCGCCCAGCACCTGTACTGGCGGCGGCGTTCGGGCGGCGAGCGCAGCACCGCCCGGTGGCGCGAGGGCCGGCCCGGCCCGGCACCGGCGCCGTCCGGCATCGAACTCGCGGCCGCGCTGGCCGCGCCCGTGCCCGAGGGCACGCCGCCGGGCAGCTGGCTGGCCCTCGGCGCCGGCCGGGTCCTGGGCACCGGCCCGACCCCGGGGCTGGCCCGGCGCGACGCCCGCCGCCAGGGGGCGGACACCACCCCGACCACGGCCCGGATGGTCTGAGCGCCCCGGCCACGGCCGCAGCCGTCCGGCCTCAGCCGAGGGTGGCGTCCAGGACGTCCCGCCAGGCGGCCTGCACCCGTGCCGCGTGGGCCTCGCCCTCACCGGCCAGCAGGTCCAGCAGCAGCCCGCGCAGCACGGCGAGCACCACGGTGGGGTTGGCCCGGGTGCCGTCGAGCACCCGGGCCAGCGGCGGGAGCCATTCGGCCAGCGAGGCGGTGCCGAAGTCCCGCCAGGGTTCGACCTGCCCGAAGGCGCGGACGTACCCCTCGAAGAACAGCCGCAGCGCGCCCCGGCGCGCGGGGTCCGCCAGCCAGGCCCAGAGCCGTTCGAGGGTCTCCCGGGCACTGCCGCCCTCCTCCTCCGAGCGTTCCAGCAGCGCGAGTTGCTCGGCCCGGCCGACCGCCAGCACCGCCCGGACCAGTTCCTCCTTCGATCCGAAGAGGTAGAGCAGCACGCGCGGGCTGGTGCCGATCTCGGCCGCGAGCGGGCGCAGCGAGAGGTCGGACACGTTGTGCTCGGCCACGTAGCGGACGGTCGCGGCGAGCAGGTCCTCGCGGCGCGGCGACGGGCGGCGCATCGACGGGCGGCGCGGCGCGGGGTGGCTGGGTGCGGTGGCTGGGGTGGACACGTGGTCTATCGTTCCACTGAAACGAGTGTTTCAGTGGAAGGGGATGGAGCCATGGCCACCACCGCACCCGGAACCGCAACCGTCCGCGAGGCCGACCGGCCCGGGGACCTGGGCGCCGTCGCGGCCCTGCACGGCGTCCTGTACACCCGCGAGTACGGCATGGACGCCACCATGGAGGCCTATGTCGCCGCCGGCATGGCCGAGTTGGTGCTGGCCAGCGCCGTCGAGGGCTCCGCGGCGCCCGGGCGCCTGTGGGTCGCCGAGCTGGACGGCCGGGTCGTCGGCGCCGTCGGGCTGGTCCGGGCCGAGGAGCGCCCCGGCTGGGGCCAGCTGCGCTGGGTGGTCCTCGACCCGGTGGCCCGCGGCCGGGGCCTGGGCCGCCGGATGCTGGAACTCGCCCTGACCGAGGCCCGCGACCGCCGGTACGACGGCGTCCTGCTCTGGACGATCGCCGGCCTCGACGCCGCCCACCACCTGTACGCGACGGCCGGGTTCGAACTGGCCCTCTCCCGCCCGGCCCGCAAGTTCGGCCTGGACACCGTGGAGCAGCGGATGGAGCTGCGCCTCTGACCGCCCGAACCGGCGCGCGATGCCCGTTCAACTCCGGTCCGCCGAGCGGCCGTTCTGGACGGATGCGCCTGGAACCGGTCTCCCGCTGGACGGTTGTCAGGTCTGGCGGGGCGAGCCGGCGGGCACAGTACTGACATCCGGATACGGGCCCGGCCGCAACTCCCCCACGAGTGCGACCGAGCCCCGACCGGCGACCGGGCCTGGGCGTGACTCCCCCCACGGAGCAGCGGCCGGGCCCGTCGACTGTTCATCCGGCGACACGCAGCGTACATGTCATCTCTACCCAGCGCTACCTCGCCGTCAACCGGGTCGGCCCGACCCGGCGCCTGCGCGCGGTTCCTTACCGACGCGCGGTTCCTTACCGAAGCGTGACACGGCCCCCGGATCGGCCCTCCGCCGGGGTCGAGGGCGGTAGCGTCCCCGGTCATGAGGATTCTGGTCACCGGCGGCGCCGGGTTCATCGGTTCGGCCGTGGTACGTGCCCTCACGGCAGCGGGCCACCAAGTCCGCGTGCTGGACGCACTGTTGCCCGCCGTCCACCCCACCGGGGCGGTGCCCCCGCTGCCGGACGGCGTCGACTTCCGGCACGGGGACGTCCGGGACGCCGAGGCGGTCGAGGCCGCGCTGGCCGGGGTGGACGCGGTCTGCCACCAGGCCGCCATGGTCGGGCTCGGCCTGGACCTCGACGACGCGCCCGCCTACGCGGGCTGCAACGACCTGGGCACCGCCGTCCTGCTCGCCGCCATGGCCCGGGCGGGGGTGCGCAGCCTCGTCCTCGGCGGGTCGATGGTGGTCTACGGCGAGGGCCGCTACCACTGCCCCGAACACGGCGAGGTCTCCCCCGGCCCCCGGCACCCCGGCGAGCTGGACGCCGGACGCTTCGAGCCGCCCTGCCCCGAGTGCGGCGCCGGCCTGCGCCCCGGCCTGGTCGCCGAGGACGCCCCGGCCGACCCGCGCAACGTCTACGCCGCCACCAAGCTCGCCCAGGAACACCTGGCCGGCGCCTGGGCCCGCGCCTGCGGCGGCCGGCTCCTGACGCTGCGCTACCACAACGTGTACGGCCCGGGGATGCCGCGCGACACCCCGTACGCGGGGGTGGCCTCGCTGTTCCGCTCGGCGCTGGCCCGGGGCGAGGCGCCCCGGGTGTTCGAGGACGGCGGGCAGCGCCGGGACTTCGTCCACGTCCGGGACGTCGCGGCGGCCAACCTGGCCGCGCTCACGGCGGTCGGCGACCGGGCCCCGGGCAGCGTGCGGGCGTACAACACGGGCAGCGGCGAGGTCCGGACGGTCGGCGAGATGGCCGGGGCCCTGGCCGCCGCCCACGGCGGGCCGGCGCCGGTGGTGACCGGGCAGTACCGGCTCGGCGACGTCCGGCACATCACCGCGGACTCGGCGCGGCTGCGCGCCGAGCTGGGCTGGCGGGCCCGGGTGGGCTTCGCCGACGGCATGGTGGAGTTCGCGGCGGCGGCGCAGCGCGCCTGAGCGCCTCCGGGCGGGATTCCGGGCGAGCGCGGGCGAGGGGGCCGCCCAGAGTGAGCCGCCCAGGATGACCGCCCGCCCGGCGGCGCTCAGCCCCGGGCGGCCGGCAGGACGATCTCGAAGCAGCAGCCCCCGGCGACGTTGCGGACCCGGGCCTGCCCGGCGTGGGCCTCCACGATGCCCCGGACGATGGCCAGCCCGAGCCCGGCCCCGCCCTGGCCCCGCTCCCGGGCGCCGTCCGGCCCGGCCGGCGGCGGGGTGCGGGCGGCGCTGCCGCGCCAGCCCGTCTCGAACACCCGGGGCAGGTCCGGCTCCGGGATACCGCCGCAGCCGTCGGTGACGGCGAGCACCACCTCGTCCGCCTCCCGACGGGCGGAGACCGCGACCACGCCGTCCTCCGGGGTCGAGCGGATCGCGTTGACCAGCAGGTTGCCCAGCACCCGGGTGATCTCCCCGGAGTCCACCTCGACGGGCTCGGCGGCGACCTGCCCGCCCTCCAGCCGGACCCCGCGCTGCCGGGCCAGCGGATGGGCCCCGGCGAGCGCCTCGTCGACCAGGTCGTACACGGACACCCGGGACACCGACAGGGCCAGCGCGCCCGCCTGGATCCGGGAGAGCTCGAAGAGGTCGTCGACCATCCCGGTGAGCCGTTCGACCTCGGTCCGCATCCGCCGCAGGTACTCCTCGGGGTGCTCGGCGACGCCGTCCTCCAGGGCCTCCGCCATGGCGCGCAGGCCCGCCAGCGGGGTACGCAGGTCGTGCGAGATCCAGGCGATCAGCTCCCGCCGGGAGGTGTCCAGGGCCTGCGAGCGCGCCCTGGACTCGGCCAGCCTGGCACTGGTGGCCGCCAACTCGGCGCCGAGCTGGGCCAGTTCCAGGCCGAGCGGGCGCTCGGGCGCGGCGAACCCGACATCGCTGCCGACCGTCCGGGCGGCCACGGTCAACGCCCGGCTCCCGGCCACCACCTGACGGCCGAGCAGCGCGGCGGTGGCCAGCGAGACCACGGCGGCCATCGCCAGCACCGTGATCACCACCCCGAGGTCGTGCCGGGACAGGAACATCGCCTGGGCCACCGCGAAGGTCCCGGAGGTGACCGCGAGCACGGTCACGGCGGCGACGCTGAACAGCGACAGCGCGAGCGAGCGGCGGCGCAGCAGCCGGACGGCCGCCCAGCCGAGCAGGCCCGCCCCGCCCGCGCCGAGCGCGGCGAACAGCGCGATCAGCAGCAGGTCCTTCACGCCGGGCCGCCCTTCCCGCCGGTGGGCGCGCCCTCGGCCGGTGCCGGGTCGTAGCGGTAGCCGACGCCCCACACCGTGGAGACCAGCCTCGGCGCGGCCGGGTCGTCCTCGATCTTCTCGCGCACCCGGCGCACATGGACGGTCACCGTGGAGAGGTCGCCGAAGTCCCAGCCCCACACCCGCTCCATCAGCTCCTGCCGGGAGAACACCGTGTGCGGGTGTCGGAGCAGGAACGCCAGCAGGTCGAACTCCCGCAGGGTCAGGGCCAGTTCGCGTCCGCCCCGGTACGCCCGGCGGGCCTGCGGGTCGAGCGCGATGTCGCCCGAGACCAGCCGCCCGCCGCCCGGCCCGGCCGGCCCGGCCGACGCCCCCGCCGCCCCCGCCGCGCCCGCGCGGGAGCGGCGCAGCACCGACTGGACCCGCAGCACCAGTTCGCGCGGGCTGAACGGCTTGGTGACGTAGTCGTCCGCGCCGAGTTCGAGCCCGAGGATCCGGTCGGTCTCGTCGCCCTTGGCGGTGAGCAGCACGACCGGCAGTTCGGCGCCGTCCGGGTCGGTGCGCAGCCGGCGGAGGATCTCCAGGCCGTCGATGCCCGGCAGCATGAGGTCCAGGACCACCAGGTCCGGCCGGGGGGCGGTGCGGGCCAGGGCGAGGCCCTGGGGGCCGTCGGCTGCGCGGTCGACGTGGTGGCCCGCGCGGGTCAGGTAGCCGGCGACGACCTCGGCCACCGTGGGGTCGTCGTCGACCACCAGGATGCGGCCGGGCCGGGCCGGGCCGGCGGCGGGCGCCGGACCAACGGCGGGCTCCGGGTCGGCGGCGGGCGCCGGTGCGGCGGCGGTGGGGCTCTCGTTCACCTCGCCGAGGATACGAGCCGACGGCGGCCACCGGCGGCCACCCGGACGACACGTCCGAGTTCCGTAAGATCCCCCGCCCGGCGCGGCGGCGCCCCGGCCGTCCCCCGAACGGGGCGCACCGCCCCGACGTCGTACTTCCGTAAGGGCGCGGCTCGGCTCCGACGGCGCCGGGCGCGGTTAGCGTGACCGGCGTGACTCCTCCCCTCCCCCTTGCCCCGGTCGTCGACGTCGTGCTGCCCTGTCTGGACGAGGCCGCCGCCCTGCCCTGGGTGCTCGGACGCATCCCGGCCGGCTGGCGGGCCGTCGTGGTGGACAACGGTTCGCGCGACGGTTCCGCCGACCTGGCCCGCTCCCTCGGCGCGACCGTGGTCGAGGAGCCCCGGCGCGGCTTCGGCGCCGCCTGCCACGCCGGGCTGCGCGCCGCCACCGCCGAGTTGGTCTGCTTCATGGACTGCGACGGCTCGCTCGACCCCGCCCAACTCCCCCGGGTCACCGGACCGGTGCTGGCCGGCACGGCCGACCTGGTCCTCGGCCGCCGCCGACCGGCCACCGCCGGCGCCTGGCCGGTGCACGCCCGGCTCGCCAACGCCGTGCTGGCCCGGCGGCTGCGGGCGCGGACCGGCGCCCCGCTGCACGACCTCGGCCCGATGCGGGCAGCCCGCCGCGAGCGGCTGCTGGCCCTCGGGCTCGGCGACCGGCGCTCCGGCTACCCGCTGGAGATGGTCCTCGCGGCCTCGGCCGCCGGGCTGCGGATCGCCGAGACCCCGGTCGACTACCTGCCGCGCGCGGGCCGCTCCAAGGTGACCGGCACCCTGCGCGGCACCCGGCAGGCCGTCCGCGACATGCGCGCGGTCCTGGCCGCGCCGCCGCCGACCCTGCTGGTGATCGCCAAGGCGCCGGTGCCCGGCCGGGTGAAGACCCGGCTCACCCCGCCCTGCACCCCCGCGCAGGCCGCGGCGCTGGCCGAGGCGGCCCTGACCGACACCCTGGACGCCCTGACCGCGATGCCCGCCGGCCGGCGGCTGCTGGTCCTGGACGGCGAGCCGGGCGGCTGGCTGCCGCCGGGCTGGGAGGTCGTCCCCCAGTGCACCGGCGGCCTGGACCGCCGGCTGGCCGCCGCCTTCGCCCACGCCGCCCGGCTGGCCCCGGACGCCCCGGCGCTGCTGGTCGGCATGGACACCCCGCAGCTGGACCCGGCCGCACTGGCCGAGCCGCTGTCCGCCGCCCGGCGGCCGGGCGTGGACGCCTGGTTCGGCCCGGCGGCCGACGGCGGGTTCTGGGCGCTGGGCCTGGCCCGGCCGAGCGAGCGGCTGGCGGCCCGGCTGCTGCACGGCGTGCCGATGTCCACCCCCGGCACCGGCGCGGCTCTGCTGCACCGCCTGGCGCAGGCCCGCCTGACCGTCCACCGGCTGCCCGGGCTGACCGACGTGGACACCGTCGAGGACGCCCGGCTGGTCGCCGCGCAGGCCCCGCGCAGCCGCTTCGCCGCCCGGCTGCGCGCCCTCGACTCCGTTCCGGAGGTGGCGGGTTGAGCCTCGCCGCGCCCTGGGTGGACGACCCCTTCGCCGAGGCCGTCCGCACCGGTTTCGGCCCGCTCTGGCTGCGCCGCGAGGACGGCCGGCGGCTGCACCTGGACATCGAGCGCTGGTGCGCCCCGGCGGCCGGCGCCGACCACAGCCTGCTGCGGCGCTGTGCCCGGCTCGCCGCGCCCGTCCTGGACCTCGGCTGCGGCCCCGGCCGCCTGGTCGCGGAGCTGCTCGCCCTCGGGGTGCCCGCGCTCGGTGTGGACGTGACCAGGGCGGCGGTGGCCCGCACGGTGGGCCTCGGCGGCGCGGCGCTCTGCCGCTCGGTGTTCGACCGGCTGCCCGCCGAGGGCCGCTGGGGCGCCGCCCTGCTCGCCGACGGCAACCTGGGCATCGGCGGCGACCCGGACGCACTGCTCCGCCGGAGCGCCGAACTCCTCGCCCCGGACGGGCTGTTGCTGGTGGAGGTGGAGCCGGAGGAGGTGGACGAGCGGGCCGTGGTCCGGGTGGAGGGGCCGGACGGGCAGCTCGGCCCGGCCTTCCCCTGGGCCCGGCTCGGCACGGCCGCCACCCTGCGGCGCTCCCGGGCCGCGGGCCTGACGGAGGCGGAGCGCTGGACCTCGCACGGCCGCCGCTTCCTCGCCCTGCGCAAGAGCTGAGCCGCCCGGGCAAGGGGCGGCCGGCCCTCGGGCCCGTCCGGAGGATGCGTCACACTGGTGCGCACCGCGGGCGTACCGGGCGGCTGGGCGGCTGGGCACAGGAGGGGGCAGCGGTGGGCAGCGACATCGTCGGGAAGCTGGCGGCGGCACTCGGGTGCGGTGGCACGGCGGTCGCACGGGTCGACCGCGACCACCACCGGCTCACCGTCCCGGTCGGGCCCGGGGACCAACTCACCGTCGACGTCCTCGGCGACCCGCGCACGGCGGACCGGGTCGTCCACCTGCTACCGGGCGGCGGCCTCAACGTCGCCGCCAACTACTGCACCGCCCAGGGCCGCAGCCTGGCCCGCTTCCTCGCCGACCACGGCTGCCTGGTGCTCGGCACCACCCCGCGCGAGGACGCGCTGACCCCCGACCGGATCGGCCCGCGGTGCGCCGACTGGGGCCTGGACGGGCAGCGGGCGGACCTCGAGCGGGTCGTCGTCGCCGCCGGCTCCGTCACCGGCCTGCCGTACGAGCTGCTCGGCCACTCGGCCGGGGCCGCGCTCGCCCTGGCCACCGCCGCCCGGATCGGCGGCGAGGGCCCGCGGCGGGTGCTGGTGCTCGACACCACCGGCCCGTACGACCCGCAGCGGGATCCGGAACTGCTGTCCCGCGCCGAGGAGTTGCACGACCTGCTCGAACAGCGGCTGGCGGCGGGCGAATGGACCGTCGACCCCGGGCTCAAGGGCCTGTTCGCCCGCGCGGCCACCGCCCCGGACGCCCCGAGCGGACTTTCCCGGCCGGTGGACGGCGCGGCGCCGTTCAGCAACCTCGGGCTGCTGCACTACGCGCTGATCCGCACCCGGGACCTGCCCGGCCCGACCAACTGGATCCACCACCGCGGCCACAGCACCGGCAGCTACACCTTCGGCGCGGCCCCCGCCGAGGACCGCTTCACCCTGGCCCACTCCCCGCTCCCGGTCTGGCAGCAGGCGGTCGCCCGGCTCGGCAGTGGACTCCAGCCGACCGCGCTGCTGCGCGACCTGGCGGCGCTCTGGGCCGGCCGGGCCGGCCCCGACCTGCTCGACCGGGCGGCGATCCGGGCCGAAGTGGTCTGGCTGAACGCCGAGTTCGGCCGCGGGGACCACGACCTCGGCGCCCGGCTGATCGCCCGGAGCGGCGCCAAGGTCGACTACCGGGTGGTGCCGGATTACGGCCACGGGGACATGGTCTGGTCGGCCACGGCCGAACGCGACGTCTGGGGGCTGCTGCTGCCCCTGCCGCGACCGGGGCGGCCTGCGGCGGGGCGGTGAGGTGAGGTGAGGTGGGCTGAGGTGAGGTGGGCTACTCCCACGGGTCCCCGGCAGCGGTCCGCACCGGCTCCGACGGGGCGGGCCGCCACTGCGGGTGCTCACGCTCGGCCCAGGCGCGCTCGACCAGGCCGGTGCGCATCCCGAGGCGTGCTTCGCGGTCCCGCCAGGCCATCCGGACGTGCCCGGCGATCACCACGGCGATGGCGGCGGCCAGCCAGTCGTGCACGAAGGTGGCGCCGACGCGCCAGGCCGGCGGGGCGAGGTGGGTGAGCCACATCAGCAGGCCGGTGCCGACGATCACCAGCATCGAGCCGAGCGTCCACTGGGCGTACAGCTTCTGCCCGGCGTTGAACTTGCCCGCCGGGCGGTGTCCGGCCCGGGCCCGGAGGGCGCGCAGCCACTGCCGGTCCGCCGGGGTGAAGCGGCTCAGCCGGGAGAAGTCGGCGCGCAGCGCCCGGGAGGCGAGCCCGAGCAGCAGCGGCACCGGCAGGGCCAGGCCGCACCAGACGTGCACGGTGACCACCAGCGGCCGGTTGCCGACCAGCACGGCCAGCGGCCCCAGGTAGAGGCAGGCGGCCGTGGCCAGGCAGACGCCCATCAGCGCGGCGGTGGTGCGGTGCACCCAGCGCTCGGCCCGGGTGAAGCGCAGGACCAGTTCAGCTCGTCGGTGCATCGTCCCGCCCGTTCGACCGGCCGACCCAGGCGTCGACGTCATATCCGTTGCCCTCCCAGTACCCCGGCTGGACGGAGTCCGTGACGGTGATCCCGGAGAGCCATTTCGCGGACTTGTAGAAGTACATCGGCGCGACGTACAGCCGCACCGGCCCGCCGTGGTCGTGGCTGATCGGCTTGTCCTGGAGGCGCAGCGCGACCAGCACGTCGTCGCGCCGGGCCTGTTCGAGGGTGAGGCTCTCGCTGTACGCGCCGTCGAAGCAGTCGAAGCGCACCGCCTTCGCGCCCGGCCGCACCCCGGCGGCGTCCAGCAGGTGGGCCAGCGGCACGCCCTCGAACGGGGTGTCCGGCACCCGCCAGCCGGTGACGCACTGGACGTCCTTGACCAGCCGCCGCTGCGGCATGGCCTGGAGGTCGGCGAGCCGGTGGGTGGCGGGGCGCTCGACCAGGCCGCCCACGGTGAGGGTGTAGTCGGCGGCGGTCCGCTCGGGGACGGAGGTCACCACCGAGTAGTAGCGGAAGCCGTTGTTGCCGGGCAGCAGCCCGGACAGGCCGCTCGGGTCGCGCTCCGCCAGCCCGGACTCCACCCGCTGGAGGAACGGCCCGGCGGCCACGCCGAGTGCGCCGAGGCCGAGCAGGCCGAGCACCACCCGGCGCCCGACCGGGGTGCCCCGGCCGTCTTCGTCTGTACTGTCCACGGGAGGATTCGACCAGGTCGGACCGGTCCGGGGCCAGTGGCGGGGGCGTCCCGTCAGACTTTCGTCATCTCCGGCCCGCCCTCGCGCACCGGTCGCGATCCCAGGACGGGCCCCAACACCCCGGCCAGTGCACGCAGCGCCGGGACGGCCAGTACGCAGGCCAGCGCGGCACCGTACGCGGTGCGTTGGGCGTCCTCGCCGCCCACCAGGTAGAGCACCTGCCCGGCGGCGGGGACGGCCAGCCACTCCCACCGCCCGTCCAGCCCGACCAGGGCCACCACCAGCAGCCCGTACCAGGGGTAGCTGGGCGCGACCAGCAGCAGGGCCGTCCCGGTCACCAGCAGCGCGCCCCGCCAGGGGCGGTCCGGGTCGCCGCGGCGCAGCACCCAGAGCACCACCGCGGCCAGCACCAGGGCGGCCGCCCACGGCGCCCAGCGGTCCGGCAGCACCGCCCGCACCAGGCCGAAGCGCTCCAGATGGCCCTGCTCGTAGCCCTCCTCCCGCAGGTAGCCGGGCAGGTAGCCCAGGACGCCGACGCCGGAGGCCGCGACGTACGGGAGGTAGACCACGGCGAAGGTGCCGAGGGCCGCCGCGAGCAGCACCAGGTCGCGCTTGGCGGGCCGCCGGGCGAGCAGGCCCGAGAACGCCCCGGGCAGGGCGAGGGCGGGCAGCAGCTTGGTCGCCACCGCCGCTCCGAGCAGGGCGCCGGCGGGCCCGGCCCGGCGGCGGGCGGCGCAGCCGAGCCCGGCCACCATGAGCAGCGCGCCGAGGGTGTCGACGTGGGCGTCGTTGACGGCCCACACCGTCACACCCGGGCACCAGCCCCAGAGCGCCGCCCGCCGACCACGCCGCAGCAGCAGGGCGGTGGTGGCGACCGCCAGCAGGGCGCCGCCGACCTGCACGCCGCGCACCCCGCCGCCGAAGGGGTGCTCGGCGAGGAACCAGGCCTCGGCGACCGGCGGGTAGATGGTGTGCACGGCGGGCCGGTTGATCCGGGTGCAGTCCCCGGCCGCGGTCCGGTGCTGGTCCCAGGCCGTGCAGTCGCCCCCGGCGGGGAACAGGCCGGGGTCGCGCAGCCGGAGCAGCGCCGGGTCGTCCGGGGCATGGGCGTACGGGGAGATGCCGGCGGCCTGGACCCGCCCGTCCCACACGTAGCGGTAGGCGTCGTCGCTGGTGCGCGGCGGCGCGAGCAGCCCGACGGCGGCGACCAGGACGCTCCCGACCAGCACGAGGGGTGCCACCCGGCGCTCCGGTACCCGCCGCAGCAGGAGCAGGGCGAGGGCGAAGAGGGCGGCGTCCAGGACGTACCAGTCGTGCAGCGGCGCCCGGTCGGCGAGCGTGCCGCCGCCGGTCACGGTGCCCGCGAGGGCGGCGACCAGGGCGGCGAGGGCGGCGGCGCAGGGCAGGGTCCGGGTGAGCGCCGGGCGGTCAGTCACCGGGGACACCGGGCAGACCGGTGGTCAGGCCGTCCAGGGCGTGCGGGCAGGGGCATTCCCGCTCGACCGGGAGGGCTTCCAGGGCCTTGAACAGGACGGCGCGCAGGCGGTCGACGTTCCCGGCGAAGACCTCCAGCACCTCGGCATGGGTGACCCCCTCGCCGCTCCCCACCCCGGCGTCGTGGTCGGTGACCAGCGCCAACGAGCTGTAGCAGAGGCCGAGTTCACGCGCCAGCACGGCCTCGGGGTGCCCGGTCATCCCGACCACCGACCAGCCGTTGGCCGCGAACCAGCGCGACTCCGCCCGGGTGGAGAACCGTGGACCCTCGATCACCACGAGCGTGCCGCCGTCCACCGGCTCCCACGCCGCCGAACGCGCCGCCCCCAGCACTGCCGCCCGTCCCGCCGGACAGTACGGATCGGCCATCGACACGTGCACCACCCCCGGCACCGAGCCGTCCGGCAACGGCCGGCCGTCGTAGAAGGTCTGCACCCGGCCCGAGGTCCGGTCCACGAACTGGTCCGGCACCAGCAGCGTGCCGGGCCCGTACTCCGCCCGCAGCCCGCCCACCGCGCACGGCCCCAGCACCTGCCGCACCCCCAGCGAGTGCAGCGCCCACAGGTTCGCCCGGTAGTTGATCCGGTGCGGCGGCACCCCGTGCCCCCGCCCGTGCCGCGGCAGGAACGCCACCCGGCGCCCCGCCACCTCCCCCACGAACACCGCATCGCTCGGCGGACCGTACGGGGTCTCCACCCGCACCTCCGCCACCTCCTCCAGCAGCGCGTACAACCCCGAACCGCCGATCACGCCCAGTTCGGCCCGGGGGCCCTCCTGATGCACCGTCACCTTCGTCAACCTCTCCTCGGGAGTCCGATCCCGACCAATGTAGGAGCGGACCGGGACGGGTAGGGCGAGGCGCCTGCTTACGGTTCCCGAACGTCGCGGGCGCCCCGACGCCGGGCGCGGCGCAGCGTGACCGCGAGGGCGAGGGCGGAGGCCCCGAACAGGGCGGCGGTGGCGGCGAGCCAGCGGCCGAGGTAGACCCCCTCCGAGAGCCCGGTGGCGCCCGGGTAGGGCGCGGAGAGGTCGAGGATCAGCGGGAACCAGACGAGCAGCAGCAGACCGGACAGGAACGCCGGGACCCGGAGGAAGTTGATCCAGCCCACCGTCGGCGCCGGCACGGCGCGGTGGCGCAGCACGGACCGGGCCGAGAGGTCGGCCAGCGAGTACAGCGGGAGCAGGATCAGGTCGTGGGCGACGGCGGCGCCGACGAACCAGACCGCCACCGCGAGCGGCCGGACCGTCACCAGCCGCTCGACCGCGTAGCCGGTCAGGGCGAGGGAGGCGAGCAGTGCCAGCAGGTGCAGCGGTCCGGCGCCGTACCAGCGGGTGAAGGCCGCCCGGCGGTTCCTCGGCCCGGTCATGCCGGCCCCGTCCGGAAGGTGAGACGGCCGACCCATTTGGTGTTGTTCACACCGGGGTTGGCCGGGACGATGATCCGCGCGGGGTAGCCGTGGTCGAGCGAGAGCTCGGCGCCGTTGACGTGCAGGGCGAGCAGCGAGCGGGGGTCGCGGATCTGGTTGCCCCGCAGCACCACGGAGCTGTACGGGCCGGGCGGCTGGACCGATTCCACCAGGACGTTGGCGGCGTCGGGCAGTCCGGCCAGGGCGGCGAGGTCGGCGAGCGGCAGTCCGCTCCAGTGCTGGTCCTCGGTGGACCAGCCCTCCACGCAGGCGATCGGCAGCCGGGCGGAGCGCTGCGGCAGGGCGAGCAGCTGCTCCCGGGTGAACACCCGGACGGGCCCGCTGCCGTGGAGTTCCAGCCGCCAGTCCGGCCCGACCATCGCGGCCGTGACGCCGACGGCGGCCGCGGTCTTGTTGACCTGGAAGCCGTTCGGCCCGGAGTCCCGGTCCCGGTTGTGCGGCGCCAGCAGGGCGGTGCCGCGCAGCCGGCCGCCGATGCTCTGCCCCGCGGTGACCACCAGCAGTGCCAGGGATCCGGAGCCGACCAGCGCGAGCGCCCCGCGGCGGGCGATCGTCGGCGGGGCGGGCTCGGGCGCCACCAGCCCGTCGGCGTCCGGGGGTTCGGGCCGGGTGCCGGTGCGGCCGGTGCGCAGCTCCACCAGCAGCGAGCGGGACCGCAGGGCGCGGACCATCCGGCCCAGCCGGAGCGCGACGTGGACGGCGAACGCGGCGATGAACACCCACGCGCCGTAGAAGTGCAGGGTGTAGAAGGAGCCCGGGAAGACGTAGTGCAGCTGGATGTTGAGGATGCCGGTGGCGAACTCGAAGACGGCACCGCCGACCAGCATCAGCAGCGACAGCCGCTCCAGCGCGTGGGCCGCGCTGCGCGCCGGCGGCCACTCGAACAGCTTGGGGATCACCGACCACAGCTTGGCCAGCAGGACCGGCACCAGGACGACGCCGAGGGTCACGTGCACGCCCTGGGTGAGCCGGTACAGCCAGGACGGATCGGTCGGCCAGTCGAACAGGTAGAAGCCGAGCACGCCCTTGTCCGGCGTCTGGTCGTTGAGCGGGTCGAGGTCGGGGTTGTAGGCGGCGTACGAGAGGGCGCCGGTCACGAAGAGCACCGGGATCCCGAGCAGCAGCACCAGCCCGAACACCGAGGTCAGCCAGGGCCCGCGGATCGGGCTGCGCCAGAACCGGGGCCGGAACGGTCCGGGCGGCGCGGGCAACCGGCCGAGCCGCTCGGCGAGCGCCGCCGCCGAGCCGGACACCCGGGCGGTGACCACGGCGCGGCCGCGCCCGACGGCCCGGCCGAGGGAGCCCAGCGCAGCGCCCAGCCGTCGGGGCCGCTTCCCCGGCGGTTCGTCACCGTTGTGCGCCGTGTCCACCGACCACCTCCAGTCGCCCGGGAATCCGCGGGGCGGCGCGGCTCGTCGGCCGCCTGCCACCGGGAAGGGAACGGGCGTGCGCCGACGCTCCGTTCGGCGTCGACGACCGGTCGGCCGCAGCCCGCCGGACAGCCAACCACCCGTACCGAGCGCTCCCGGTGAAGCCGCCCGGACCCGACCGGGCTATCACCCGGACGGCCCCGGCCCGGGGCCCGCTCGGACCCCGCTCCCGTAACCCTCGCCAGCCATGTCATCATGTGAAGACATCAGCTGATGACATCGACTGGTGACATCCCTCGGTCAGCTCTGCCCCGGGGTGCCCGGGGCCGCGTCCCGCTCCCCGGTTCGATCTCTCGATCTGTGACAAGGGAGGGCGCGTCCATGGAGACCCCGACGGGCCTGTCGACGCGACGTGAGCGGGCCCTGGTGCCCGTCCTGGTGTTCCTCAGCGCCGTGGTGGCGGTGATCAGCAGCCTCGGCGCCCCGATGATCCCGACCATCGCCGCCGTCGACCACGTCTCGCTCGCCGAGGCCCAGTGGTCACTGACCATCACCATGCTGGTCGGCGCGATCGCCACCCCGGTGCTCGGCCGCCTCGGCGACGGCCCGGACCGCCGTACGGTCACCCTGGCGGCGGCCGCCGTGGTCGTGCTCGGCAGCGTGCTGGCCGCGCTGCCGCTCGGCTTCTGGTGGCTGATCGCCGGCCGCGCGCTCCAGGGCGTCGGCGTCGGCCTCACCCCGCTGGCCATCGCCACCGCCCGGGACGCGCTGCCCGCCGCGGCCTCCCGCTCGGCGGTCGCGCTGCTGTCCATCACCACCGTGGCCGGCGTCGGCCTGGGCTACCCGATCACCGGGCTGATCGCCCAGTCCTTCGGTATCCACGCGGGCTTCTGGTTCGGCGCGGTGATCAGCGGCCTGGCCCTGCTGCTGGCCGTCCTGGTGCTGCCCCCGGCGAAGCACCGCGAACGGCGGCCGCTCGACGTGCCCGGCACCGTCCTGCTCAGCCTCGCCCTGGTCGGCCTGCTGCTGGTACTCAGCGAGGGTGAGAACTGGGGCTGGGCCTCCGGCCGGCTGTGGACGGTGGCCGCGCTGTCGGTGCTGCTGCTCGCCGCCTGGATCCGGCACGAACTGCGCACCGCCCACCCGCTGGTCGACCTGCGCAGCCTGCGCAACCCCGTGGTGCTGAGCGCCGACGTGGCCGGCCTGGTCGCGGGCGTCGGGATGTACCTGCTGATCTCCCTGGTGATCCGCTACGTCCAGACCCCGACCGGCACCGGCTACGGCCTGGGCGCCTCCGTCGTGGTCGCCGGGCTGGTGCTGCTGCCCTTCTCCGCGGTCAGCCTGCTGTCCAGCAAGATGGTGCCCGTCCTCACCCGACGCACCTCCTCCGCCCTCGTCCTGCCGATCGGCTGCGGCGTCTCGCTCGTCTCGATGCTGGTCTTCCTCCTCGCCCGCGACCAGCTGTGGGAACACCTGGTGGTGATGGGGATCGCCGGACTCGGGGTGGGCTGCACCTTCGCCGTGATGCCGGGTCTGATCGTCGCCGCCGTGCCCGCCCAGGAGGTCGGCAGCGCGGTCAGCTTCAACCAACTGCTGCGCACCATCGGGTACTCCACCGGCAGCGCGCTGTGCGGCGCCGTACTCCAGGCGCACACCGCGCCCGGGCAGCTGCTGCCCGCGGACAGCGGCTACCGGGACGCCGCGCTGATCGGCTGTGCGGTCTGGGTGGTGATCGGTCTGACTACGATCGTCCTGCCGCGGGTCAGTGCCGCGGCCGCCGCCCGGAACGGGGTGCGAGTGGACGAGGAGCTGATGGTGGAAGAGAGCATCGCCGACGCCGTGGCCGGCGAGGGCGAGGTACCCGTGCTGCGGGCGGGGGCCGAACGGTGACCGCGCCGTCCGGCGGCCCCGACCGGGCCGGAGGCGCCGAAGCCCGTACGGAGCCCGCGCCCCCGCGCCGCCGGGACGCCGCCCGCAGCCGCGAACTGCTGGTCCAGGCGGCCCTGGAGCTCTTCGCCGAACGCGGCTACGACCGCACCACCACCCGGGAGATCGGCGAACGGGCCGGTGTCGACCCGGCGTTGATCGCCCGGTACTTCGGCGGCAAGACCCAGCTCTACCTGGCCACCGTCCGGCTCGAACTCGGCAACGAGACCCCGGCCGACCTGCTGGAGGAGGAACGGCTGCGCACCCTGCTGGTGCGGCTCACCCAGCGCGGCCCCGGCCCGTCCTTCCAGTCCGCGGTGCTGCCCGGCGACAACACCGAGGTGCAGCAGGCCTCCCGCAGCTACCTGTACGAGCGGGTGGTGGACCCGCTGCGCGAGCGCTTCACCGCCGAACGGGTGGACCGGCCACAGCTGCGGGCCGAGCTCGCCGCGGCCGCCTTCGCCGGGGTCGTGCTGGCCCGCTCCAGCGGGGCGTTCAGCGAACTCGCGGCGGCCGACCCCGAGGAGCTGCTGCCGCTCCTGCACGGCCTGCTGGCCGCCAGCCGCCCGAGCTGACCCCGGCCCCCAGCGGGGAGCCCGCGCGGGGGCCCCGCGCGGGCGGTCGCCCCTTCCAGGGGCGGGGCGCCGGGGTCAGAGCCGGAACATCGCGGTGTACGGCTGGGGGATGCGTTCCTGGCGCGATCCGAAGTCGACGAGCACCGCGATGTCTCCGTCACCTTCGACGGCGATGACCCGGCCGAGGCCGAACCCGTCGTGGGTGACCCGGTCCCCGACGGCGAAGTGCTTGCGCGGCGCCTCGGTCCGGGGCTTGAAGGGGCTGGTGGGCAGGGGGCGGCGACCTGCTGAAAAATTCGTCATTTGTCATTCAGTATGCGCCGCAGCACCACGGGTACGGACCCATTTCGACGTCACGATTTCGACGTCGTCGCGAAAAGTGCCGACACCGCGGGCGGCGGCCTGCTACAGTCGACTTAGTTGCAGTAGTGGTTCCCATGAACTTTGTGTGCGCCTGCTGATCTTGCAGGCGCATTTTTCGTTCCCCGGCTCTTCCCCGGTGGGCACTTCATGCGGTGACTCGAAGCCCGCACCGTGCGCGCTTCGGACAGTCCCTTGAAGGAGACTTTTAATGGCTAATGGCACTGTGAAGTGGTTCAACTCGGAGAAGGGCTTCGGCTTCATCGAGCAGGAGGGTGGCGGCCCGGACGTCTTCGCCCACTACTCGAACATCAACGCCAATGGCTTCCGTGAGCTGCTTGAGGGCCAGAAGGTCGAGTTCGACGTGACGCAGGGCCAGAAGGGCCCGCAGGCCGAGAACATTCGCCCGCTGTAGTTCACCCGCCAGGGTACCTGCCTGGTGGTGAGGGGTCCGCACCGCGTACATGCCCGGTGCGGGCCCCTCTGCGTTTCCCTGCCGCGACCGCCCACGGTTCGAGGTTCTGCGCACCCGCCCCTCCGCGGTGAGGGCCGACTGCGGCGACGTACCCCGCACGGTCCGACCGTCCCCGCTCCGCCCGTCACACGTCCGGCCCGTTCCCTGCGGTCTCCCCTGCGCCCCGCGCCACCGGAGCCTTCCTCGTGACGTGCCGCCCTGAGGAAGGTTCCCGCATGACCCGTTCCGGTCGCTCCTCCTACCGAGACTCGGACATCGGCTCCACCACCGGTTCCCACTCCGTCGGCCGGCCCTTCCGGGGCCGCCGCCCCGCCGGCCGGAACACGCCCCAAGGCCCCGCCGGAGCGGGCGAGTCGGCGCTTCCGGCGAGCACCACCCCGGCGCTGCCGGCGGTCGAGTCCTTCACCGAGCTGGACCTGCCGCAGCCGCTGCTGTCGACGCTGACCGGTCAGGGCGTCACCACGCCGTTCCCGATCCAGGCCGCGACGCTGCCCAGCTCGCTGGCCGGCCGCGACGTCCTCGGCCGGGGCCGCACCGGCTCCGGCAAGACCCTCGCGTACGGCCTCGCCGCGCTCGCCCGCACCGCCGGGCGCCGGGCCGAGCCGCGCTGCCCGCTGGTCCTGGTACTGGTCCCCACCCGCGAACTCGCCCAGCAGGTCACCGAGGCGCTCACCCCGTACGCCCGCGCCGTACGGCTGCGCACGGCGACCGTGGTCGGCGGGACGTCGCTCAGCCGCCAGGCCTGGACGCTGAACCGGGGGGCGGAGATCGTGGTGGCCACCCCCGGCCGGCTCAAGGACCTCGTCCTGCGCGGCGACTGCCGGCTGGACCAGGTCGGCGTCACGGTGCTCGACGAGGCCGACCAGATGGCCGACATGGGCTTCCTGCCGCAGGTCACCGAGCTCCTCGACCAGGTGGACCGGGCCGGCCAGACGATGCTGTTCTCCGCGACCCTGGACCGCGGCGTCGACGGCCTGGTGCGCCGCTTCCTGGAGGACCCGGTCACCCACTCGGTGGACCCGGCCGAGGGGACGGTCGGCACCATGGAGCACCACGTGCTGCACGTCCAGAACTACGACAAGGGCGCCACGATCGCCCACATCGCCTCCCGCGACGGCCGGGTGATCATGTTCACCGAGACCAAGGACGGCGCGGACCGGCTGGTGGAGGAACTGCTGGCGAACGGGGTGAAGGCCGCGGCCCTGCACGGCGGCAAGCTCCAGGCGCAGCGCACCCGCACCCTGGAGCAGTTCCGCACCGGCGAGGTGACCGCGCTGATCGCGACCAACGTCGCCGCCCGGGGCATCCACATCGACGGTCTCGACCTCGTCGTCAATCTGGAACCGCCGACCGACCACAAGGACTACCTGCACCGGGGCGGGCGCACGGCCCGGGCCGGGGAGTCCGGCACCGTCGTCACGCTGGTGCTGCCCAAGCAGCGCCGCGGGGCGGTTCGGATGATGAGCACCGCCGGGATCACGCCCGTCACCACCAGGGTCACCGCCGGTGACGAGGACCTGGCCCGGATCACCGGGGCCCGGGTGCCCAGCGGCGTGCCCGTCACCGTTCCCGATCCCGTGGTCGAGCGGCCGCGACGCGGTCCGTCGGCCGGTCACGGTCGGTACGGCCGTCCCTCCTCCGGCTCCGGCTCCGGCGGTGGCCGGAGCGGCGGCGGCAGTGCCCGGAGCGCCGGGGGCGGCGCCCGGACCGTCACCGACCGTGACGGCCAGGGCTCCTCCGGCCACCACCACCGGGCACCCCGGCGGCCCGCCCGCTCCGAGTAGCACCGCCGGGCCGCCGCTCACCAGGCCAGGCCCGCGCTCGCACCCGCTCGCACCCGCCCGCACCCGGCCCGCCCGGCCTCACTCGCCCTCGGCCGCCCGTTCGGCCAGCGCCCGTCGGCGGTGTTCCCGGGGCGGGTGCCCGTACGCGGCCCGGAAGGCGCGGCTGAAATCGTCGGCGCGGGGGAAGCCCCAGCGGGCGGCCACCGCGTGGACGGGGGTGGTGCGCCGGGCGGGGTCGGCGAGGTCGCGGCGGGCGCGCTCCAGGCGTTGGGCCCGGATCCAGGCGGCGAGGGTCTCGCCGTCCGGCGCGTGCCGGGTGAAGACCCGGTGCAGATGGCTGACGGAGACGTGGTGGGCGGCGGCGATCGTCGCGGGGGTGAGGTCGGGGTCGGCGAGGTTGCGCCGGACGAAGGCGCGCACCGCCTCCGCCAGCGCCCGCTGCCGGGTCTCCTCCGGTACGGCCGCCTCGGCCTCCAGTTCCCCGGCGACCCAGGCGGCGACCAGGTCGACCACGATCGTCCCCAGCCGGGCCGCCTCGGCCGGTCTCAGCGCCGTCGCCTGCCGGTCCAGTCCGACCAGGAACTGCGACAGCAGCGCCGCCGAGCCCTCCCGGGCGTCGAAGGCGCGGCCGAGCAGGTCGCGCAGCCGGTGCGGCGGCAGCGGCAGCAGCTCGGCCGGGAAGTCGATGCCGACCCCGGAGAGCCGGGGGACGGTGGCCCCGGCGGTCGGGCCGCCGAAGGTCCGCAGGTCGTACGGGTGCGAGCTGTCCACCAGGTGCAGGGAGCCCGGCCCGAGCGTCTCCGTCCGGCCGGCCCCGCGGGTCAGCGCCATGGTGCCCTGCTGGAGGAACGACAGGTGGTAGACCCCCGTGTCGGCCCGCCGCACCATGCGCTCCGTCCGCCGGAAGCGCACCGACGGGAACGACGTCCCGATCAGGACCACCTCGCCCAGCTCGGCCCGCCGCAGCTCGGCCCGGAAGTCGCCGGCATGGGCGCTGGTCGCCTCGCAGGCCCGGGTCCGTTCCAGCAACTCCCGCCAGCAGTCGAAGCGTTCGCTCGCGGGCAGCTCCTCACCCCGGAACACCGTTCCGGTCACTGCCGTCACGTCCGCCGCCGCGGGCTCCTCCCCCATCGTCCTCGCAACGCCGTCCGACACTCGGATCATCCCGTCGGACGGGGCTCCGGCCCGGCCGGGCCCGGGGCCGCGGCGGGCGGGGCCTTGTCCAGGGAGACCGCCGGCAGTTCACCCGACTGCTCCGGCTGATCCAGCTGCTCCGGCCGCTCCAGCTGCTCGGGCCGCTCCGGGTCGCTCCGCTCGATCCGGCCCAGCAGCCGGGCGACGGCGTCGGTGCGCTCGCGCAGCACCGCGACGTGCTCCGCCCGGTCCGCCTCGGTCGCCGCCTCGGCGGGCCGGACCGGAATGCCCCGCTGCCGGGCGGTCGCGATCAGGCTCTCCCCGGCCGGTCCGACGATCACCAGCACGGCGGCCGCGAAGCAGCCCGCGTCCAGGGTGCGCGGCCGGCCGAGCAGACCGCGGTGGACGATCTGGGCCGGAACGGTCAGCTCGTCCAGCCGCTGGTCGACCGAACCGCGTTCGAGCGCCGCGAGGACGACCGTGGCCAGCGCCTCACCCGCCTTGGTGACCGCCCACTTGCGGCCGGGCACCGGCGGGAGGAACTCGCGGATGCGGTCCACGTCCTGTTCCAGGGCGCTGGTGGTCAGCACCTCGAAGGCGTTGCGGGTCCGGATCTCGACGACCTTGTCCCACTCGACCTCCTCACCGTCGAAACCGACCCGCACCGGCCCCAGGTGTACCGCGCCGTAGCCGTCGAGCAGCCCGAGCAGCTTGTGCACCACGGCCGGGGTGCGGGGGTGACGGCCGATCAGCGTGCCAAGCGACAGCTTCCACGGCTCGGTGGCCGGCACCGGCGGCGGGGCCACCGAACCCAGGGCCGCCAGCGCCCACCGCCCGCCCGCCGCGGACCGTCCGCCGCGCAGCACCGCCTGCCGGCCCGCCTCCCCCAGCCCGGCCGCCGCCCCCACCAGCCGTCCCAGCCCACCGGCCCACTCGACCCTGGCCACCCGCCCGCCCCCTCCACACCCCGACGAAACCCACAGGTCGGACATGGTACGGCGGGACCTCCGGCCGCCTTCGGGCACCTCCCCCCCCCCGGGGTCTCCGGGGTGCGGATCCGGGCTTTCCGCCACCGGCCGACGCTCCGTCAAGGATGATCGCCGTACGGACGGGTGGCGGCGGACCGGAGGATTCGGGCCTGCGCGCCGGGCGCGGGATCCGTCCCACCCGACCTGTACGATGTAATGCATGAAGAGCACGAATGACCCTTACGAGCTGCGCCCGGGCGTCCCCACCGTCGAGGTCTTCCGCCGCCTGCGCACCGACGCGGGCCTCTCCGACCGGGCCCCCGAGGACGTCGCGATCGGCCTGCCCAACACCTGGTACGGCGTGGTCCTGCACCACGAGGGCGAGCCGATCGGCATGGGCCGGATCATCGGCGACGGCGGCACCGCGTTCCAGATCGTCGACATCTGCGTCCATCCGGCCCACCAGGGCCGCGGCCTGGGCAAGCGCATCATGGCCGCCCTCACCGAGGAACTGGACCGCCGGGCACCCGCCACCGCCTACGTCTCGCTGATCGCGGACGGGCCCGCACGCCTCCTCTACGAGCGGTTCGGCTTCAAGGACACCGCGACCCATGACTCGGTCGGCATGTACCGTCCGATGGCAACGGGCTGACCGCCCCGGCCACGGGGGCGCGAGTCCGCACCCCGTCTCCCGAGGAAGGGCGCCCGCCACGATGGACCACCCGCCGAACGCCCGGCCCCGCCGGTGGGCGGCCGCGGCCGCCGTCGCACTGCTGCTGTTCGGGGCCCTGGCGGCCCTGCTGGCCGCGCACGGCTGGGCACCGTACGGCTTCGAGCGGGACGCCGCCGACTGGAGCGCCGCCCACCGGCCGGCCGCCGCCCGGACGGCCGCCGAGGTGGTCACCTCGCTCGGCACCGGCGCGGTGCCCTACCTCCTCGCCCTGGCCGCCGGCGCCGTCGCCGTCCGGGCCCTGCCCGCCCCGCGCCCCACCCGCCGGGCCGCCCTGCTGCTCCTCGCCCCGGCGCTCTGGCTGATCGCCGGGCAACTGGTGCGCTACGGCCTGATGGAGGCCTGTGCCCGCCCCCGCCCGCCGCACGCCGACTGGGCCACCGCCGCGTCCGGCTTCTCCTTCCCCTCCGGTCACTCCTTCAGCTCCGTGCTCTGCGCCGGCCTGCTCGCCCTCGCCGTGACCCGCGCCCGCCCGGCCGCCGCCCGGGCTGCCGTCGCGGGCGCCCTGCTGTTCGCGGCGGCCGTCGGCCTCAGCCGGATCTACCTCGGCGTGCACTGGCCCCTGGACGTCCTCGGCGGCTGGCTGCTCGCCGCCGGCTGGCTCGCCCTCGGCACGGCCGCCCTGCCCCGGGCCGACCGCCCCCGGGCCCCGCGCACCCTCCCGCACCGCCCCGGGTAGGCTCCCGCCGGGCTCGGCAGCCGAGCCCGGGCGCCCCGACGGATACCCGGCGGAATCCCTGACGGGGCCCTGACGAACCCCCGGCGGACGGACTGTCACACGATGCCGGGCCCACCGCGTTACCAAGGTATGGATCAAGAATCGCGTGCGGACGCGTCGCCCGAACCACCCTGGCCGGAGTTCCCGGACTTCGTCGCCGCCCGCGCCCGGCACCTGCTGCGCACCGCCTTCCTGCTCACCGGCGGTGACGCCCACCTCGCCGAGGACCTGGTGCAGGAGGCCCTCGGCCGGATCTACGTCAAGTGGCGGCGGATATCCCGGCTGGACAACCCCAGCGGCTACGCCCAGACCGTCCTGGTCAACACCTTCCTCTCCTACCGGCGCAAGCGCAGCGCCTCCGAGCGCGTCACCGACGAGTTCCCCGAGGTCGGCGTCGACGACCCGGACCCGGCCCTGCGGCTGACCCTGCTGCGCGCCCTCAGCGAACTCCCCGCCCCGGACCGCGCGGTGCTGGTGCTGCGCTTCTGGGAGGACCGCAGCGTCGAGGAGACCGCCGCCGCACTGCGGCTGAGCGGCCCCGCCGTCCGCACCCGCTCCCGACGGGCCCTCGCGCGGCTGCGCGCCGTCCTGGGCGAGGACATCGACGCCGTCCTGAACGGATCGACGGCGGAAGGAACCGCGACGGCGAGCGGAACCGCGACGGCAGGAATACCCGCGACCGCGACGGACGGATCCAGCCCGAAGACCGGCCCCGACGGCCCCTCCCGGAAGGCGGTGCTGCGCCATGCCCAGTGACGACGACGCATTCGCGGACGCGTTGACCGACGGCTTCGCCCGTGCCCTGCGCGGCGCCGCCGAGCTGGCCCCCGAGCCGGTGCACCACACGCTGGCCGCGCAGGCCGAGCAGCGCGGCCGCCGCCGACGGCGCAACCGCCGGGCCGCCCTCGCGAGCGGCCTCGCGGTGCTGGTGCTGGCCGGGGCCGGCGGCTTCGCGGCCGTCCGCGGCGGCTCCTTCGCGGCGGTCGGCCCGGCCGGCCCGCCGGGCCCCGCCCTGCCGAGGATGTCCGCCCAGGAGCTGACCGCGCTGTACACCGGGCTGCTGCCGAAGGGCACGGTGACCGACTTCACCGCCAGCTCGATGGGGAAGATCGACCCGCACCAGACCGGCTCCACCCTGATGTTCGACGACGGCGCGGGGGCGAGCATCGTGATGTTCACCGTGGAACGGACGAACCTCGCGCCCGAGGCGGGCGCGGTCTGCATGGACCCGTTCCAGACGCCGCAGGACTCCTGCGACCGGAAGGTCCGGCCGGACGGCTCGGTGCTGGTGATCGACAAGCTGCGCAGCGAGCACACCGAGAACGGCCGCGAATGGCGGGTCACCTGGGCCGCCCCGGACGGCCGACGGGTCAAGTTCACCGAGTACAACGGGCAGCCCGCCAGGGCGAACCGGCCGAACCCGCCGCTCGACGACGCCCAGCTGACGGCCCTGGTGACCGATCCGGCCTGGGACCGGGTCTTCGCCACCCTCCGACCGGCCGACGGCGCCCCGAGGCCGGCCGCCGTCCCGACCCCCGCAGCGTCCGCCGCCACACCGTCCGCCACCGTCCCCACCGGCCCGGACCTGCTCGCGAAGCTCGTCCCGCTGCTGCCCGCCGGGGCCGAGGTGAAGGGCCAGGACCCCGCGCACGCCGCGCTCACCGTCAGCTTCCAGGGCCGCACCAGCCTGCTGATGGTCAGCGCGGAGCCGCCGTCCCAACGCGGCCGCGACGAGCTCGCCGGAATGGACGGCAACCCGCCGACCCCGCTGGAGGTACGGGAGAAGCGGCCGGACGGGACGGTCGTCGTCACCAACCGCTTCGGCAACGGGAAGACCGCGACCGACCCGGTGCTGCACTGGGTGGCCGCCGTCCACTACCCGGACGGCAGCCAGGTGCAGATCTCGGAGGGCAACGGCGAGAACGCCTACACCTACCGCCCGGGCGATCCGGCGCTCGACACCGACCGGTTGAAGGCGCTCGTGACCGACCCGGTCTGGCGTCGCTGAGCGGGCGAACGGGCGTTCCGGCACGGTGAGTTGACGACAGTGAGTTGACGACGGTGAGTTGACGGCGGCGAGTTGCCGCTCACCCAGGGCCGGGGCGCCGTTCCGGGGGCCGCGCGGTCAGCGGACCCCGCCGCCGCAGCCGCTCGCCACCTCCGGGGCCGGCTCGCCGCGGCGGGCCTCGAAGTCGGCGAGCCAGCGGAGCGCGTCGCCCGCCGAGGCGTCCCAGCCCGTGCCCAGGTCGACGGCGTCCTCCAGCGCGTGCCGCAGGCCCAGGTCCTCCAGCGGGCCGGGCGCCTCGGCGCGCCCGCCGACCAGGGCGACCCGGCCGCGGACCCGGCCCGCCCCGGCGGCCTGGTCGGGGACGGTCCAGGCGTGCCAGTCCCAGCCCATGGTCAGCACGTTGCGGGCGGCGTAGCCGATCTCCGGAAAGGCCGCGAGCACCTGCTCCAGGTCGACCCGGGTGCCGTCCAGGTCCGCCCCGGTGTGCTGGTGGCGGGTCGCGGAGAGGCTGAGGTAGCGGGAGTCGGGCAGCGGGAAGTGCGCCACCTGCCACTGCGCGCCGACCCAGCAGGTGGCGGCGCCGTCCTGCCAGCGGTCCGCCACCAGCTCCATCGGGATCACGGCGTGGTAGACCGCGAGCCGCGACCGAGGGGTGCGGTCGGCCCACTGAGGGTCCCGGCGCACGACCGAGCGGGCCGTACCGGAAAGGACCAGGGCGTCGCCGGTGACGCTGCGTCCGTCGGCGAGCGCCGCGACCACCGACTCGCCGTGCTCGGTGTAGCCGACCACCCGGCTGTCCGCGAGCAGTCGGACGGCGTCCAGCTCCCAGCAGGCCTCCAGCAGCGGCTCGTGGACGTCCAGCCGGTGGGCCGTCGCGTGCGTCGGGCGGCCGTCGCCGTGCCGGGCGGGCAGGGCGATCGTGCTGACCGGCTCCCCGGTCGCGCCGTCCATCACGCGGAACTCGTCGATCACCAGGGACCGTTCGCGGACGGCGTCGCCGACGCCGAGCAGGTCCAGCAGCCGGAACGCGTGCGGCGCCAGCCGGACGCCCGCCCCGCCCTCGGTGAGCACCGGCCGTTGCTCCAGGACGAGGACGTGATGGCCGCGCGCGCCCAGCGCAACCGCCGTGGCCAGACCGCTGACACCACCGCCGGCAACCAGAATTCGCATGCTTCCGATGATGGCTCCGGGGGGACGTACCGGGCGATGCGGTCACGTTGCCTGTGTCAGAACCTCCCGCCGAGGTGACACATCGCGAACTCCGAGGTTTGAAACGCGCGACGTCTGATTTGTGTGGTTGGCCGCGCCGCATAGCGCCTCCCCACCGGACGCTCAGAGCGAGCGGCCCATCCGCTCCATCGACACCATGCAGTGGGTCCACGGACGGACCCGGGCCCGCGCGGCCGCCACCACCTGCGCCACGTGCGCGGCCGCCGCCAGGGTCATGTGGCGGTGCCAGCCGTCGGCACCGCGCCCCTCGTAGTCGTCCAGGGCCCCGACGTGCGAGGCGGAACCGGCGAAGTCCTGCTCGACCCGCTGCGGGAGCTTCGCCAGCCGCAGCAGCACCCCGAGCGGCGTCGCCGTCAGGTTCGTCAGCCAGCAGCCGACCGGCTGCTCCTGCCCGGCGTCCCACTGGCCCAGCAGCAGCAGCGGCAGCCCGGCCCACTCCACCGGCACGCCGCCGACCAGGCTCCGGCGCACGGCGCCCGTCGCCGGGTCCGTCCACTCCACCGGCCGCCGGAGCATCCGGTGCAGTTGCAGCACCCGGGCGGCGGGCAGCGAGCGGCCGCCCCGGCCCGTCCCCCGGTCCAACACCGGCAGGTCGGCGGGGACGGCGGACAGCAGCGGCGCGCCCGCCCGGGCGTAACGGTCGAAGACCGGCCCCAGCTCGGCCCCCGGGAGGTCCAGGACGACCGGGCGGGGCCCGATCGTGCTCGGGTCGCACACCCGGGCGGCCGCCGCGACGCACCCGGCCGCCCGCTCGCCGAGTGGCACCAGGTGCCATCTGACCGGCACCGTGACGTCGCTGGCCACGCCCCACATCCCGATCGCCTGCCGGCCCTTCCGGGGGACCGGCAGCGCCTGCACCACCCAGGCGGTGAAGCGCAGTTCGTTGTCGGCGTGGCGCTGCAGCGCCCGGCTGACCGGCTCCCAGTCCCAGGTGGACGCGGCGATGAAGTGGTGCAGGCTCTGGGCGAGTTCGGGCCCGCCGACCTGGGCGGCGATGTTCCGGATCGACTTGCGGCCCTCCGCCGCGATCAGCCCGCGCAGGTAGAGGGCGCCCTTGGCGCGCTGGTCGCTGCGCGGCAGCGGGGCGAAGAGCACCTCGGACAGCTCGTCCAGAACGCCGCCGGCGGTCGGGCCCGGGCTCGCGCTGCCCGGGTGGCTCGCGGTACCCGGTGGGCTCACGGTACCCGGGGGGAGGGCGGACGGGGTGCGGCCGGACGGGCTGCGGCGGGCGGTCCGGCGCCGGGTGTCGGGCTCCGCGGGGCGAGTGAAGATCGTGTCCACACCAGCGCGAACGGTCATGTCGGCAAGCCTATTTCCACTTCCCCCGGGGTGGCCGAAAACCGTCGCCGCGCCGCCCACCGATGGGACGGCGGGCGGCGCGTGGCAGGGAGCGCGGCGTCCGGGAGTCAGGCCTTCCGGGCCAGTTCGCCGTCCACGCCGTCCACGTGGGTGACGGAACCGGCGGCGGACCCGGCGGCCGAAGCGTCGCCGGCCGCGGTGGGCTCCGGCGCCTCGCGGCGGCCGCGGGCCCACATCAGCACCGAGAGCGTCAGGGCGATCGCGGTGGCGAGGGCGGCGGTCAGGGTGACGGCCCGGGCGTCGTAGCCGAGGTCGATGGTCGCGCCGCCGAGCCAGGCGCCGAGCCCGTTGCCCAGGTTGAACGCGGAGACGTTGGCCGAGAGGGCGAGGGCGGGTGCGGCGGCAGCCACCGCGAGGATCCGCGCCTGGAGCGCCGGGATGATGGAGAAGCCCGCGGCGCCGAACAGGAACAGCGCGATCGCGGCCGGGACCTGGTGGGGCGCGGCGAGCCAGAACAGCAGCAGGGCGACCAGCAGGGCGCTCTGGGCGCGCAGCACGCCGCGCATCACGTTGGCGTCGGCGGCCTTGCCGCCCAGGATGTTGCCGAGGACGGAGCCGATGCCGAAGACGATCAGCAGGATGCCGACCATGGCGGGCGCGAAGTGGCCGATGTCGCGCAGCAGCGGGGCCAGGTAGGTGGAGGTGGTGAAGACCGCTCCCTGGGCCAACACGGTGATCAGCATGGACAGTTGCAGGCTGCCCTTGCGGAACACCTTCATCTGTTCGCGCAGCGACAGGCTCCCCTCCGCGCCCTCCTCGCTCTCGGTGGACAGCGCGCCGGGCACGAACCTGACGATCAGCAGCAGGCACAGCACGGCGAAGCCGGTGACGTAGCCGAAGGTGGCGCGCCAGCCGAAGTGCTGTCCGATGAAGGTGCCGATCGGGGAGCCGAGCACGTTGGCGAAGTTGAAGCCGAGCGCGATCTTGGCCATCGCGGTGGCCTGCTTGTCCGGCGGGGACATCAGGGCGGCGACGTGCCAGGCGACGGCGGCGAAGGTGCCGTGGCTGAGCGAGGTGAAGATGCGCGCGCCCATCAGCGTGGGGTAGTTGGGGGCGAGCACGGCGATGACGTTGCCGACGATGAAGACGCCCATCAGGCTGAGCAGCAGCCCCTTGCGGGACCACTTGGTGGTCAGCAGGGTGATGATCGGCCCCCCGATCGTCACCCCCAGCGCGTAGCCGGTGACCAGCAGGCCGGCGGTCGGGATGGTCACGTCCAGGTCGGCGGACATCTCGGGCAGGATCCCCGCGATGACGACCTCGGCGGTGCCGACGCAGAACACTCCGAGCATCAGGGCCAGGAGGGGCAGTGGCATGGCGACCCAAGCCTTTCGTAGGGAGCCAGGTTCAAGGATGATGTATGCGATTGCATATAGATAATGGACGAACGTGCCTGGGTGGTCAACTGCCGCAAAGAGTTACGCTGGAAAACAGTGGCGGACGGACAAGCAGAACGTTCCGAAGGACTCAGTGAGGGGCCGCGTCGATGGAGACATGGGGACCGGGGAGCGGGCGGGACGAGATCGCCATCTGGCGACAGCTCACCCGCCTGATGGAGCAGGTCAACGCGACCGCGGGCAGGCGGCTGACCCGCAGCCACGGGGTCTCCATGAACGAGTTGCTGCTCCTGCTCTCGCTCGCCGAGCAGCGTGACGGCACCCTGCGGATGTCGGACCTGGTCAAGACCCTCGGCGCCAACCAGCCCTCGGTCAGCCGGATGGCCGCCCGCCTGGAGGACGCCGAGTGGGTGGTGCGGCGCAGCGCCCTGGACGACAAGCGCGGGGTGGACGTACGGATCACCGAGGCCGGCCGGCGGCTGGCCGGGGAGGCCGAGCAGACCCTGCGCAAGGCCCTCGCCGAGGCGCTCGACTCGGCCGCCCTGAGCGACTCCACCGCCTCGCTCGTCGCCCGGCTGCGGTACGCGCCCGCGGTGCCGATCGACTGAGCACCCGCCCTCCCCGTACCGGCCCCGGTCGCAGGCCCCGCCCGCGACCGGGGCCGCTTCGCGCCGGTTCACATCCCGGCAACAGGACTCCATGCGAAGTAACGGCCCAGAAATATATGCATTCGGATGCATCTAATGTGACCGCTATCACGTTGCCGTGTATACGGATCGAGCACTAGCGTTCGAGGCCGACAACCGGCGGACGGTCGACTCGTTCCCACCGCCCACTCCCCCGCTCGAGGACGCTCACGGAGGTTTCGTCATGTCTGGTACCGCACTCCCCGGCCCGACCGCACACCCCCGTCCGACCGCGCACCCCCGTCCGACCGGCCTGAACCCGGTCGCCGATCTCCCCAAGCCGCCCGGCCTGCACTGGAACGTCCGGGCCGAACAACCCGTCGACTACAGCGTCAGCATGGTGCGCGGACTGCTGGACCTCGACGACCCCACCCTCGCCCGCGCCGTCGGCGGCGGCCACGGCCGCCCCTTCCGCTGCCTGCTCGCGATCGACTCCGCCGTCGACGCGCTCTACCACGAGCGCTTCGCCGCGTACTTCGACCGCTGGCGGATCGACGCGACCTGGCAGGTCGTCCAGGGCGACGAGGACGCCAAGTCCCTGGAGCAGGCCGTCCTCGTCACCGAGGCCATGTCGCGGATGGGCATCCTGCGCCGCGCCGAGAAGGTCGTCGCCGTCGGCGGCGGCGTCGTCCTCGACATCGTCGGCTTCGCGGCGAGCATGTACCGCCGCGGCGTGCCCTACATCCGCGTCCCCACCACGCTGGTCGGCCAGATCGACGCCGGCATCGGCGTGAAGACCGGAATCAACCACGGCCACCACAAGAACCGCCTGGGCGCCTACTTCGCTCCCGAACTCGCCCTGATCGACCCGCACTTCCTGCGCACCATCGACCCCCGGCACGTCGCCAACGGCATCGCCGAGGTGATCAAGATGGCGCTGGTCAAGGACGCCGTCCTGTTCGACCTGCTGGAGGCGACCGTCGGCGACATCACCCCGGAGACCCTGGGCGGCTGCGGCTCGGCGGTCAGCGAGGTGCTGTCCCGCGCCATCTCCGGCATGCTCGACGAACTGGAACCCAACCTCTGGGAACAGGTTTTGGAACGTTCCGTCGACTACGGCCACACCTTCAGCCCCTCCCTGGAGCTGCGCGCCGACCCGCCGCTGCTGCACGGCGAGGCCGTCGCCGTCGACATGGCGATCTGCCTCGCCCTCGCCCACCTCCGCGGCCACCTCTCCGAGCGCGACACCGACCGGGCACTGAGACTCCTCCAGGGCTTCCGGCTCCCCGTCGCCCACCCGATCTTCACCCAGGAGCTGCTGGAGGAGGCGCTCGCCGACGCGGTCAAGCACCGGGACGGCCTCCAGCGCGTCCCGCTCACCCGGGGCATCGGTTCCGTCGTCTTCGCCAACGACCTCACCCCGGCGGAGCTCGGCCGGGCCCTGGAGTTCATCGGCGCCTGGACGACGGGTGCGCGGGCCGAGCTCGTCGGCGCGCCGGTATGAGCGCGGACACCGTGCCGGACGCCGCGCCGGACGCCGCGCCGGACGCCTTGCCGGACTCCTTACCGGGCAGCGGCCGGGACGCCTCGCCGGTCAGCGGCCGGGGCGCTCCGCCGGACGGCCTCCCGGCCGCGGACATCACCGTCTTCGACGTCGGCGGCACCCACATCCGCCGGGCCGTCTGGCAGCGCCGCGGCGGGCTGGGGGCCCGCACCACCCACCCCTCCCCCAGCTTCAAGCGCTTCCCCTCGGCCACCGTCGCCGAGCTCCAGGACATGATGGTCCGCCAGCTGTGCGCGGGCGTGCCGCACACCCCGGCCCCCGTCGTCGGCATCTCCTTCGGCGCGGCACTCGACCACCGCTCCGGCCTCGTCTACGCCTCCGCCCCGCTGTGGGGCGCGCACAGCGAGCCGTACGACCTGCGGGCCGCGCTGACCGCCCGGCGCCCGGACGTCCGGTGGCACATCGTCAACGACGTCACCGCCGCTCTGCTGCACGCCGCCGCGGCCGCCGGGCGCAGCAACCACCGCAAGGTCCTGCTGGCCACCATCAGTTCGGGCATCGCCTGCCGGGTGCTCGACCAACGGCAGCGCCGAATCCCGGTCGACGACAGCGGACTGCAGGGCGAGATCGGCCACCTGCCGGTCCACACCGAACTCCTCGGCCGCACCGTCGAGTTGACCTGCGACTGCGGCCGCCCCGGCCATCTCGCCGCCTACGCCTCCGGCCCCGGCATCGCACGGCTGGCCGGCACCCTCGCCCGCCGGGAGCCCGCCCGCTGGGCGGCCTCCCGGCTCGGCCGGCTCACCGCCGACGGCACCGCCTTCGAGGCGGCGCTGCGCCAGGCCCTGGACGAGCAGGACCCGCAGGACGTACGGGAGGAGGAGGGGCAGGGCGGGCAGGGCGGGCAGGGCGGGCAGGACACGCTCGCCGCCGACCTGCTCGACGCCGCGACCGCACCCGTCGCCGCCGTCCTGCGCACCGCGCTCTGCCTCGACCCCGAGCTGGACGAGGTGGTGCTGACCGGCGGCGTCGTCCACGGCCTGGGCCACCACTACCGGCGCGCCCTGCTGGGCCACCTCACCCGCGAGGGCCTCTACCTGACCAGCGACCGCACCCCCGACTGGCTGCACCGGCGGATCACCGTCACCGCTCCCGGCGAGGCCGACAGCCTCGCCGGAGCCGGGATCGCGGCCGGAGCCGGGATCGCGGCCGCCGCCGGAGCGTCGACATGACGCCGGCCGAGCGCCTCCCCAGCCACCGGGCGCTGGTCCGCGAGCCCGGCGGCGTACGGCTGCGGCTGCGCCCCACCCAGGCACCCGCCCCGGGCGAACTCCTGGTCGCCACCCAGGTCGCCGGGCTGTGCGGGACGGACATCCAGATGCTGCGCGGGCTGCGCGACGACCCGGCGCCGGTGATCGGCCACGAGGGCATCGCCCGGGTGGTCGCCGCCGGGCGGGGCGTCCCCGCCGCCCTGCGCCGCCCGGGCACCCCGGTGGTGGTCAACCCGACCCATCGGACGGACCCGTCCTTCCTGCTCGGGCACAACGTCGACGGTCTGCTCCAGGAACGCACCCTGATACCCGCGACGGCCGTCCGGGACGGCCTGGTAGTACCGCTGGCGCTGGAGCCCGACCCGGTGCTCGGCGCCCTGATCGAGCCCTTGGCCGCCGTCCGGTACGCCCTCGCCGTGCTGGCCACCGGCCGCCCCCGGACGCTGGTGGTGTACGGCGACGGAACGATCGGGCAGCTCGCCGTCCGGGCCGCCCGCCGCCGGCTCGGCACCGACGTCCGCGTCCTGCTCGTCCACCACACCCGGGACGGACTGGCGTGGAGCGCCCAACTGGCCGTACCCGGAGTGGAGTTGACGCTCGACGCGACGCCCCCGGTGGGCCCCGGGCCGGTCGCGGCCCTGCTCGCGACCCCGCGCGACGGAACCCTGGCCGCGCTCGCCGGCGCCCTGCGGCTCGGCACCCCCGGGCGCCCCGACCGCCCGACCGGCGACTCGACCGGTGAGCTGACCGGCGACTCGACCGGTGATCCGACCGGCGACCTGACCGTCGACCTCTTCGGCGGCCTCCCGCCCGGCGCCACCGCCGCCGAGCTGCCCGGCGTCGACCTCGCCGCCGTCCGGGCCGCCAACTGCGCCGGGCACCCCGTCCCGTACGCCTTCACCACCGCCCGCACCGCCGACGGCCGGCCCGTCCGACTGACCGGCCACCGCGGCGTGGGCAACGACCACCTCGCCGAGGCCGCCGCCGAGCTGTGCCACCACCCCGAGGCCTACCGCGACCTGGTGACGCACGTCGTCGGGCCGCCGGAAGCCGCCCGGATCATGACCGGGCTCTCGGTCGGCGGCGGGCGCAGCGTCGCCGGGAGCCGGCTCGTCAAACTCGCGGTGCGCTTCGCCCCGGCGCCGCCCACACCCTTGGAGGCCCAGTGACCGCACCCGACCGCCCCCGCCGCCGAGCCCTGGTGGTCGGCGGGTCCACCGGCATCGGCCGCGGCGTCGCGGACGCCTGGGCCGAGGCCGGGCTGGACGTCACCGTGCTCAGCCGCTCCCGTCCGACCGGCCCCGGGGCCGAGCGGCTGCGCTGGGCGGCCACCGACCTGACCGACGCCGACCGGGTCGCCGAGAACCTGTCCCTCGCCACCACCGAACCGCTGCACGCCGTCTGCTACTCGGCCGTCCACTACGGCGACCGGCGGGCCCTCTTCCGCGAGTGCACCGAGGCCGAGTGGCGCCGCCAGCTCGACGTCAACCTGCACGGCCTCTGGCTGACCCTGTCCTGGGCCGTCCCGGTGCTGCGCCGACCCGACCGCCCCGGAGTGTTCCTCGGCATCTCCTCCGAGGTCGTCTACAACGCCGGACCGGGCCGCTCCGGCTACGCCGCCACCAAGGCGGCCGCCGCTGCCCTGCTCGACTCCGTCGCCCAGGAGGAGACCACCGAACTGCCGGGCACCGAGGCGCTGCGGATCGTCCAGGCGCTGCCCGCCGGCATGGTCGACACCCCCGGGATCCGGCGCCGACGCCCCGACGGCTTCGACTACACCGCCTACATGCGCCCGGCGAGCTTCGCCCCGCTGGCCCGCGAACTCGCGGCGACGGCCGGCGCCGGGCTGCACGGCGCCCACCTGGTGGTGGACCCCGAGGGCGGCTGGCGCCCGGTCGGCGCGGGGCTGCCGGTCTCGCAGAGCCAGCCCGTCCCGGCCGCGGTCACAGCCAGGGCCGGAGCCGGAGCCGGGGCAGGAACCAGGGCCGGAGCCGGAGCTGCGCCCGGGGCCGGCTCGTGACCGCCGCCCCGCTCCTCGGGCTGGCCGCTTGGCGGCTGCCCGGGGACCACCTCGACGCGGTCCGGCTCACCCACCGGGCCGGCGCCGACGGCCTCCAGCTCGACCTCGGCGGCCCCGGCCGCGGCCCGTGGCTCGACGCGCCGGGCACCGTCGACCGGATCCTGGAGCACTGCGCCCGGCTCCGGATCCGGCCGCTCGCCGTCGCGGGCAACACCCTCAACGACATCGGCCTGCACGCCCCGCCGGGCGGTCGGGACGCGCTGCGCGCCCGGCGCGTCCTGATCCGGGTGCTGGACGCCGCCCACGCGCTCGGCGCCCCGCTGGCCTTCGTGCCCAGCTTCCGCCGCAGCGCCGTCACCGACCGCGCGGAGCTGGACCGGACGGCCACCGTCCTGGCCTGGGCGGCGGCGGAGGCCCGGGCCCGCGGACTGCTGCTCGCCAACGAGAACGACCTCGACCCGGAGCGCGCCCGCCGCCTGGTCGACCAGGTCGCGGCGGACGGCTTCCGGCTGCTGCTGGACACCTACAACCCGCGGGTCGCCGGGGTCGACGCGGTGGCCCTGATCGAAGCCGTCCACCCCTGGCTCGCGCCCCAGGTCCACCTCAAGGACGGCACCGGCGGCGTGGTGGCACGGGACCTCCTCGGCGACGGGGACGGCCCCGTCCGGGAAACCCTCGCCGCCCTCGCCGCGCACGGACTCCGGCCCGGGGCGCTGGTCCTGGAGAACGACCACCGCGACGGCGACCCCGTCCGTCTCGCCCTCGACCTCGAACGCGCCCGCGACCTCGCCCGCACCCTCCAGCCGTCCGCCCCCCGCCCCTGAGGAGCCCCCGTGCCCAACCTCCCGGCCGAGTACGCCACCACCACCCTGCGGGACGGCGTGGTGAGCCTCGGCACCCGCCCCTTCCCGCACGACGCGCTCCGCGCCGACACCGTCCTCATCAAGCCCGACCACCTGGGCATCTGCCGCGCCGACGCCAAGGAGGTGGTCGGCTCGCGCGACGTCCCCGAGGACCGCGGCCCGCTCTTCGGCCACGAACTCGTCGGCACCGTCGCCTTCGCCGGCGCCCGGACCGGCTTCCGGGAGGGCGAACTCGTCACCCTCAACCCCAACATCACCCCCACCCGCACCACCGGCTTCGCCGAGTACGTCTTCGTCCACGGCACCGAGGCACAGCTGGACCAGGCCGTGGTGCGCGTCCCCGAGACCGGCATCCGGGACGCCGTGTGGATGCCCGAGCCCTTCGCCTGCATCGTGCACGCGCTCCGCAAACTGCTCGAACTCACCGCCCGCACCGACCTCCGGGGCATCCGGGTCGCCGTCCTCGGCGCCGGCTGCGCCGGGGTCACCTTCGCCCTGTACGCCCGCCACCTGGGCGCCGCGCCCGCCGTCTTCAACCGCGGCGAGGCCCGGCGCGCCTTCGCCCGGCAGCAGGGCCTGCTCGCCGCCGAGGAGCTCCACCCGCTGACCGACGCGAAGGCGCCCCAGCACCAGGACCGGTACCAGGTGGTGATCGTGGCCACCACCGTCGTGACCACCGAACTCCTCGACACCGCGAGCGACTTGGCCGCCGACGGCGCCGTCCTGTTCGTCTACGGCGGCACCCGCCGGGGCGACAGCTACCCGCCGGGCCGGGCCGACATCGACACCATCCGCCGCGCGGAACTCATCGAGCCGGTCGAGCACCACGGCAAGCGGCTGCACCTGGCCGGCGCCTACGGCTGCCACCGCGAGGACTACGAGGAGGGCTTCCGGCTGCGCGCCGAACACCCGCTCGCCTTCCCGCTGGAGAAGCTGACCTCGCTGCGGATCGGCCTGGACGACTTCCCGCACCGGATGACCGACATCGCCGCCGAACGGGAGGACCACCCCGGCAAGGTGATCATCGACCTGGCCTGATCAGCGCGCGGGCCTGATCAGCGCACCGGCGACCTGGTCGCCGGCGGCTGCCCGTCCTCCCGCACCCAGGCGCCGACGCCCAACCTCCCCGTGGTGCCCAGGTCCAGCTCCGGCACCACCATCACGGGCGCGGAGCCCGGCAGCACCCGGACCCGCAGGTACGGGGCGTTCACCGGGTCACCCGCGCCCGCCTCGGTGGTGTTGCGCCAGGCCAGCGTGGACCGCGCCCCCTCGCCCGGCTGCAACGCGAGGGGCCGCGGCGGGTCGTCCGCCCCGGTGACGCTCGCGATCTGCGCGCCCCCGTGCAGGAGTTGCACCCCGTCGACCGGCCTGTGCTCCACGTCGAGGAGCTGGAGCTCCGGGTACCCGTCGACGTTCACCGTGGCCGTCCCGCAGTTGCGCAGGTGCAGCCCCACCACCCGCAGCCCCATCGCCGCATCGCCGTCGTCCGCACTCACCCGCACCCCGGACGCCGGGCACGGCCCGTCCGGGCGCGAGGCCTCGGCGCTCGGCACGCTCCGCACCTTGACGACCGTCACCCCCGAGGTCTTCCCGTCCAGTTCCACCCGCCCCTTCTCGGTCGCCCCCGGTGCGAGATCCCTGACCGTCCTCGTCTCGTTGCCCAGCACACCCCCGGTCGCCCCCGAGCGGCCGAACACCACCGTCACATCGGCCGCTTCGCCGCCCGGGTTGGTCACCTCGTACTCCGCGCACACCGCACTCGCCGCCGTGATCCGCACCCCGTCCTTCGCCACCGGGCCCGGCGAAGCCGACGCCACCCCGCACGGCCCCGCACTGCCGGAGCCGGCGGCAGAACGCCCCCCGCCCGCCCCGGCCACCTGGCTCCCGCACCCCGCGAGCAGCACCACCGCCGCCACCGCACCGACCCCACGCCTCACCGGCACCACCCCGCCCATCCGGAACTCACCCATCCGACCATCCGATCACGAACCACCCCACCCCACCATGACCGCCGTCACTCCCCCGGCAACAGCCCCGCAACGCTCCGGCCGCCGGTCCGGTCCTCGGCGGCGGCGGCCGACTTCGCCGGTTCGGGTGCCGTAGCGACCGCCGGTGGAGGATGATCCTCGGATGTCGGAACCCAGCCCTGCCCTCGGACGACTCGTCGCCAACGAGAACAGCCTGAGCGACCTGCTGTCCTTCCTGTTCGAGCGCGATCCCCAGCCACTGATCGACCTGCTCGGCCTCGCCCCCGGCGCGTACCGGTGTCGACGCGAGGTCAAGCAGGCCGCCGGCCGCCTGGATCTCGTGGTCCACCGGCGGTCGGACGACCGTCCCGTGGCCGTACTGGAGATGAAGGGGGCCTCCGACGAGCACGGCGACCAGTTGAACCGCTACCGGGCCTGGGCCGAAACCCTCGATCCCGTACCGGCGTTGTTCTACTGCACCTTCGACGACACCCGGCCCACCGCGCCGTGGCGATCGCTGCGCCTCGTCACGGTCTTCCAGGCCTGGCACTCGGCCGCCGATCCGCACGCCGCGTGGCTCGCGCGCGGGATCACCGACGTGCTGCGCCGCTGGGACACCGAGGCCGACGGTGCGCTCGGGAGCTCCTCCGGCTGGTACGTGCCGGACCTGGTGAGCCGTCGCACGGCCCGCGACCTCGACGACGCGCTGCGCCGCGCGCATCCGGGCGCAGCCGAGGCGAGCGCCATGAACACCAGTGCCGGAAACCCGATGCTGATGGCCTGGCGACACCACCCCTCCGGCTCCGACCACGCCTGGATCGCCGTGGACCTCCGCTGCCCCGGCCGTGGCGCACCGGCGCAGCCCTGGCTGTTCCGGCCGAGCATCGACGTCCTCATGGGTGACCGGACGGAGGTGGAGGCCGTGCTCGAAGCACACGACCTGGCCGTGGAGCTGCAACCGGCGATGTCGCTGTCCGCCGTCCAGGAGGGCCTTCGCCGACGGGGCCGCCACGAGCTGGCCGCAGTACTCCGGGCCGCCAAGCACGACGGACTGCGCGGCCCGGCCGATCCCGAGCTCCTGGCCGACTGGCGCGCCGGGCTGGTCAGCGGCGCGAGCGCACCCCGGCGGCATCCGGTCTTCTTCCACGACAGGCAGCGGCGCCTGGCGACCCAGTTCCAACTCGACGTCACCACGATCACGCGAGACGACCTCGCGGACCTCACCCTCGCGGTCCTGGATCACCTCGTGGAACGGGCGGGCACTCCCCGGTCCGACCGGACCGGCTCCACCCACCCGGCAGCAGGGCCACGGCCTGCCCACTGACGAGGCAGCTACCAGAAACGGCCTCAACGCCCTCTCGCACCTGGTCGCAACGCCCCCGGCATCACAGGGCGGGTACGGAAGATCGCCGACGCTATGATCACGGCCCGCATGTTCAAGTGGCGTTCACATGAAGATACTTGGGGGGTTTGATGAGAAAAGCCCGATTTATCCGGCCGATCTTGGTCGTGGCAGCGCTCACGGCGTCGACGCTGATCCTGGCGGGCCGGACCGCCGAGCCGGCGCAAGCGGCGAGCAGCGACTACTGGATAGTCGCGGGTGATCAGGGCAGCAACTCGCTGATCGCCTACGATTCGGCCTGGACGGTCAGGTGGAAGTGGCAGCCGACGAAGGACGAGGGCTTCAACCCGCCCGAGATATCGGCGTTCGGACACGTGACCGACTTCAAGCTGCGGAACACCTCGGCCGGCCAGCGGATGGTCGTCACAGCCAGCAATGGGTTGGCGGCGATCGTCACCTACCCCGAGGGGAAGAAGGTGTGGTCGGCCGACCTGAGCGGGACCAAGGACAACCTGCACAGTGCCGAGCTGCTGCCGAACGGCAACATAGCGGTGGCGTCCACCAACGTGATCGGTACGGCGCCGGAGAGCGGCGGGTTCCTCAGGGTCTACGCGTCCTCGCAGGGGCCGAGCAACGCCACCTACGCGGAATACCCGCTGAACGAGGCGCACGGCGTGCTCTGGGATCCGACCTTCGACCGGCTCTGGGCAATCGGTTACAGCCCCGCCGGCAAGGCTGTTCTGGACTCCTTCGCCATCACCGGGAGCGCCGCACAGCCGCACCTGACCCTGGGCAAGGAGATCGCCCTGAAGGAAGGCGCTCCCCACGACCTGAGCGCGGATCCCACCGACCCGAACGTGCTTCTGCTGAGCACGGGCAACAACACCTGGTCATACGACAAGCGGAACAGCAGCTTCACCCCGCTCGTCGCGACTCCCTCGGTCAAGGCCATCAGCGCGCAGCCGTCAGGTCAGCTCGTGATGACTCAGCCGGACGAGTCCAAGACGCCGGTGGGCGGCTGCCGCACCAACACGTGGTGCACCGACACCATCGACTTCTACACCCGGAAAACGGACGGCTCCTACGACCACACCTCGCACAAGGTGACCGGCGCCCAGTTCTACCGTGCGCGCGTGTGGCACCCGACCTACAACGCCATCGGCGACGCGACGCAGGGCACGGTGTCCGACGGTGCCGTGTCCGGCGCCTTGCGGACACCGGCGATGATCGACACGAACAGCCAGATCTCGCAGATCAGCGCCGCCGCGCTGCCCAACGGGACGGTGCACGTGCAGACGCTGGTCCCCGGGTACGGAGTCTGGGACCGCACCCGTAACACCGACGGCACGTGGTCGGACTCGACAAGGATCGACGCCAACCAGTCGATCACCGCGATCAGCTCGGCGGCGCTGCCCAACGGGACGGTGCACGTGCAGACGCTGGTCCCCGGGTACGGAGTCTGGGACCGCACCCGTAACACCGACGGCACGTGGTCGGCGTCCACCCGGATCGACCCCGACGGCCAGATCTCGCGGATCAGCGCCGCCGCGTTGCCCGACGGCACGATGCACGTCCAGACCGTCGTCCCCGGCACCGGGGTGGCGGACCGCACCCGCACCTCGTCGGGTAGCTGGTCGAACTCGACGCTGATCGCGGCGGGCTGCACCCCGAGTGACACCAGCAGCCCGTGCATCACCGACGTGAGTGGGGTGGCCCGGCAGGACGGCAGTCTGCATGTGCAGCTCCTGACGCCGGGTTCCGGGGTGTCCGACCTGACGTGGGCTGCGGGAAACTGGTCGACGGTGCCCACGGTTGTCGACAGGAACCCGTTCATCACGCGCATCGCTGCGAGCACCCTGTCGGACGGCACCACGCACCTGGAGGCGGTCGTCGCCGGCAACGGCATCTGGGACCGGACGCTCGCCCCTGGTGCGACGTCATGGGCCGGAAGCTCGACACGGATCAACGACAGCACCCTGCGCGACGAGGACCGCACCGATCGCGACTTCGCCGTCTACAGCGTGGGCCTGGCGGACGGATCGCTGCACATCGGTACCGCCGCGTACTGACGCGAGCAGCCGAAGGCAGGTGTGAGCGGGCGTCGAGTCCCGGTCGCCGCCGCCCGCGCCGGGCGGCGGCAGAGCACCCGGGCCGGTGACCGAGTCCGTGCATCAGGCCCGCGGTGACGGGCAGGTATGAGGGGTCGTCCGGCACCGGGGTGGGGCGACCGGGCCGGCCCCGGATGCGGCCGGGAGGACGTGGGAGGGACAGCGGGCATGGGCGAGCTGGACGGCAGGACGGCGCTGGTGACGGGCGGGTCCCGGGGGATCGGGCGGGCGGTCGCCCGGCGGCTCGCCGACGACGGGGCGCTGGTCGCGGTCCACTACGGCGGCAACGAGGAGGCCGCCGCGGAGACGGTCAAGCTGATCGAGGGGGCGGGCGGCCGGGCGTTCGCGGTGCCGGCCCGGTTCGACCGCAGCGACGGGCCGGAGCGGCTGTTCCAGGGCCTCACCGCCGGGTTGGCGGAGCACGGCGAGGACGGCCTGGACATCCTGGTCAACAACGCGGGCGTGCACCTGGCCGGTTCGATCGGCGAGATCACCGAGGAGGAGTTCGACCGGGTGATGGCGGTCAACGTCCGCGCGCCGCTCTTCGTGATCCAGCGGACCCTGCCGCTGCTGCGGGACGGCGGCCGGATCGTCAACGTGTCCTCGGCGGCCGCCCGGATCGCCTCGCCCCTCCAGATCGGCTACACCGTCAGCAAGACGGCCCTGGAGGCGCTCGCCGCACCGCTCGCCAACGACCTCGGCCGGCGCGGGATCACCGTCAACACCGTCAGCCCGGGCGTGATCCTCACCGACATGACCTCGGCGTGGACCAGCGCCCCCGAGGCGATGGCCGGGCTGGCGTCGATCACCGCGCTGGGCCGGATCGGCACGCCCGAGGACGTCGCGGACGTGGTCGGCTTCCTCGCGGGCCCGCGCGGCCGCTGGGTGACCGGCCAGACCGTCGACGCCTCCGGCGGCACCTACCTGGGGCCGATCCCGCCGGCCGCCCCTCGCGCCGCCGAGGCGGGCGGGCCGGGTACGACGGCGTCCTGACCGTCCGCACGGCCCCCGGTGCGGCAAGGCACCGGGGGCCCGGCGGGAACCGGGGGCCCGGGGGGAACCGGAGCCCGCCCGGAGGCGTGATCATGAGGCATGAGCACACATCTCCCCGAGGAGCCGGCGACCCCCGCGCTGGTCGTCGACGCCGATGTCATGGAGCGCAACATCGCCCGGATGAGCGCGGCGGCCCTGGACGGCGGCTTCGCGGTGCGCCCCCACGCCAAGACCCACAAGTGCCCGGAGATCGCGCGGCGCCAGCTCGACGCCGGTGCGGTGGGCCTGAGCGTGGCCACCGTCGGCGAGGCGGAGGTCTTCGCCCGGAACGGTGTGACCGACCTCTTCATCGCCTACCCCCTGTGGGTCGACGACGCCAAGGCCCGTCGGCTGCGCGCCCTCGCCGACGCGGTCGCCCTGCGGGTGGGGGCGGACTCCGTGGAGGGGGTCCGGCGGCTGGGGCGGGCGCTGCGGGGCGCGGCGGCCCCGGCCCAGGTGATGATCGAGATCGACTCCGGTCACCACCGGACCGGGGTCGTTCCGGCCGCCGCGACCGAGATCGGCCTCGCCGCCGTCGACGCCGGGCTGGAGGTGGCGGGCGTCTTCACCTTCCCCGGCCACGGCTACGGCCACGACCCCCGCGCCCGCGAGCACGCGGCCCGCGACGAGGAGCGGGCGCTCGGCGAGGCCGCGGAGGCCCTGCGGGCCGTGGGGCTCACGGTGCCGGTGGTGAGCGGCGGGTCGACGCCGACGGCCGGGCAGTGGCGGTCGGGTGCGGTGAACGAACTGCGTCCGGGGGTGTACGTCTTCAACGACGCGACCCAGCTGGCCATCGGCAGCTGCACCGCGGACGACCTCGGGCTCTACGCGCTCGCGACCGTGGTGAGCACCCCGGGCCCCGGCCGTTTCGTGCTCGACGCGGGCAGCAAGGTGCTGGGCTCCGACGCATCGCCCTGGGTCCGCGGTCACGGCTACCTCCCGGACCACCCGGACGCGGTGGTGGCCTCCCTGTCCGAGCACCACGCCACCGTCGTGCTGCCCGAGGGCGGGCCCACTCCCCGCCTGGGCTCCCGGGTCGCCGTCGTCCCGGTCCACGTCTGCACGCCGGTGAACCTGGCCGACACCCTGGAGGTGGTCCGGGCCGGCGAGGTCGTCGACCGCTGGACGGTGGCCGCTCGGGGTGCCAACAGCTGACCGGCGGCGGACCGGCGGCCGGGGGCGCTACGAGCGGTCGGGCAGCGCCACCGCGTGCAGGCAGGGGTGTCGCACCGTCCCCTCCGGGGCGGACAGGACGGTGGCGACCTCGCCGGTGATCTCCACCCGGAGGTCGCCGTCGCGGTTCGTCCAGACCGGTCCGCCGCCGGGGCCGATCTCCTCCGTCAGGTGGACCACGACGACGGATCGCGGGGCGTGCCCGCCGATCGACCCGGGCAGGGCCACCGCGTAGCGGCGTTCAAGGCTCTTCATGGCCGGCCTCCTCGTCGGACTCCCCGCCCGGTGGCGTCGATTCTCCTCCGAGGTCGGGCCGTCGTACACGAACGGTGACCGTCTTCGCAGCACCCTTCGGCCCGGCAGGGTGCCGGGCCCCGGAATCGGTGGTCGCCCGGGCGCCTACCCGGCCGGGGCCGATGCACACGTCCGCCCCGCCACGGTCGGGCGCACCAGCAGGGACGCGGACCCTGGTGCGGACGGTCCGGAGCGGGCAGGCTGCTGCTGCCCGCTCCGGACCGTCCGGGACCGGGCCCAGCCGCCCAACCGCCCCGCCGCCCGCCCGCCCGCCGGCCGTACGAAAGCGAGACCGTGACCATGAGCGACGACCCCCGAGCCGGCACCGTCGACGGGCTGCTGCGCCGGAGCGCCCGCCGGGCCCCCGACCGCGTCGCGCTCACCTTCGCCGACCGCAGCTGGACCTACCGGCAGCTCGACGAGGCCGTCAGCCGCGCCGCCGGGCACCTGCTCGGGCTGGGGCTGCGGCCCGGCGACCGGGTCGCCGCGTACGGGCGCAACTCCGACGCCTACGCGATCGCCTTCCTCGCCTGCGTCCGGGCCGGGTTGGTGCACGTCCCGGTCAACCACGCCCTCACCGGCGAGGAACTGCGCTATCTGCTCGGCCAGTCCGGCACCCGCGCGGTGCTCAGTGACCCGGCGCTCGCGCCGGAGGTCGAGCGGGTCCGGGACGGCCTGGCCGTCGAGCACGTGCTGCCGCTGCGGGAGGACCCAGCCGGGCCGCCGAAGGCCGCGACACCGGGAACCGAACCTACGGGAACCGGACCCGCGGGAACCGGATCCACCGGAACCGGCCTGCTGGAGGCCGCGTCGGCCGGCCCCGTGCCCGAGCTCGGCACCGGCCCCGCCGACACCGAGCTCGCCCAGCTGCTCTACACCTCCGGCACCACCTCCCGCCCCAAGGGCGCGATGATGCCCCACCGCGCCCTGGTGCACGCCTACCTGTCCGCCATCCACGCCCTGGACCTGCGCGCGGACGACCGGCCGCTGATCTGCATGCCGCTCTACCACTCGGCCGCCCTGCACGTCTTCCTGCTCCCGTACCTCGCCGTCGGCGCCTCCGTCCTGCTGCTGGAGTCGCCCGACATCCCCGAGCTGCTCCGGCGGATCGAGGGCGACCGGATCGGCTCGCTGTTCCTGGCGCCGACCGTGTGGGTCCCGCTGGCCAACCACCCGGACCTCGACCGGCACGACCTGTCCTCCCTGCGCAAGGCCCAGTACGGCGCCTCGATCATGCCGGTGGCGGTGCTCGACCGGCTGCGCGCCCGCTACCCGCAGGTGGGCTTCTACAACTGCTTCGGCCAGTCCGAGATCGGCCCGCTGTCCACGGTGCTGCGGCCCGAGGAGCACCTGGACCGCCCGGCCTCCTGCGGCCGCCCGGTGCTGTTCGTGGAGACCCGTGTGGTGGACCGGAACGGCACCGACGTGCCGCCCGGCACGCCCGGCGAAGTCGTCTACCGCTCACCGCAGTTGTGCCTCGGCTACTGGGACTCGCCCGAGCAGACCGCCGAGGCCTTCAAGGACGGCTGGTTCCACTCCGGGGACCTGGCGGTCGCCGACGAGGCCGGTTACCTGACCGTGGTCGACCGGATCAAGGACGTCATCAACACCGGCGGGGTGCTGGTCGCCTCCCGGGAGGTCGAGGAGGCCGTCTACAGCCACCCCGCCGTGGCGGAGGTCGCGGTGATCGGCGTCCCGGACGAGAAGTGGATCGAGGCGGTGACCGCCTTCGTCGTGCTCCGGCCCGGCACGGCCGCCCCCACCGAGGCCGAGCTGGTCGCCCACGTCAGGAGCCGGCTCGCCCCGTTCAAGGTGCCGAAGCAGGTCCGCTTCGTCACCGAACTGCCCCGCAACCAGAGCGGCAAGCTCCTCAAGCGCGAACTCCGGGCCCGGGCCTCCGGGATCAGCTAGCGCGGCCGGTCCGGACGGCGACGGTCACGGCGCGGTCCGGACCGGGAAGCCGGTGGCGCGGCCCTGGCTCTTCAACCAGGTGAGCACCTGGCCGAGGGCCTCGACGGTCTGCTGCCGGTCGCCGCCGCCGTCGTGGAACAGGACGGTCGGGCCGTTGCCGAGCTCCTTCTTGACCGTCTCGACGATGGCCGCCGTCCCGGGCTTCTCGAAGTCCTTCGAGTCGACGTTCCAGCCGAGCGGGCGCATGCCGTTCGCGGCGGCGATCCGCCGGCTGTCGGGGGTGAACGAGCCACCGGGAGCCCGGTAGTACATGACCTCGGCGCCGCCCGCGGCCTGCTCGATCATCTTCTTCGCGTCCAGGATCTCCCGCTCCTGGTACGCGACGGGCTTCTTGTCCATCGAGGTGTCGTGGTCCACGGTGTGGTCGCAGAGCCGGTGGCCGGCCGCCACCACCTGCTTGACCAGGTCCGGGTGGGCCTTGGCCTGCGGTCCGATCATGCAGAAGGTCGCCTTCACCCCGTACCGCTTGAGCACGTCGAGGACCTTCGGGGTCCAGACCGGGTCGGGGCCGTCGTCGATGGTGATGTTGACGGCGTTGCCCCCGGCCTCCGAGGCGTGGGCTATGCCCTCGGGTATCCGCCCCTGCTGCGCACCGCCGCCGCTGCCCTGGGCGCCGTCCTGGCCGCCCTGCCCTCCCCGTCCGCCCTGCCCCTCGCCGGACCCGTCCTGGCCCTGGGCGACGTTCCGGTCATGGCCGGGGACCGTCGCGGTGACCGTCGGAACCGCCCACGCCGTCGCCGCCGCGACGACGACCGCCACCGCGACGGCCGCCCGCGACCGGCTGCCCACGTTCCCCATCCGCGCCTTGAAATCCATCGACGTCCCCTCCCCTGGCTCCACCTGCGTGTTCTCCGAGGTCGAGGACGTCAACCACCCCACCGGGGTTCCGCGCTGCGACGCGCGTAGCAGACCGGTGACAATTCCCGGCCGGGACGCCCTGACGCGGGTCGGGCGCCGACCGCCGGGAGGCGCCTACCAGCGGTCGTGCACCTGCGGCCGGATGCGGCGGTCGTACAGCTCCCGGACGGCGTCGAGGGTGGCCTCGGGCAGCGGGGCCAAGGCGGCGGCCGCGGCGTTGGCGCGGGCCTGGGCCACATTGCGGGCCCCGGGGATCACCGTCGTGACCCCGGGCTGCTGGATGATCCACCGCAGCGCCGTCTGCGCCGCCGTGGCGCCCTCGGGGGCGAGCGCGGCGAACTCCCGGGCCGCCTCGACGCCCGTGGCGAAGTCCACGCCGGAGAAGGTCTCGCCCTGGTCGAAGGCCTCGCCGTGGCGGTTGTAGGTGCGGTGGTCGTCCGGGCCGAAGACGGTCCGCTCGCTGTAGCGGCCCGAGAGCAGCCCCGAGGCGAGCGGCACCCGCGCCAGGATCCCCACCCCGGCCGCCTCGGCGGCGGGCAGCACCCGCTCCAGCGGCTTGAGCCGGAAGGCGTTCAGGATGATCTGCACGCTGGCGACGCCCGGGCGCGCGATCGCGGTCAGCGCCTCCGCGCAGGTCTCCACGCTCACCCCGTAGGCGGCGATCCGCTCCTCCGCCACCAGGGTGTCCAGGGCGTCGAAGACCTCGTCCGAGGAGTAGACCGGCGTCGGCGGGCAGTGCAGCTGCACCAGGTCCAGCCGCTCCACGCCCAGGTTCTCCCGCGAACGGTCGGCCCAGGCACGGAAGTTGGCGAGGTGGTAGTGCTCGGGCCGCTGCTCGACCCGGCGGCCGAACTTGGTGGCGACGAACACCTCCGCGTCCGGACGCTCCTTCCGGAACCGGCCGATCAGCCGCTCGCTGCGACCGTCGCCGTAGACGTCGGCGGTGTCGAAGAGCGTGACCCCCGACTCCACGGACGCCTCCAGCACGGCCAGGGCGTCCTCCTCCCGGACGTCACCCCAGTCCGCACCGAGCTGCCAGGTGCCGAGTCCGACCACCGAAACGGGACGGCCGGTCCGGCCGAGTACGCGCTGTTCCATGCCAGGAGCCTCTCACGGCGCGTCTACCGACGCCGCCCAGGGCCGGACGTCCGATGGGTGAGTCAGCAACTGACGTGAAGAACGCAGATGTCGTCGCGGCGGCTCTCGGGGGTGACGAGCGTTCGCACGAGGTCGTCGAGGAAGCGGCGGCCGTCGGCCTGGGCGGTGGCGGCCGCGGTGCGGGCCAGTCGGGCCATGCCTTCGTCCAGGGGCTCGCCGGGCTTCTCGATCAGGCCGTCGGTGTACAGCAGGAGGTGGTCGCCGGGCAGTAGCTGGAGCGAGGCCGATTCGTAGTGGGGATCGGTGGTCGCGCCCAGCAGGATGCCCCGGGGCGTCGGCAGGAAATGGGCCTCGCCCCGGCGCAGCAGCAGGGGCGGCGGGTGTCCGGCCCGGACCCAGGTCAGTCGGGAGAGGGCGGGCTGGTAGACGGCCATGATCATGGTGGCCGTGCGGTCGCTGGGGTCCGCGGCGTGCAGGAGCAGGGTGTTCAGGCGGGAGAGGATGCCGGGCAGGGGTGTGTCGGTGATGGCCATGCCCTTGGCGGTGAAGCGCAGCAGCGCCATGGTGGCGACCGCGTCCAGTCCGTGGCCGGCGACGTCGCCGACGACGAGCAGCGCGTTGCCGTCCGGCAGTTCGATGGCGCTGTACCAGTCGCCGCCGAGGTTGAGACCTTCCTGCAGCGGCCGATAGGCGACATCGACGGTCAGACCGGCCAGCTGGAGCACCTTCTCGGGCACCGGCAGCAGGGTCTCCTGGAGGCGGGCGGCCAGGTCGCGTTCCGCGGCCAGCAGGCTCTGTTGGGCGATCGCGTTCTGCTGGTGCTCCAGCAACTGCTGTTCGGCGTGCTTGGTGGCGGTGAGGTCCTGGAAGAAGCCGTGGACCTGGACGGTCTGACCCAGCGCGTCCGTCTCCGCCTCCGAGACGACCCGCACATGACGGACCTCACCCTGGGGGAGGTGGATGCGGAACGTCCGGTCGAGGGGCTCGCCGGCTCTCAGCAGGCGCCGGACCGCGTCCTCCAGGGCCGGACGGTCCTCGCTGTCGGCCCGGGCGGACAGCTCCTCCAGCGTCACCGGCCCCAGCGACCGGTCCCGGCCGAAGATCGAGTACACCTCGTCGGACCAGTTGATCTCGCCGCGGACCAGGTCCCGGTCCACCCAGCCCATCCGGCCCAGGCGTTGCATGAGCGCCAGCCGGCGCTGCTCGCGCTCGGTCGTGTCCAGGCGGTTCCAGGTGACGATCAGACCTCCCTGGCAGGGGGCCGCCCGCACGCGGTACCGCGACAGGCGCGGGATGCCGGGAGCGCCCTCCTCGTACCTCAGCTCCCCCTCGTAGGGGAGCCCGGACGTCAGCACCCGCAGGTAGCCCTGCCACAGGTCGGTACCGGCCACGCCCGGGTAGGTCCGCAGCACGCTCCTCCCCGTCAGCTCCGCTCCCCGGCGCCCGCCGATGTCGACCGCCTCGGGCGAGGCAGCCGTGAACCAGAAGTCCACCACCTCTCCCCCGGGGCCGAACTCCGGCTGAAGGAAGACCACCGAACCGGGCAGGCCGGCCAGCACCTCCCGGACCACGGCCACCGCCGGGCCGCCTTCTGATGAGGGGCCGCCACGCGATACCCGTGCTGTCCCTTCGTCGTAGGTCTTCATTCCACGAGCATGTCACGCCCGCGCGGCCGTGCCGCCCCGTTGTGACACCACCCACGAACCACTCGCACCGGTGCTGTCGTGGCCGGCCTCGCACCCGGGGTCGGTCACGAACCGGCTCAGCCGGTAGGTGGTCGGCTGCACCAGACGGCCGCACAGCATGTCGATCCGGATCGTCGAGGGGTCGATTCCCGCCTCCCGGAGCGGGCGCAGCTGGGCGCGCAGCTCCGCCTCGTCCTGCGTTTCGAAGATCACTTCCCACCGCCCGGCGTCCGGCGCGGTGCGAGCGGCAAGCCGCTGCCTCTCGGCCTCTTTCCGCCGCTTCCGCTTCGCCTGTCCTGGCACCGGCCCAGAATCGCCGGTCGGGGTCGGGACGGCAAGGCAATTGAACCGGACGCCGTGCTTCCCGTTCGGTGCGCCTTTGTCGGACGGGCGCCGCTACCGGGGCTTCGCGCTCGGGTCGCCGAGCAGGGAGCCGAGGTGGGCGAGCAGGGGGGCGGTGCCGTCCTCCGTGGCGAGTCCGCGGGCGAGGGTGGTGGCGCGGTGCTGGTGGGTCGGGTCGGTCAGGCAGGCGGTGATGGCGTCGCCGAGGGCTTCGGCGGTGAGCGACTGGAACGGTACGGGCCGGGGGGCGACCCCCAGGTCGTGCAGTCGGGCCGCCCAGAACGGCTGGTCGGCCATCACGGGAACGGCGACGGCGGGCACCCCGGCCCGTAGGCCGGCCGCCGTGGTGCCGGCTCCGGCGTGGTGGACGACGGCGGCGGTGCGGGGGAACAGCCAGTCGTGCGGGACGTCGCCGATGGTCAGGACATCGCCGCTGCGGGCATCCAGCTCGGCCCAGCCCGCCTGCACCACCGCCCGTACGCCCGCCCGCTCGACCGCCGAGGCGACCAGCCCGCTGAGCCGCTCCCCCTCCCCGACCGCCATGCTGCCGAACCCGATGAACACCGGGGGCGGGCCGGCCCGGAGGAAGTCGACCAGGTCGGCCGGGGGCTGCCAGCCGTCCGGCCGCGCGGGCCACCAGTAGCCCGCCACCCGGGCCCAGGACGGCCAGTCGGCGGGGCGCGGCAGGACCAGCGGGCTGTAGCCGTGGAAGGCCGGCCGGATGCCGGCCGCTGCCGTGGGCGGGTCGGCGGGCAGCCCGAGCCGGGCGCGCAGCCTGGTCACGGCGTCCGCGAAGATCCCTTCCGCGCGCCTCAGCACGTCCCGGCCCGCCGCGAGCCTGCCCTCCGGCCCCGGGTCGTCCGCGTTCCGGGCGTTGGGCAGCGCGAACTCCCGGGTGGCGAACGACGGGGCGAGGTAAGTGCCGACCACGGGGACGCCGAGCGCCTGGCCGGCCACCCGGCTCAGCGGTGCCGGGCCGAAGGCGGTGAGCACCACGTCGGCCCCGCCCGCCGCCGCCTCCGCCACCCCGTCGGCCAGCCCGTCCGTGTAGGCCCGCAGCGCCGCCTGGGTCTCCGCGCGCGACGTCGCCCGGGAGACCTCCCGGACCAACCCCTGCGGGTCTCCCGGCACCGGCCGGTGTTCGAGACCGCAGTCGGCGAGCAGCCCGGCGAAGGACGCGTGGGCGGCCACGGCGACCTGGTGGCCCGCGTCCGACAGCCGCCGCCCCAGCCCGGTGTAGGGGGCGACGTCTCCTCGTGAACCGGCCGTGACGATCAGAATCCGCATGGCGCCATTCTGCCGCCTCCCGCCGCAACTCCGCTCCCACGTTCCGCCGTTGCTCCCTGGCGCCCCGGCCGGTCGACACGCTCCGCCGGGGTCCGCCGCCGAGGAGGAATCAGAACGGGGGTGCCTGCGCGGCTCCGTCGACGCGGGCCCAGGACCCGTCTTCAAACCCCCGTCGTCCGCCCGAAGGGCGGGCGGGGCGGCGTTGGGGTGCGTGCATCGCAAGGCGGAGGAGGGAGTCCATGCGGAGCATCGGCGACCGACGACAACGCGGCGAGGTGCGTGCCCCGGCGTCGGCGGCGGTTTCTAGGGGTCGTTGCAACACGTGGTCGGTTTGCTCAGGCCGCGATGAGTTTATGCAGGCGCTCGGCTGGGGTCTCCCAGCCGAGCGTT
>NZ_JBEZXE010000017.1:0-155397 GCF_040637885.1 Kitasatospora sp. NPDC028055 | reverse complement strand
TCCCCCGTGTGGTCGCCCACCACTGGGGGGCGCTGGGGCGGGGCGCAGACCGCGCCTCCCCGCCTGGGGTTGGTCAACGCGGTCGCCGGGGGGCGGTTGAACCACCGCCCCGGGCCTCCGGCGTTCCCGGCCGGGCCGGTCAGCCCTGGCTGCCCTCCATGGCCCGCCGCAGGCTGAGCGGGCGCATGTCGGTCCACACCTGGGCGACGTGCCCCAGGCACTCCTGGCGGGTCCCCTCGAAGCCCTCCGCCCGCCAGCCGGCCGGGACGTCCCGGTCGGCCGGCCAGACGGAGTACTGCTCCTCGTCGTTGAGGACCACCAGGTGCCGGCGGTCGTCGTCGGGCTCGCTCACTGTGTCTTCCTTCCGGAGGGGCGGGGACCCTAGCCGACGGCGTAGCCGGGCAGGGGGAACTTGGCGGCCAGTTCGGCGACCTGGGAGGCCACCGAGTAGCGGACGTCGTCGGGCAGTTCGTAGCTGCGCGGCCCGAGCGGCGTGACGGCGGACAGCACGGTGTCGATCAGCTCGGCGCAGCGCGCCGCCTCGGCCCCGGACATCCCTCGGTGCGCGGCGCTGTTGGAGCCCAGCCGCACACCGCCGCCGACCAGCGGCGGGGTGGTGTCGCCGGGCACCCGGTTCTTGTTGACCACCATCCCGCACTCCTCCAGCGCCTCCTCGGCCACCAGGCCGCTGAGGCCGCGGGGGCGCAGGTCGACCAGGACGGTGTGGTTGTCCGTCCCGCCGGAGACGATCGGGTAGCCGCGCCGGCCGAGTTCGGCCGCCATGCCGCGGGAGAAGGAGACGATCCGCTCGGTGGTGGCCGCGAAGGCCGGGGTCGCCACGATCGCCAGCGCGCGGGCCTTGGCCGCGATGCTGTTGAGCGCGGGGGCGCCCTGGTAGTACGGGAAGATCGCGCGCTGCAGGAAGGAGGCGAGGTCGCCGTTGCCCTTGGGCGCCGGGGCGTCGTGGTCCCGGCCGACCAGGATCAGGCCGCCGCGCGGCCCGAACAGCTGCTTGTGGGTGCAGGCGGTGGTGATGTGGGCGTGGTCGACCGGGCTGGGGTGCAGGCCGGTCGCGACCAGTCCGGCGACGTGCGAGATGTCGGCCATCAGGTAGGCGCCGACCTCGTCGGCGATCGCCCGGAAGCGGGCGAAGTCGACGATCCGGCTGTAGGCGGTGGCCCCGCAGATGATCACCCGGGGCCGGTGCTCCCGGGCCAGCTCGGCCACCTGGCCGTAGTCGATCATCCCGGCCGCGTCCAGCCCGTACCCGACGGCGTCGAAGTACTGCCCGGCGTACGCGGCCGGGCTGCCGTGGGTGAGGTGGCCGCCCTCGGCCAGGTTCATCCCCAGCAGGGTGTCCCCGGGGTTCAGCAGGGCGGACAGCACCGCGTAGTTGGCGGTGGTCGCCGAGTGCGCCTGGACGTTGGCGTAGCGGGCGCCGAAGACGCTCTTGGCGCGCTCGATCGCCAGGCTCTCGATGTCGTCGATGACCCCGCAGCCGGCGTGGTAGCGGCGGCCCGGGTAGCCCTCCGCGGTCACGTTGACCGCGGTCGAGGCCTGGGCGGCCAGCACCGAGGGGTCGACCACGCTGGAGGAGGCCACCAGCGACAGGGTGGCGTTCTGCCGGGCCTGCTCACGGGCCAGCACCCGGTGGAGTTCCGGGTCGTCGGCGGCGAGCTTCTCGGCACCGGCGACCAGCAGGTCGCGCACGGTGTCCTCGGTGTCGTCCGCGTCCTCCGGGGCGCGGCCGGGGGCGGGTGAAACTGACATGGGACCGTCCTTCGTCAGAGCGGCCGGGCGAGTTCACGTGCCAACTCGGCCACGGTGGGAAAGTCGAACAGGGTCCAGACGTCGATGTCCACTCCGAGGGCGGCCCGGATCCGGGTCGCCAGCTTGACGGCGGCCAGCGAGTGGCCGCCCAGCTCGAAGTAGTCCTCGTGCAGGCCGACTTCGGCGACGCCCAGCGACTGGGCGAACAGCGCGCGCAGGGTCGTCTCCAGGTCGGACCCGGTGTCCTCGGCGCCCGCCGCGTCCCCGGCGCCGTCGGCGGGGGCGGGGGCGGGGGCGGGAACAGGGGCGGGGGCGGCCTGGGCCGGGGCAGCGGCGGCCTGGGCGCAGCCGGCCAGCGCACGGCGGTCGAGCTTGCCGTTGGTCGAGGTGGGCAGCGCCGCCAGCTCGGTGAACTGCTTGGGCACCATGTAGCCGGGCAGCAGCTCGGACAGCGCGGAACGGCACTTCTCCGGGTCGAAGGCGCCCGGCCCGGCGGGCACCACGAAGGCGGCCAGCCGCCGGGCGCCGTCCTCGCCGACCGGGAGCACCGCGGCCTGCCCGACCCCCGGCAGACCGCGCAGCACGGTCTCGATCTCGCCGAGTTCGATCCGGAAGCCGCTGATCTTGACCTGGTCGTCCAGCCGCCCGAGGTACTCGATCTGCCCGTCGGTGCGGTACCGGGCGAGGTCGCCGGTGCGGTACAGCCGCCCGCCCGGGGTGAAGGGGTCCGCGACGAACCGCTCCCGGGTCAGTTCCGGCTGCCGGTGGTAGCCGAGGGCGACCTGGACGCCGCCGATGCACAGCTCGCCCGCGACGCCGACCGGCACCGGTTCGAGCCGCTCGTCGACGACGTACAGGCCGGTGTTGGCGATCGGGCGCCCGATCGGCACGTCCCGCCCGGCGAAGTCCGGCGCGGCCTGCCAGTGCGAGACCTCGATGGAGGCCTCGGTAGGGCCGTAGAGGTTGTGCAGTTCGCAGTCCAGCTGCCGGAAGAAGGCCCGGACGGTGGTCGGGGCGAGCGCCTCGCCGCTGGCGAAGACCAGCCGCAGGCCGGCGCAGTGCCCGGCCAGGTCCTCCTCCTCCAGGAAGGCGTCCAGCATGGAGGGCACGAAGTGGATCACGGTGACGCCGCGGTCGCGGACGGTCCGCTTGAGGTAGCGGGTGTCCCGGTGCCCGCCCGGGCGGGCGACCACCAGGCAGGCGCCGGAGACCAGCGGCCAGAGGAACTCCCAGGCCGAGACGTCGAATCCGAACGGGGTCTTCTGCAGCACCCGGTCGGCCGGGCCGAGCGGGAAGCGCCGGCGCCGCCAGTGGACGGTGTTGAACACGCCCGCGTGCCGGTTCAGCACGCCCTTGGGACGGCCGGTGGAGCCCGAGGTGTAGATCAGGTAGATGGGGGTGTCGCCGGTGATCTCCGGGCGGCCGGTCTCCGGCGCCTGCGCGCCCTCCCATTCGGCCTGGGCGACCGTCAGCGCGGTGACGCCGGGCCGGGCGAGTGCCTCGACGTCCTCGGGGCGGCACAGCACGGTGGCGGCGCCGGAGTCCTCGACCATGTACCGCACCCGGTCGGCGGGGAGCTCGGGATCGAGCGGCACGTAGGCGAGCCCGGCCTTGAGCACCCCGAGGATCGCCACCACCAGCTCGACCGAGCGCTCCAGGTGGATCCCGACGAAGCCGGCGGTCGCACCCGCGTTCAGTCGGCGGCTCACCAGGGCGGCCCGCCGGTCGAGTTCGGCGTAGCTGAGCACGGTGCCCTCGAACTCCACGGCGGGCGCGGCCGGGGTGGCCCGCGCCTGCTCCTCGAAGGCCGCCACCACGGTCGAGTCCGGGTAGGGCGTCCGGGTGCCGTTCCAGTCCGCGAGGATCCGCTCGCGCTCCCGCGCCGAACCGAACCGGGCCCGGCGGACCGGTCCGCCGGGGTCGGTGACCAGCGCGGCCAGCAGCCGGGCGGTGTGCTCCAGCACCCGGTCGGCGGTGGCCCCGTCGAGCAGCGCCGGGTCGTACCCGGCCTCCAGCAGGGCGCCGGCCCCGGCCGGGCGCAGCCGGACGGTCAGCGGGGCCTCGGCCCCGTCCGCCCGGCGCTCCACCGCGGGCTCCACCGTTGGTTTCGCCTCGGCGAGTTGACGCACCACCTGCTGCCGGATCCCGCGCAGGTCGGCGTCCGCCTCGACGGAGATCCGCACCGGCCCCGGCCCGTCCAGCGTCAACTCGACGTCCTGCTGCCCGGCGTAGTGGTGCAGCAGCACCGCGAGCACGGCCGCGAGCACCGCGTCCGCGCCGCCGTCGGGTTCCTGCGCCAGGCCCAGGAATCGCTCCAGGACCGGCTCCGGAACCGGGTGCGTACGCGAACTGCTGTGTTCGGTCGGGTGATTGGCGAGCCACCGGTCGCACGGCAACCGCACCAGGCCCACGGCCGCCGTTGTGACGAGGCCGCCGGCCACGTGTGTGCCGGTCATTCGCGACTCCCGGAAGTGAGCATGCACCGGACAGGTTCGAGATCAAGGGATACCGCACCGGCCGAGGTATGACAACCAACTGCCTTTCCCGCTGGACTTTTCCGGCCCACCCCCGGGGAGGATCTTCCGCAGAGTGCGTACGGCTGACAGACTGGGGCGATGATCGCCCGCCCGCCGGCGCACTCCCTCCCGGCGGCGCACTCCTTCCGGCGCGGTCGAGGAATTCGGGCGGCTCTGCCCCGCCCCCCGCCCCCGCCCTCGCCAGATCCCGACCTCGCCCCGACGTTCCGACACTTCGATGGGAGCACGATGCCCGGTTCCGTCGGCGCGGCCGACCCGGCCGAGCGGTACGAACTGTCCTCCGGCCAGGAGGCGCTGTGGATGTTCGAGCAACTGGTGCCCGGCACCGCCGCCTACCACGTCCCGCTGGCCTTCCGGTTGCGCGGCCCGCTGCGGCCCGAGCTGCTGCGGGCCGCGCTGACCCTGGTGGCGCGCCGGCAGGAGGTGCTGCGCACCGCCTTCCGCGCGGACGACGGTGACCCGTACCAGCTGGTGCTGCCGCCCGGCGAGGCCGAGTTGCCGCTCTGCGACACCGCCGACGGGGCCGAGCTCGCGGCCGAGCTGCACCGGGAGGCGCGCGTGCCCTTCGACCTGGCGGCGGGCCGGCCGTTCCGGCTCCGGCTGTTCCGGCTCGGGCCCGAGGAGCACGTGCTCAGCCTGGTGATGCATCACATCGCCACCGACGGCTGGTCGTTGCGAGTGCTGCTCCACGAGCTGTCCGCCGGGTACACGGCGCTGCTGGCCGGGCAGGACCCGGAGGCCGTGCTGCCCGAACTGCCGGTGCCGTACCGGCGGTACGCCCAGTGGCAGCGGGAGTACTACCAGGGGCCGGAGCTGGAGGAGATGCTCGACCACTGGGAGAAGGAGCTGCGCGACCTACCGGCCGTCGACCTGGCCGCCGGGCGGCCGCGCCCCCGGCGGCCGACCTTCGCGGCCGACCGCCTGGTCGTCCGGCTCGACCCGGCCCTGCACCGCGCACTCACCGACCTGGCCCGGGCCGCCAGGGGGTCGCTGTTCTCGCTGCTCGGCGCGGCCTTCGCGCTCGCCCTGACCGAGCGCACCGGCCGCCCCGACACCGCGTTCGCCACCCTGCTCGCCGGCCGCGGCGAGCCGGAACTCGAACCGCTGATCGGCTACTTCGTCAACATGGTGGTGCTGCGCGCGGACCTCACGGACGACCCCGCCTTCTGCGAGCTGGCCGCCCGGCTGAACGTCTCCAGCGTGCGGTCCATCGACTACGAGGTGCCGTTCGGCAGCGTGGTGCGCCGCCTCGCCCCCGCCCGCCGGCCCGGGCGCAACCCGCTGGCCCAGGTCACCCTCCAGCTGCGCACCGGCGGCAGCGCCCCGGGCCGCCCCGAGCTGCCGGGCGTGGTCAGCGAGGACGTCGACCTGTACCCCGGGCAGCACGCCTTCGACGCCACGGTGACCTTCATCGAGGACGGCCCGGACTTCCTGCTCAGCATCGAGTACTCGACCGAGGCGTTCGACGCGCCGTGGGCCGCCGGCCTGGCCGACCAGCTGCAGGAGCTGCTCCGGACGGCCGTGGACCGCCCCGGCGCCCGGGTCTCCCGGCTGCTGGCCGCCGTCGCCCCTCACCAACCCCCTCAGGGAGCCTCCTCATGACCGAGCACGCCGATCCCGTCCTCCCGGTGCTGTGGCGGGCCGGCACCGCCGCCGTCGAGTCCGCGCCGCTGACCGGCCTGCGGGCCGGAGCTCCCGCGGACCTCGCCGCCGGGCTGTGCGCGCTGGTGCTGCGCTACGGCGGCCTGCGGCCGGTCACCCTCTGGGGCCGCGCCGAGGGCGGGGACGCCTGGACGCAGTGGCAGGTCGACCCCGCCGAACTGGCCGGAACCGGCCCCTCCGCCCCCACGCTGGGGGCCTGCCGGGCCGCCTTCGCCCGGCGCGGGGCGGCGTTCGACCAGGGGCTGGAGCTGTCGGTGGACCCGCAGTCCTCGCCGGCCGTGTTCGCCCTCTCCCCGGCCGCCGACGGCAGCTGGACGCTCCGCCTGCGCGCCACCGCCCGGCCGGACGACGAGCAGGCGCCCGCCCGGATCACCGCGCACCTGGCCGCCTACCTCGCCGCCCCCGACGAGCTGCGGATCGACCAGGTCGAGCACCTCACCGCCGCCGAGCACGAGCTGGTCGCGGAGGTGAACCGCCCGCAGCCGCCGCTCACCGAGCCGCACTGCCTGCACCACCGGGTGGAGCGGCAGGTGGCCGCCGGCCCGGAGCGGACCGCCGTGGTCCAGGGCCCGCTGAGCCTCACCTACGGCGAACTCGACGCCCGGGCCAACGCCCTGGCCGTCCGGATCGCCGCCCACGGCGTCGGGCCCGGCGGGCGGGTCGGGGTGGCGGCGACCCGCAGCGTGGAGCTGGTGGTGGCGGCCTACGCGGCGTTGAAGACCGGCGCCGCCTTCGTCCCGCTGGACCCGATGCTGCCCGCCCACCGCCGCGAGGTGCTGCACCGGCTGGGCCGGGTGGACGTGGTGGTCGCCGACGCGGCGGGCGCCGCCCACCCGGCCACCGGTGTGCCGGTGATCGCGCTCGGCCCGGTCGAGGAGCTGCCGACCGCCTCCCGGGAGGCGCTGCCGGAGGTCGACGTGACCGGCCGGGACCTCGCCTACGTGATCTTCACCTCCGGCTCTTCCGGCGAGCCGAAGGGCGCCCTGCTCGACCACGTCGGCCGGACCAGCATGATCCTCGACCTCAGCTCCCGCTACGGCCTCGGCCCCGGCGACCGGATCCTCGGCGTCTCCTCACCGAGCTTCGACATGACGGTCTACGACATGTTCGCCGCGCTGATGACCGGCGCCACGCTCGTCCTGCCGGAGCGCGGGCGGGAGAACGACGTCGAGCACTGGGCCGAGCTGGTCGAGCACGCGGGCATCACCGTCTGGCACTCCGTCCCGTCCTCGCTGGCGCAGTTCCTGCGCACCTGGGGTGAGGAGGAGCGGACCGGCGCGCTCCGGGCCTTCCTGCTGGGCGGGGACTGGATCCCGCTGGCCCAGCCGGAGTCGACCCGCAAGGCGTTCCCCGAGGCCCGCTTCATCAGCCTCGGCGGCGCCACCGAGGTCTCGGTGGACAGCACCTACTACGACGTGGCCGCCGTCGACCCGCGCTGGCGCTCGATCCCGTACGGGCGGGCCATGACCAACCAGAGCGCCTACGTGCTGGACGCCTTCGGCACGCCCGCCGCGGTGGACCAGCTCGGCGAGCTGTTCCTCGGCGGGCTGGGCGTCGGCTGGGGCTACCAGGACCGGCCCGCCTTCACCGCCGAACGCTTCCTGCCCGACCCGTTCTCCGCCGTCCCCGGCGCCCGGCTGTACCGCACCGGCGACCTGGCCCGGCTGCGGGCGGACGGCGAGCTGGAGCTGATCGGCCGGGTCGACCACCAGGTGAAGATCGGCGGGGTGCGGATCGAGCTCGGCGAGATCCAGTCCTGCCTGCGCGAGCACCCGGCGGTGGCGGACGCCATCGTGGTGCCGGTGCGCGACTCGGCGGGCATCGCCCAGTCGCTGGCCGCCTACGTGTCGGTGGCCGAGGCGGCCGAGGCGGCCGAGGCCTCGGTCGAGGAGCTCCGGGCCCACCTGCGCCGGCGGCTGCCGGAGAGCATGGTCCCGGCCCGGGTGTTCGCGCTCGCCGAGCTGCCGGTCAACCAGAACGGCAAGATCGCCCGGCCGGAGCTGGAACGGCTCGCCGCCGAGGCCGCGGCCGCCCCCGCCGCACCGGAGCGCCCCACCGACCCGGCCGTCCGGGCCGCCGTCGGCGAGACCTGGCACGAGGTGCTGGGCCTGGCCGAAGTCCCGGGCTCCGCCGCCTCGTTCATCGACCTGGGCGGCAACTCGCTGGCCGCGATCCAGGTCGTCGGCCGGCTGAACCGCCGCTTCGGCACGGCGTTGAAGGTCGCCGACCTGATCACCGCCGACACCGTCGCCGAGGTCGCCGCCATCGTCACCGAGCGCCGCGGCACCAGCACCCGCCCCTCCCTGCGCTGACCCGGGCCACGCACAGCGAGGGCCGGTACCCGTGGCGGGTACCGGCCCTCCGTGGGTGCCGTCAGCGCGCGGCGAGGGTGCGGGCCACCGCGTCCCGGTCGACCTTGCCGCTGTGGGTGCGCGGCAGCGCGGCCACCGTGGTGAAGGAGCGCGGGATGTACGGGTCCGGCAGGGTGCGGCGCAGCTCGTCCGCCGCGCGGGCCGCGTCCAGCGGCTCGGCGCCGGCGTCCACCGTCACCGCGCAGTGCAGCGAGCGCGAGCCCTGCCCGTCGTCCAGGGCGACGCAGACCGCAGCGGAGACGGTCGGCAGCTCCAGCAGCCGCACCTCGATCTCCAGCAGGTTGACCCGGTAGCCGCGGATCTTGACGTCCTTGTCCCGGCGGGCCAGGAAGGTCACCGCGCCGTCCTCCAGCCGGACCAGGTCGCCGGTACGGAAGGCCGCGGTGTGCCCCTGCGGGGTCGGGTCGACGGTGACGAAGCGCTTGGCGTTCAGCTCCGGCTGGTTGAGGTAGCCGGGCGACAACGGCGCGCCGGCCACCAGCAGTTCGCCGACGTTGGGCTCGGCCGCGTCCAGCGGGTCGATCAGCAGCTCGCAGCCCGGCAGCGGCACGCCGATCGGCGGCAGCGCGGGCCAGGAGGAGCTGGGGCCGGTCAGGGTGTGCGCCGTGACCATCGCGGACTCGCTCTGCCCGTAGTGGTTGTTCAGCCGGCACCGCGGCAGCCGGGCGAACAGCTCCCGGATGTCCGGGGTGCAGACCAGCTGCTCGCCGGCCGCGTTGACCTCGGCGAGCGCCAGGTGCTCCAGCGACTCCTCCTCGGCCGCCGCCACGGCGAGCATCTGCAGGGCGACGTACGGCAGGAAGAGCCGCTCGATCCGGTTCTCCGCCAGCCACTCCAGCAGTTCGAAGGGGTCCTGCCGCAGCTCCTCCGGCACCACCACCAGCGTGCCGCCGCCGCACAGGGTGCCGAGCACCTCCTGGAAGGAGACGTCGAAGTTGAGCGGGGCGAACTGGGCGGTGCGCAGGTCCCGGCGGACGGAGTGGCTGCGCTGCCAGTCGGCCATGGTGTCCAGGCAGCTGTGCGGCACGGACACACCCTTGGGCAGGCCGGTGGAGCCGGAGGTGTAGATGATGTACGTCCACAGCTCGGGGCGGCAGTCCACCTTCGCGGCCGTGCCGGCGGTCGGCAGGCCCGCGATCGGCAGGGCGGGCACCGGCACCTCGAACTCCGGCGGCGCGTCCGCGTACAGCAGCAGGCCGGCGCCGCTGTCCTTGAGCATGTGGGCCAGCCGCGCCGCCGGGTACTCGCTGTCCAGCGGGAGGTAGGTGGCGCCCGCCCACATGGTGCCGAGCAGCGCGGCCACCACGGCGGCGCTGCGCCGGCCGGTGACCGCGACCCGGTCCTCCGGGCCGATCCCGGCGGCGGCCAGGCCGTCGGCGATGCCCTTGACCCGGGCCAGCAGCTCGCCGTAGGTCAGGCTGAGCTCGCCGTCGACCACGGCGGTCTCGGTGGGCCTGGCGAGGGCCTGCTCCTCGAACGCGGCCAGCAGGCAGGGCGGGTGGGACTCGCCGCCCCAGAGCGAGAGTGGAGCGGGACTCATGCGGTTCCTCCAGGCGGGAAGGGGGCGGATCAGGACTGGACCTCGCGGTCGAGGTCGCCGAGGTCGCCCTCGGCGTCGTCGAAGTCGTCGAAGAGGGCGTCGTCGTCGAACAGCGCGTCGTCGTCGAAGAGTTCGTCGATGCCGAGCATGCCCGCGACGACGGCGAAGTAGCGGCCGGTCAGCTCGGGGGAGGCGGCGATGGTGCGCAGCATCTCCAGCCGGGAGGGCGTCACGGTGAGCCTGGCCAGCTCCAGGGTGCTCTGGTACGGCTCGGTCAGCTCCTCGTCCCGGCGGCGGGTGAACCGGGCCAGCGCGGCGTCCAGCCGGGCCGGGTCGGCCGTCTCCACCGCCAGCTCCTCGGCCAGGAAGGCGGCCTGGAGCAGGGCGTTGGTGATGCCGCGGGCGCTGATGGTGTCCAGGTGGTGCCCGGCGTCGCCGACCAGCACCCAGCCGGGGCCGTGCCCACGGCGGAAGTAGTTCTGCTGGTCGCCGGTACCGATGATCGCCTCGACCTGGTCCGCCTCGCAGACCTGCTGGTACAGCTCGGGCGCGGTGGAGCGGACGGCCGCCAGGTGGTGGCGGAACGGGTCCTGCTTGACCTCGGCGAAGCGGTCCTGCGGGAAGTAGGTGGAGATCAGGGTGAGGTCGTCGTGGGTGGGGATCCGGACGATCCAGTTGCCGGGGCTCTCGTGGAAGCCGAAGCCGGTGCTGATGCCCGTCCAGGCGGTGTAGTACACGCAGCTGGCCCGCGGGTCGCTCACCTCCAGTGGCGCGTCCACGAGTTGGGCCACCCGGGAGCGCATCCCGTCGGCCCCGACCACCAGCCGGGCATGCTCGGTGCGCACACCGGTGGCGGTACGGAAGCGGACACCGGTGACCCGGCCGTCGGAGTGCACCAGCTCCTGGAGGTTGGCCCGGTCGACGAACTCGACGCCCGCCTTGACGGCCGCGTCGACCAGCAGCTGGTCCAGCACCCGGCGACGCGGGGCGAAGGCGGCCGGGGCGCCCGGCATCACCGGCGCCGGGGCGGCCAGCCGGACTCCGCCGACCTCGTAGCTGATGGTGTCCAGCACCGGGCAGCCGGAGTCCAGCAGCGCCGGGAGGACGCCCCACTCGGAGAGCTTGGCCACGCCCGGCTGGTGGATGAACAGGGTGGACATGGTGTCCGAGGGGAAGGCGGCCCGGTCGATCAGCAGCACCTTGCGGCCGGCCCGGGCCAGCAGCAGGGCGGTGGCGGCGCCCGCGACCCGGGCGCCCACCACCACGGCGTCCCAGCCGCCGCTCACCGCTCGGCCCCGGCGGGCTGCGCGTCGGCCACGGGCTGCGGATCGGCGGGCTGTGCGTCGGCGGCCAGCTTCTCCGCGACCAGTTCCTCCAGCGTCCGCGCCGTGGCCCGCACCGTCGGCTCCGAGTAGAGCGTGACCAGCGGGAACTCCACCCCGAGCCGCTGGCGCACCCGCGCGGTGAACCGGGTGGCGATCAGCGAGTGCCCGCCGAGCATGAAGAAGCCGTCCTCGGCGCCGATCCGCTCGACGCCGAGCAGCTCCCGCCACACCCCGGCGACGAACTGCTCGGAGGGCGTACGCGGCGCCTCGCCGCCGGAGGCCTGTGCACCGGCCGGCGGCTCGGGCACCGTCAGCGCCCTGCGGTCCACCTTGCCGTTGGCGTTCAGCGGGAAGGCCCGCTCGACCACCAGCTGGGCGGGGATCATGTACTGCGGCAGCCACTCCTTGGCGTGCTCGCGGACCGCGTCCAGGGTCGGCGGATCGGCCGGGTCGACGGCGGTGACGAAGGCCACCAGCCGCTGCGCCGGGCCCTGCGCCGCGACCACCACCACGGCCTCCTTCACCTGCGGGTGGCCGAGCAGCGCCGTCTCGATCTCGCCGAGTTCGACCCGCATGCCGCGGATCTTGACCTGGTGGTCGCTGCGCCCGACGAAGCGGAAGCCGCCGTCGGGGTGCAGCAGGCCCTGGTCGCCGGTGCGGTAGAGCCGCTCACCGGGGCGGAACGGATCGGGCAGGAAGGCCCCGGCGGTGCGGGCCGGGTCGTTGAGGTAGCCGCGGGCCAGGCCGAGGCCGCCGATGTACAGGTCCCCGACCACGCCGATCGGCACCGGCCGCAGTTCGTCGTCCAGCACGTGCACGGTGTTGTTGTCGAACGGGCGGCCCAGGTTGACCGCTCCGGTGGCGCTCCCGTCGGCCGGGCCGCAGGTGTGGCAGGTCGAGTCGATGGACACCTCGGTGGCGCCCCAGGTGTTGTGCAGCGCGCCCGGCATCAGCCGGTGGAAGCGCTCGACGGTCGACGGGGTGAGCGCCTCCCCGCTGGAGGTGGTGTTGCGCAGCAGCGGCGGCACCCGCTCGGGCACCTGCTCCACCAGGTCGAGCACCGCGTTCAGCATGCTCGGGACGACCTGGAGGTACACCGACTCGTAGCGGGTGGCGGCCTCCAGCACCGCCACCGGGTCCCGGTGGCGGCCCGGTTCGAGCACGGCCACCCGGCCGCCGACCGAGAGCGGCCAGAAGATCTCCAGGGCGGCGTCGTCGAAGGTCAGCGTGGTCTTGTGGAGCACCGTCTCGCCCCGGGCCAGCCGGTGCTTGCGCTGCATCCAGACCATCCGGTTCACCCAGCCGCGGTGCCGGCTGGCCACGCCCTTGGGCATGCCGGTGGAGCCGGAGGTGTAGTAGACGGAGACCAGGTTCTCGGGGTGCGGACGGGGGCCCTCGGCCGGGGCTCCGGGCCCCGCGGCCGGGTCGACGCCGGCGGGGGAAATGTCGGAGGGGGAAACGTCCGCATGGTCGAGTTCCGCCGGGTCCACGGTCACCGCGCCGACCGAGGCCGCGTCGACCTCCTCGGCCAGGGCCCGCGCCGCCAGCAGCACCGGCGCGCCCGCGTCGGCCAGGATCTGCCGGATCCGGGCCGGCGGGCTGGCCGGGTCCAGCGGCAGGTAGGCGCCGCCGGCCTTGAGGATGCCGAGCAGCCCCACCACCATCTCCGCCGAGCGCTCCAGGCAGATGCCGACCGCGCGCTCGGGGCCGACCCCGCGCGCCCGCAGCTCCCGGGCGAGCGCCTCGGCCCGCCCGTCCAGCTCGCGGTAGCTGAGCCGGGCCGTTTCGGAGACCACCGCGACGTCGTCCGGGGTACGCGCCGCCTGCGCCTCGAACAGCTCGTGCAGGCAGGCGTCGGCCGGGAACTCGGCGGTGGTTCCGTTCACCTCCCGGTCGAGCCGGATTTCCGCCGCGGAACGCAGTTCGATACCGGCCAGCGGTGCCTGCGGATCGGCCAACGCCCCCTCCAGCAGAGCGCGGTAATTCGCGCCGAGCCGGGCGACGGTCGCTTCGTCGAAGAGGTCGCTGTCATAGGCGATGACCCCGGCCACGGAACCGTCCGCGGCTCGTGCGAGGTCGAACTCCAGGTCGGTCTGGACGAATCCGGTCGGTACGTTCCAGCGGCTCGTCCGCAGACCCTCCAGCGGGAGGGGGGCCGGGGACTCCTGGTGGTATCCGAATACCGCCTGAACCAGCGGCGAGTGGCTGACCGCACCCTGACTGTCCGTCACCTTGACGATTTCGTCGAAAGGCACCGACTGGTTGCGGAATCCCCCGATGAAGGTGGAACGGCAGCGCTGGAGATAGTCCGAGAAGCTCTCGCCGCGCCGGCTCCGGCTGCGCAGCGGAAGGATGTTGACGAAGAATCCGACCGTCTCGTCGAGGGCGGAGTCGTCCCGGTTGGTGACGGGCGCGCCCACCACCACGTCGCGCTCCCCGGTGTAGGCGTGCATCAGCAGGGTGAAGGCCGCCAGCAGCACCACGTAGTCGGTGGTGCGGTGCCGGGCCGCGGTCTGCCGTACCCGCTCGGCCAGGCCGGCGTCCAGCGTGAAGTCCAGCAGTTCGCCGCGGAACCGCTGCCGGGCCGGCCGGGGCCGGTCCAGCGGGAGTCGCAGCAGGTCGGGGGCGCCGGCCAGGTGCTCTGCCCAGTACGAGAGTTGGCGTTCCGCCAGGCCGTCGGCGAGCCGCCGGGCCAGCGCGGCGCCGTACTCGGCGTAGTCGTGCCCGGCCGGTCCGGCCTCCTCGGCGGCCGGCGGGCGCCCGGCCAGCACCTCCGCGTAGCCGCGGCCGATCTCGGCGGCGATCACCGCGTTCGACCAGCCGTCGGTGACGATGTGGTGCAGGTTCAGGAGCAGCGTCCACTCCGCGTCCGCCGACCGGAACAGCCGGAAGTCGAAGACTCCGGGGCGCTCCAGGTCGAACGGCTCCGCGGCGGCCTCCCGCACCCGGGCCCGGAGGGAATCGGGATCCCCCCTCAGGTCGTGCACGGGAAGGCTGAACTCCAGGTGGTCGACGATGACTTGCACGGGCTGGTCGTCGACCACGGAAAAACCGGTCCGCAGCGCGGCGTGCCGGGATATCAGTGCACGGATTGACTGTTCCAGCGCGGGGACATCGAGTCCCCCCCTGATCTCGTGCGCCACCGGGCCGTTGTAGAGCGGGAGCCGCGGATGCAGGCTGTGCAGGAGCCACAGCCTGCGCTGTTGCGGCGAGATCGGAACGACACGCTCGGGCATGGGTTGATCCCCCGCTCTCATCACTGCAAGATGCCGCGAGACTACCCTACTCGATGCGATCATGACAGAGGTCAAATCCCTTACGGGCGAGGCAAGATCTTGCCCCTTGCCGAGCGAATTCCCGCCTGTATGCTGACGTTCCTGGGGGACGCGGAGGTGTCTCCATACCCAGGAGGAAAGGGCGTCTACGAGCCGTGGACAGCGAGTTCCCCGCCCAATCGGACGCCGCGGACGAGGATCCGTTCCCGGCGTCGAAGGTCCAGGAGCAACTCTTCCTCGCACAGCAGACCGTGGGTGACGCACCGACCTTTCACATCCCGTGCTTCTGGGAAGTCCGGGGACCGGTCGACATCCGTGCACTCCGGAATGCCGTGACCGCCGTGCTCGCACGGCACGAGGCGCTGCGCACCACTTTCCGCATTCACGAACAGGGACTCCTCCAGGTCGTCCATCCGGAACCGCGGCTGGAATGGCGCCTGGCCACCTGCCGGGACGCGGAGGAACTCGAACAGCGGATGGCGCACGCCGCCCGCGCCCCCTTCGACCTGGAACACGGCCCGCTGGTCCGGGCCGGTGTGCTGAGCTGCGCCGACGGCAGCCACGTGGTGGCGCTCTGCTGCCACCACGCCGTCTTCGACGGCTGGTCGGCCAAACTGGTGCGCGACGAACTGATCGCCCACTACCAGGCGTTCACCACCGGCACCGAACCCGACCTGCCCGAGGTCGAGTACCAGTACGGCGACTACTCGCTCTGGCACGACGAGTGGCTGGAGAGCCCGGCCGGCGAACGCGCCCGGCGCGCCTGGGTCGAACTGCTCGCCGGTGAACTCCCCGTACTGGAACTGCCGGGGGACGTCCGGCCGGCCTCCCGCGCCACCCCCGCCGACCGGGAGGCCGCCGCCACCGCCCCCGGCGGCACCGCCGACCTCCCGCTGCCCGGCCCGGCCGTCGAACGGCTCGCCGCGCTGGCGACCGAGCTGCGCACCACTCTGTTCACCGTCCTGCTGGCGGCCTACGACCTGCTGCTCGCCGACCGCACCGGCCTGCGCGACGTCATCGTGGGCACCCCGGCGCTCAACCGCAGCCGGACCGAGTTCCAGCGGACCGTCGGCTGCTTCGTCAACATGATCGCGGTCCGCACCGACCTCGAAGGCCCGCGCACCTTCCGCGAGTTGGTGGAGCGGGTGCGCGCCGCCGTGCTGAGCGCCCAGGACCTCCAGGCGGTGCCCTTCGAGACGGTGGTCAAGGACGTCCGGCCGACCCGGCACCAGGACCACTCGCCGGTCTTCCAGGTCGCCTTCACCGTCGGCGAGGACTTCTTCGAGCCGGTCCGGGCCGGGGAGTTGGAGTTCCGGCCGGTCGAGGTCCCGTCGGTCACCGCCAAGTACCAGCTCGCCCTCCAGGTCAACCGCACCCCGGACGGCGCGGTCGCCGAGTTCGAGTACCGGGCGGACCGCTTCTCGCCCGGGTGGATCGCCGACTTCGGCGCCCGCTACGCCCGGGTGCTGGAGCTGGCCGCGGAGCAGCCGGACCGCCCGCTGAGCGACTTCCTCGGCTCCGCCGCCCCGTCGGCCGCCGCCGAACTCGCCACCCCGGGCGGCGATCACGCCGAGGCCGACGCCTCCCCTACCGTCGCCGAGCCCGCCGACCCCGCCCCCGCCGACACCGCCCCGCGCGACGAGACCGAGCGGGTGCTCACCGAGGTCTGGGCCGAGGTGCTGGGCCGCCCCGCCATTGGCATCGACGACAACTTCTTCGAGCTCGGCGGCGACTCCATCAGCAGCGTGCAGATCGTCGCCCGGGCCGGCGCCCGCGGCCTCGGCTTCCGGGTCCGCGACCTGCTCCGCAACCAGACCGTCCGCGAACTGGCCCCACTGGTCCGGGCCACCGAGCCCGCCGACGGCGGCGCACCCACCACCGGCCCGTTCGATCTCGTCGCGGCCGAGGACCGGCCCCGGCTGCCCGCCGACGCCGTCGCCGCCTACCCGCTCACCGCCCTGCAGTCCGGCATGCTCTACCGCAGCGGCCAGCAGGCGCACACCGCGATGTACCACGACGTGCTGGTGAGCCGGCTGCGGGTGGCCTTCTCCGCCGCGGCCTGGCGCACCGCCGTGGCCCAACTGCTGGATCGCCACGAACTGTTGCGCACCTCCTTCGCCCCCGGCGGCTTCACCGAACCGCTCCAGGTGGTGCACGGGCGGATCGCCCACCCGCCGGTCAGCTTCGAGGACCTGCGCGGCCTGCCGGAGCCGGAGCAGCGGGCCCTGATCGACCAGCGCACCGACTGGGAGGGCCGCAACCTCTTCGACTGGGAGCGCCCGCCGCTGATCCGCTACCACCTCGCCCGGCTGGCCGAGGACGAGGTCCAGCTCTGGACGGTGGTCCACCACGCCGTGATCGACGGCTGGAGCGAGCGGATCCTGTTCGGCGAGCTGCTCTCGCTCTACCTCGCCGCGCTCGCGGGCGGCCCGGCCGCCCTGCCGCCGCCGCCCCGCGCCCACTACCGCTCCTTCGTCGCCCTGGAGCGCACCGCCGTCCGCGACCAGCGGCAACTCGCCTTCTGGCAGGCGCAGCTGGACGGCCTCGCGCTCGGCTCCGTCCCGGCCGCCCCGGGCACCGGGGTGCCGGACATGACGGTGGTGCCGCGCGAGCTGCCCGCCGAACTGTCCGCCGGGCTTGGCGTGCTGGCCGCCCGCCTGCAGGTCCCGGTGCGGATCGTGCTGCTCACCGCGCACCTGCGGGTGATCGCGCTGCTGACCGGCACCGAGGACGTGGTCTCCGGTGCGGTCTACAACGGCCGGATAGCCGAGCCGGACGGCGACCGGGTGGTCGGGCTGTTCCTGAACACCCTCCCGGTCCGCTGCCGGGTGGCGGCCGCCGGGAGCTGGTCCGAGCTGATCCGGCAGGTCGCCGCGACGGACCTCGCGATCCAGCCGCACCGCCGCTTCCCGATGCCGGAGCTGCGCGGCCGGGTGGCCGGCGCGGCCGCCTTCGAGACCTTCTTCAACTACACCCACTTCCGCAACGAGTCGGACGTCCCCACCGGCGGGGTGGAGGTGCTGGACGAGTACAGCCACACCCCCACCGACTTCCTGCTCGGCTCGGAGTTCTCCCGCGACACCTCGACCGACCTGATCGGGCTCGGCCTGCGCTACGACGCCGACCGGATCGCCGCGGCCGACGCCGACCGCTACTTCGGCTACCACGTGGCCGTGCTCCGGGCCATGCTGGCCGACCCGGCCGCCTCCCCCACCGCCGCCCCGCTGCTGGCCCCGGCCGAACTCGCCGAACTGGCCGAGTGGAACCGGACGGAGCGCAGCCACCCCGGCCCGCACCTGCTGCACGAGGCGATCACCTGGCGGGCCGCCGAGCGGCCCGAGGCCCCCGCCGTGCTGTTCCGCGACCGGGTGCTGGACTACGCCGAACTGGACGGCCGGGCCAACACCCTGGCGCACCGGCTGGCCGCCCTCGGCGTCCGGCCCGGCGACCACGTCGGCCTCGTCCAGGAGCGCTCCCCGGAGCTGGTGGTCTCGCTGCTCGGCGTGCTCAAGGCGGGCGGCGCCTACGTCCCGCTGGACCCGGCCGACCCGGCCGGGCGCACGGCCGCCCTGCTGGCCGAGTCCGGCTGCCGGGTGGTGCTCACCGCCGCCGGCACCGAGGGCTTCGAACTGCCGGACGCCCCGGCCGGGTTCGTCGTCGAGTTCGTCCCGGACGACCTCCCGGCCGACACCTCGCCACCCACAGTCGCGGTGCGGCCGGCCGACCCGGCGTACGTCATCCACACCTCCGGCTCCACCGGCCGCCCCAAGGCCGTGGTGGTCTCCCACCGGGCGATCGCCAACCGGCTGGACTGGATGCAGGAGGAGTTCCGGCTGACCGCCGAGGACCGGGTGCTGCAGAAGACGCCGTACACCTTCGACGTCTCGGTGTGGGAGTTCTTCTGGCCGCTGCGCGAGGGCGCCGCGCTGGTCGTCGCCGAGCCCGGCGGCCACTGGGACCCTGGCTACCTCGAACAGGTGCTGGCCCGGCAGGCCGTCACCGTGGCGCACTTCGTCCCCTCGATGCTGCGGGCCTTCCTGGACGCCGCCGACCTCTCCGCCGCCACCGCGCTGCGCCAGGTCGTGTGCAGCGGCGAGGCGCTGCCGGCCGAGCTCCAGCGGGACTTCCTGGACCGTTCCAAGGCCGCCCTGGCGAACCTGTACGGCCCCACCGAGGCGGCCGTGGACGTGACGTACTGGCACTGCGTGCGCGAGGACGCGGACACCGTGCCGATCGGCCGGCCGATCGCCAACACCCGGATCCACCTGCTCGACCCGGCCGGCCACCCCGTCCCGGTCGGCGTGACCGGTGAGCTGTACATCGGCGGCGTCGGCCTGGCCGACGGCTACCACGGCCGCCCGGACCTCACCGCCGAGCGCTTCGTCGAGCACACCTGGCCGGACGGCGGCACCGAACGCCTCTACCGCACCGGGGACCTCGCCCGGCGCCGCCCGGACGGCGCGATCGAGTACCTGGGGCGCCGCGACGCCCAGGTGAAGGTCCGCGGCATGCGGGTCGAGCCCGGCGAGGTCGAGGCCGTGCTGTCCGCGCACCCGGACTGCGGCTCGGCCGCGGTGACCTTCGACGGCGAGCGGCTGGTCGGCCACTACACCGCCCGGCCCGGCGCCGAGCTGCCCGCCGGGGAGCTGCGCCGGCACACCGAGCGGCTGCTGCCCGGGCACATGGTGCCCGCGGTCTGGGTGCCGCTCGCCGAACTGCCGCTGACCGTCAGCGGCAAGGTCGACCGCAAGCGGCTGCCGGCCCCCGGCCGGGCCGCCCGCAGCGCCGCGCCCGCCCGTCCGCTCGGCCCGGCCGAGGCCCTGGTCGCGGCCGCCTGGACGGACGTGCTGGGCACCGCGGACTTCGGCGTCGACGAGGGCTTCTTCCAGGTCGGCGGGCACTCGCTGGCCGCCGTCCGGCTGATCGGGCGGCTGCGCCGGGACTTCGACCGCCGGCTGACCGTCGCCGAGCTGTTCACCCACGACACGGTGGAACGCCTGGCCGCCCTGCTGTCCGCGCCCGCGCCGGCCGCGGCCGGGAACGGCTGGGAGGTGCTGGCGCTGCGCCCCGGCCCCGCCGCGCCGCTGTGGCTGTTCCCCCCGGTCGGCGGCAGCGCCCTGGGCTACCTGGCCCTGGCCGGCGCGCTGGACCCGCGGCTGGCCGTGTCCGGGCTGGACTGCGCCGAGCCGGTCGGGAGCACCGTCGAGGAGATGGCCTCGGCCGCCGTGGCCCGGATCGTCCGGGACCACCCGGCCGGGCCGGTCCACCTGGCGGGCTGGTCCTTCGGCGCGGTGCTGGCCTTCGAGGCCGCGGGCCTGCTGACCGCGGCCGGGCGGGAGGTGACGCTCTGCATGGTCGACGCCGCCTTCCCCGCGCCCGAACAGCTCGACGGGCTGGACGACGACCGGACCACCGAGGCGCTGCTCCAGGACACGCTGGCCCTCACCGGTGCCCCGCCGGACGAGTCCGGCAGCGAGGCCTGGCAGGCGCGCCACCGCGTCTTCGCCACCAACCTGCGGGCGCACCACGCCTACCGGCCGCGCCGCCACCCTGGCGACGTGGTCTACCTGGAGAGCCGGGACGGTCTGGCCCTGGGCAGCGCCGAGGCCTGGCGCGCGGTGGTGGCCGGCGGGTTCCGGCTGCACCGCCTCGACACCGACCACTACGGGCTGGTCCGGCAGCCGCACGTACAGGCCGTCGCGGACGTCCTCGGCGCCGTCGCGCTCGGCGGCTGACCGCTCCGCACCACCGCTCCGGCCCCCCGCAGCACCGCTCCGCCCCGCACCACCGCTCCGCCCCCGCACCACCGCCCCACCACCGAATCGACGGGAACAAGGAGTTCACGGCGCCATGCAGACCGACGCGGGCAAATGGCTGTTCCGCCCCCCATCCGAGGACGCCCCGGCACGGATCTTCCTCTTCCCGTACTCGGGCACCGGCGCGTCGATGTACCGCGCCTGGCCCGAGCGGATCGGCGAGGTCGAGGTGTGCCTGGTGCAGCTGCCCGCGCGGGAGAACCGCCTGCGCGAGCCGCACCCGGTCACCTACCAGAACCTGGCCACGGCCGCCGCCGCGGCGCTGGCCCCGCTGGTGGACCGCCCGACCGGCTTCTTCGGGCACTGCGGCGGCGCGCTGTCCGCCTTCGCCACCGCGCTCGAACTGGAGCGGGTCCACGGCAGGGAGCTGACCGCGCTCTTCATGTCCTCCCAACTCGCCCCCGACGAGGACCCGTTCGGCCGCTGGCTGTGGCTGGAGCGGGACGACCTCGCGGTCGAGCTGAACCTGCTCGCCGAGGCGGCCGGGACCAGGATGGACCCGGACTTCCTCGACGTGGCCCTGGACGTGCTGGAGGAGGACCTCGCCGCCCAGCGCCGCTACCGGCTGGACGCCCCCGAACCGCTCGCCTGCGCCGTGCACGCGGTCGGCTGGCGGCACGACGTGGAGATCCGCCCGGAGCAGCTGGGCGGCTGGAGCCGGTACGTCCCGGCGGCCCGGCACCACCGGCACCTGCTGGACGGCGGCCACCACGCCTTCCTGGCCGCCCCGCAACCGCTGCTCGACCTGATGGGCCGCGCGATGACCTCGGAAGGACCGGCGGCATGAAGCTCGACGGACTGTGGAACCACGCGGACTTCCGCAGACTCTGGGCCGGCCAGACGCTCTCCATGCTGGGCACCAACATGGTGGCGGTGGCCGTCCCGCTGATCGCCGCGGTCAGCCTGGGCGCCTCGGTGTTCCAGATGGGCCTGCTGCTGGCCACCGAGTTCCTGCCCTACCTGCTGATCAGCCTGTTCGTCGGGGTCTGGCTGGACCGCCGGCCGAAGAAGATGATCATCGTGGCGGCGGATGCCGTCCGCTCGCTGATCCTGCTCTCCGTCCCGCTGCTGTCCTGGGCCGACCTGCTGAGCGTCCCGCTGCTGCTCGTGGTGGTGTTCGGCACCGGCGCCTGCAGCACCGTCTCGGACATCGGCAACGCCGCCATCCTGCCCGCCCTGGTCGAGCGCGAGGACCTGGTCGAGGGCAACAGCAAGCTGGAGATGAGCAGTTCGGTCTCCAACATCGGCGGCCGGACCTTCGGCGGCCTGCTGGTGCAGCTGCTCACCGGCCCGGTCGTCATCATGGTCAACGTCTTCGCCTTCGGGCTGGCGGCGGCCTGCACCCTGCGCATCCGCAAGAAGGAGCCGGTGCCGGAGCGCCCGGCCGACGGCCCGCCGTCCTCGATGTGGAAGGAGATCGGCGAGGGCCTCTCCTTCATCTTCGGCAACGCGACCCTGCGCACCCTGGTGCTGGTCACCTTCCTGATCAACTTCTCCGCCATCGCCATCGACCCGGTGTTCCTGGTGTTCATCACCCGCACCCTGGACCTGCCCGGCATCCTGGTCGGCGCGCTGCTGGCCGGTACCGGCGTGGGCTCGCTGCTGGGCGCCCTGTTCGCGGCCCGGCTGGGCAAGCTGCTGCCCTTCGGCCGGATGGTGGTCTGGTGCACTGTCGCGATGACCGGCGTCGAACTGGTCATCCCCGCCGCGACGGTGATGCCCACCGTCATCGCCTTCGCGATGCTGATGTTCGTCCAGGTCGCCTACGCCGTGCTGGTGATCGCCAGCGCCGTCAACATCCGCAGCTACCGGTCGGCGATCACCCCAGACGCCATGCAGGGCCGGATGAACGCCTCCACCCGGATGATCGTGATGGCCGGCACGCCGTTCGGCGCCATGGCCGGCGGCGCGCTCGGCAGCTGGCTGGGCACCCAGTGGGCGATCGTGGTCTGCGCCGGCGGCATCGGGATCGCCGCCGTCCTGCTGGCCCTCTCCCCGGTGCGCAGCGCCACCGGCATCCCCACCGAGGTCCCCGCCCCGGCGCCCGCCGCCGCCTGACGGCCCGTCGGACCGACCCGCTCGGCCCGGCATCCGTACGCAACCCCCACGACCAGGAAGGCCAGAAGGTCTCGTGAACGACACCGACGCGGTCGGCCGCGCCACACTGGACGCCGTCTTCGCCCAGGCGCTGGCGGAGGAGGCGGGCTCCGCGGCCGCCGCCCCCGCGACCGCCGCCGTCCCGGCCCCCCGCCCGGGCGACGGGCGGGAGCCCGCGTCGCTGGCGCAGAAGCGGCTCTGGTTCCTGGAGCAGCTGAACGGCCCCAACAGCACCTACAACGTCCCGTTCCGGCTCCGGCTGGTCGGCGAACTCGACACCGGGGCGCTGCGGCAGGCCGTCGGCGACCTGGTGGCCCGGCACGAGGGCCTGCGCACCACCTTCGCCGGTGACGAGGACGAGGTCTTCCAGCTGCTCCTCGACCCGGACGAACTCCCCTGGGAGCAGCTGGACCTGACCGAGCTCGGCGAGCCGGCGGTGATCGCGCTGATCGAGGAGGAGAGCCGGCTCCCGTTCGCCCTGGCCGGCCGGCCGCTGTTCCGGGCGAAGCTGATCCGCTCCGGTACGGAAGGGGCGGCGCCGGTCCACCACCTGGCCGTCACCATGCACCACGCGATCACCGACGGCTGGTCGGAGGGGCTGTTCTTCCGGGAGCTGGGCGCCTGCTACACCGCCCGGGTCGGCGGCCCGCCGGCCGGCCTGGCGCCGCTGCCGGTGCGCTACGCCGACTACTCGGCCTGGGAGGCCGAGCCGGCCACCGTGGAGCTCTACCGCGGCCAGCTGGCCTTCTGGCGCGAGCAGTTGGCCCGGCTGCCGGAGGAGGCCGGGATCCCGGCCGACCTGCCGCGACCGGTGCTGCTCAGCGGCGAGGGCGCCAGCGTCACGGTGCCCGTCCCGGCCGACCTCCAGCGGCGGCTGGCCGCCTGGGGCGCCGGGCACGAGGCCTCGCTGTTCGCCACCGCGGTGACGGTGCTGGCCGCGCTGCTGCACCGCTACAACGGCGAGGAGCGGGTGGTCGTCGGAGTGCCGGTGGCCAACCGGCCGCGGGCCGAGTGGGAGCCGGTGATCGGCTACTTCGCCAACACCCTGGCCGTGCCGGTGGACCTCGCCGGTGACCCGACCCTGCGCCAACTGCTGGGCCAGGTACGGACGGTGGCGGCGGAGGCGCTGTCGAACCAGAACGTGCCGTTCGACCGGGTGGTGGAGGCGCTCGGCGTCGTCCGGGACCCGTCCCGCAACCCGGTGTTCCAGGTGATGTGCAGCGTCAACCAGGTGGTGCCGCCGCCGGAGCTGCCGGGCCTGGCGGTGGAGATCGTGGAGATGCGCAACGACTCCGCCAAGTTCGACCTGGAGCTCGCGGTGAGCTACACCGCGGACGAGGTCGGCTTCGCCTTCGACTACGCCACCGACCTGTTCGAGCGGGAGACGGTGGAGCGGCTCGCCGCCGACTACCTGGCCCTGCTGGAGGCCTTCCTGGCCGAGGGCGCGGCGAGCGTCGGCGCGGTGGCGCTGGGCGCCCACGGTCCGGCCGAGGTGGACGGCGTCGAGGCGGAGGTCCGCGACCGCTACGGCAACCGGGCGCCCACCGGGGTGTACGGCGAGCTGCTGCTGGCCGGCCAGCCGAGCGGGCGCCGGGCCCGGGTGCTGGCCGACGGCCGGGTCGAGGACGCCGCCGAGCCGGCCGAGCGGGCCGAGCAGGCCCGGCCGGCCACCGACGGCTCCGCCGCCCCCGCGACCGCCACCGAGCGGGCGCTGGCCGCGATCTGGTCCCGGCTGCTGGGCACCGAGAAGGTCGGCCGGGACACCGACTTCCTGCGCGACGGCGGGGACTCGCTGCTGGCCACCCGGCTGGTCGCCCGGATCCGCCGGCAGTGGTCGGTCAAGCTGTCCGTCCGCCACGTCCTCAGGACCCCGGTCCTCGCCGACCTGGCCAAGCTGCTGGACGAGGCCGCCGCCGCGCCCGTCGAGACGCCCGCCCGCAGCGCGATCCTGGCCGCCACCGGGCCCCGGCCCGAGCTGCTGCCGCTGTCGATGGCCCAGCGCGGGATCTGGATCGTCAACCGACTCGGGCAGCAACAGGCCTTCTACCACATGCCGTTGGCGGTGCGGATCGAGGGCGAGCTGGACCTCGCCGTGCTCGCCGCCGCCGCCACGGACCTCGGCCGCCGGCACGAGATCCTGCGGACGGTCTTCCCCGCCGACGCGGGCGCGCCGCGCCAGTCGGTACAGCCGCCCGAGGCCGTCGCCCAGGTGGTCCGGGCCAGTGCCGTTCACCCCAACGGCCTCCAGCAGGCGCTGCGGGACGCGCTGGAGACCCCCTTCGACCTGACCACCGAAGTCCCGCTGCGGCTGCACGTGTTCAGCACCGGCCCGCGCTCCCACGTGCTGCTGGTGGACGTCCACCACATCGCCTGCGACGGCCTCTCGCTCGCCCCGCTCTGCCGCGACCTGGCCACCGCCTACGCCGCCCGGGCCGCCGGCCGGGCCCCCGACTGGCACGAACTCCCCATCCAGTACGCCGACTTCGCGCTCTGGCAGGCGCAGCAGCTGGGCCGGGCCGAGGATCCGGACAGCCCCTTCGGCCGGAGCCTGGAGTTCTGGACCAAGACCCTGGCCGGGCTCCCCGAGGAGCTCGCCCTGCCCGGGGCGCGCCCGCGCCCGGCCGCGCCGACCTTCCGCGGCCTGCCCACCCGGGTTGAGGCCGGCCCCGAGCTGTACCGGCGGATCACCGCGGCCGCCCACGAGCACGGCGCCAGCGTCTTCATCGTGCTCCAGGCCGCCCTCGCCGCGATGCTCACCCGCCTCGGCGCCGGCACCGACATCCCGCTCGGCACCCCCACCGCGGGCCGCTCCGACCAGGCGCTGGACGACCTGGTCGGCTGCTTCATCAACACCGCCGTGCTGCGCGCCGACACCTCCGGCGACCCGAGCTTCCGCACCCTGATCGCCCGGGTGCGGGAGACCAACCTGGCCGCGCACGACCACCTGGACCTGCCCTTCGACGAGATCGTCACCGCCCTCAACCCGCCCCGCCGGCACGGCCGCAACCCGCTGTTCCAGGTGATGGCCAGCCTCAACGGCGAGCCCGAGCCGGTCCCGGCGCTCGGCGGACTGCCCACCGAGCCCTTCGACCTCGGCACCCCCGCCACCCCGTTCGACCTCACCATGGAACTGACCGAGGACCGCGCCCGCGCCACCATCAGCGGCGTGCTCACGGTCAGCGCCGATCTCTTCGACGAGGCCGCCGGGGCCGCCCTGGCCCAGCGGCTGCTGCTCGCCCTGGAGATCGCCACCGAGCGGCCCGACCTGCCGCTCTCGCACTGGGAACTGCTGCTCCCGGGCGAGCGCGAGGCCGTCCTCGGCAGCTGGAGCACCGGCCTCCCCGGGCCCGGCGCGGCCACCTTCGCCGAGCAGTTCGAGCAGGCGGTGGCGGCCGCGCCGGACGCCCCCGCGCTGGAGACGGACGACCTCACCCTGAGCTACGCCGAGCTGGACGAGCAGGCCAACCGGCTGGCCGCCGAACTGGTCGCCCGTGGCATCGGACCGGAGAGCACCGTCGCCCTCGCGCTGCCCCGCAGCGGGGAGCTGGTGCTCGCCGTACTGGCGGTCGCCAAGGCGGGCGGCGCCTTCCTGCCGCTGGACGTCCGGTTCCCGGTCGAGCGGCTGTCCTTCATCCTCGCGGACGCCGGGGCCGCACTGGTGGTCACCGACGAGGACGGCGCCGCCGCGCTCCCGGCCGACGCCCCGCCGGTCCTGCTGCTGGACGACCCCGACCTGCTGGACGCGCTCGGCGAGCACTCCGGCGAGCGCCCGGCCACCGCCCCGGTGCACCCGGCGAACGCCGCGTACGTGCTGTACACCTCCGGGTCGACCGGGCAGCCCAAGGGCGTGGTGGTCACCCACACCGGGCTGGCCCCGCTCGCCGAGCAGCTGCACCGGGCCGTCCTGCTGCCCGAGACCGCCGCCGCGGCGGCCGGCGGGGAGCAGCCCCGGATGCTCCAGCAGGTGTCCCCCACCTTCGACATGTACGTGATGGAACTCCTGATGGCCTTCCGCTCCCGGGCCGTGCTGGTGGTGGCGCCCCCGCACCCGGTGCTCGGCGAGGAGCTGGCCGTCCTGCTCGAACAGCGGCGGATCAGCCACGCCGTGCTGACCCCGACGGCGCTGGCCGCCCTGCCCGCCCGCGACTACCCCGCGCTGCGCGCGATCGTCAGCGGCGGCGAGGCGATCGGCACCGAGCTGGTGGACCAGTGGGGGCGCGGGCACCGGCTGCACAACGCCTACGGGCCGACCGAGACCACCGTGCTCGGCACCCTGTCGGGCCCGCTGCGCCCGGCGGCCGGGCCGCCGCTCGGCGAACCGATCGCCGACTCCCGGCTGTTCGTCCTGGACGCGGCGCTGCGCCCCGTCCCGCCGGGCGTCACCGGGGAGCTGTACCTCGCCGGGGCGAGCCTGGCCCGCGGCTACCTGGGCCGCCCCGACCTGACGGCGGACCGCTTCCTGCCCTGCCCGTACGGCGCGCCCGGCGAGCGGATGTACCGCACCGGCGACCTGGCCCGGTGGACGCCCGACGGCGAGCTGCACTACCTGGGGCGCAGCGACGGGCAGGTGAAGATCCGCGGGGTGCGGATCGAGCTCGGCGAGATCGAGTCCGTCCTCGGGGCGCACCGCAAGGTCGCCAACTCGGCCGTGCTGGTGGACCGTTCGGCGGCCTCCGGGCCGCGCCTGGTCGCCTTCGTCTCCCCGGCGGACCCGGCCGACCCGGCCGCCCGGCCCACCCCGGCCGAGCTGCGGGCGCACTGCACCCGCTCGCTGCCCCGGGCCCTGACGCCGGCCCGGTTCGTGGTGCTCGGTGCGATGCCGACGCTGCCCTCCGGCAAGACCGACCGCAAGGCGCTGCGGATCCCGCCGGAGGAGGGGGCCGAGGGCCACCGCACCCCGCCGGGCACCGCCACCGAACGGGCGCTGGCCGCGATCTGGCAGCAGCTGTTCGAGACCGAGCGGATCGGGATCGAGGACGACTTCTTCGTCCTCGGCGGCCACTCGCTGGCGGCGATCCGGATGCTCGCCGAGATCCACCGCGACCTCGGCGTCGAACTGCCGCTGAGCGCCTGCTTCGAGCACCCGACGATCGCGGCGTTGGCGGCCCTGGTCGACCGGACGCCGAAGCCGGACGCCGCCGAGGAGCCGGCCGTGGTGCGGCGGCGCCGCCCGGGCCCGCGGTCCACGCCCGGGGCCTGAGCCACGACGGGAGGGCCGGCGGACCGCGCTGTGCGGTCCGCCGGCCCTCCCCCGTACGCCGCGGCTACTCGGCCTCGACCACGACCGTCAGCTCGGCCAGCGCGGCGTCCAGCGCCCCGCCCACCTCCTCGGGGCCGTCCCCGACCGCGATCACGTGCCCCAGCCGGTCGTACGCCTCCCGGACCGGCCGCACCGCGCGCCCGGCGGCCGCCGTCACGGTGACCCGCTCCACCCCGGTGACCGCGGCTGCCCGCTCGACGCCCTCGACGGCCGTCAGCCGGCCCTGATCGGCGGCGATCAGGAAGCGGATCCCCGCCGAGCGGGACCGCTCCGGGGTCAGGTTCAGCGGCAGCCCGGCGGCGGCCCGGATCTGCTGGTCCAGCAGGTCGATGCCGGTCGCGGGCCGGATCAGCTCCGGGATCATGCCGCCGGCCAGCCGGGCGTTGATCTCGATCACGGCCGGCCCGTCGGCGGTCAGCCGCAGCTCGACGTGCGCCGGGCCGCGCTCCAGGCCGACCGCCTCCAGGCTCCGCCGGGCGGTGTCGGCCATCGCCGCCGCCGTCTCCTCGGGCAGCACGGCCGGGAACAGGTGCCCGGTCTCCACGAAGTACGGCAGCTCGCTGACGGTGCGCTGGGTGATGCCGACGCAGTACGTCTCGCCGTCCGCCCGGAACATCTCGGCGCTGAACTCCGGCCCGGTCAGGTACTCCTCCACCAGCACCGTCCCGGCGCTGGCCTGGCCGCGCACGTTGCGGGTGACGGCCAGCAGCTTGCGGGCCTGCTCGGCGACGGTGGCGACGTCCTCGCACCAGAGCACCTCGTGCGAGCCGGACTCGTCCACCGGCTTCACCACGCAGGGCAGGCCCACCGCCGCGACCGCCGCCTCCACCTCGGCCGGGTCGCGCACCTCGGCGAACCGGGGCTGGCGCACCCCGTGCGCCAGCAGGGTGCGCCGGGTCGCCGACTTGTCCCGGCAGGCGGCCAGCGCCGCGGCCGGGTTGGCCGCCACACCCAGCCCCTCGGCCAGCGCGGCCGACTGGACCAGGTAGTACTCGCTGGTCGTGGTCACGCCCGCCACCTCGCGGTCGCCGGCCGCCACCTCGGCGGCCTTGCGCAGCGCCTCCGGGTCGTCGGTGTCACAGACCACCACCCGGGCGCCGGTCTCCGCCAGGCCCTGGTAGCGGGCCGGGTCCACCACGAACAGCACCGGCTCCAGGCCGAGCCGCACCGCCGTGGTCAGCGCGAGCATGCCGGTGCCGGTGGTGTTGGACTCCACGAAGAACAGCAGCGGGCGCTCCCGGCGGGATATCCGCGCGTAGGACCAGGTGCTGACCAGCTCGCCGTAGCGGACGGGGGTGGGCTCGGTGGCGATCGCGGGGGCGTCGCCGATGGCTCCGGCTCGGGCGGCTGCGGTGCCGGACACCGCGGCGTCGGCGGCGTACACCGTGTCCACGTAGCGGTCGCCGCGGTCCGGCATGATGCCGACCAGCTTGGTGCCGGGCGCGGCGTGCGCCGCCAGGTGGGTCAGCACCCGGTAGACCGAGCCGGAGGTGTTCCCGGCGAAGATCTTCTGCTCCCGGGCCAGCGCCCGGGTCGCGGCGAAGGCCTCGTCGTCGGAGAGCCAGTGCACCTCGTCGATCAGCCGGTAGTCGATGTTGTCCGGGTAGAGGCTGTTGCCGAGGCCGGACTGGCGCCGGGTCGGCACGTCGGGCTGGCCGAACAGCACGCTGCCGACGGCGTCCACGCCGACCACCGTCAGCTCGGGGAAACGTTCCAGCAGGGCCCGGGACGTCCCGCACAGCGACCCGCCGCTGCCCACCGAGCCCACCACCACGTCCACCGTGCCGAGGTCGTCCACCAGCTCCTCGGCCAGGCCCCGGTAGGCCGCCGGGTTCTGCGGGTTGGAGTACTGCTGCGGCCAGAACGCGCCCGGCAGACCGGTCATCAGCTCGGCCAGCAGGTCCAGCCGGGCCGACTGCCAGCCCTGGTCGCCCATCGCCGACACCACGTGCACCTCGCAGCCCAGGGTGCGCAGCTTGGCCAGGGTGATCGGGTCGATCCGCGGATCGGTGACGATGTGCACCGGGTGCCCGAGGTGGGTGCCCACCAGCGCCAGGCCGAGCGCCATCGTCCCCGAGGAGCTCTCCACGATCGGCGCCCCGGGCCGCAGGGCCCCGGAGCGGCGGGCCTCGGTGACGACCTGCCGGGCCACCCGGTCCTTCATCGCGAAGGCGTTCGCCAGCTCCAGCTTCGCGTACACCTCGACGCCCTCCGGCGCGGGCACCCGCAGCCGGACCAGTGGCGTGTGGCCGATGGCGTCGACGATCGATTCATGCCGCATCAGCAAGCTCCATGTCCTGAAGGGTGAGGGCCCGCACCGTGCTGGTGGTGCCGGGCAGGGTCGAACAGGCCGCCAGGGCGGCGGCGAGCCGGGGCCCGTGGTCGGCGTCGTTCTCGTCCAGCAGGACACCCAGCAGGGTGCCGCTGTGCGCGCACACCACCCCTGCGGCGCCGACCCGTTCGGCGATCGCCAGCACCGCGTCGAGGTTGCGCTTGGGCGCCAGCCGCTGGTTCAGCACCGCGCTGCGGCTGGTCACCGCCCCCACCCGGGCGAGGTCCCCGGCCCGCACCGCCGCACCCAGCTCGGCCAGCAGCTCCGCGTACTCGGCGCGCTGCGCCGGGGAGAACACCTTCGGCACCCGGTTGAACGCCACCGTGTCCAGCAGCCCGCCCTCGTCCACCGCGACCACGGTCGCCGCCGGCAGTCCGCCCAGGCGCTCGCGCAGCCGCACCTCGCGGTGCTCGAAGGCCACCACCTCGGGGTGCATCACCCCGTCGGTCGGCTCGATCGGGCGCAGCCAGCGCTCCACCTCGGCGGGCGAGGTGTCCAGGCCCACCGCGGCGCCGACCGCCCGCACGGTGGCCACCAGGTCGGCCGAGGAGCTGGCCATGCCCTTGCCGACCGGCAGGTCGCCGTCCAGCAGCAGCACCCCGCCGGCCGGGCGACCGCAGGCCGCGAGCATCGCCTCGGCCACCCGCCGGGTCTTGGTCTTGTGCGAGGGGAACACCCGCAGCGGGCCGCCCGGGTCGAGCCGGAAGCGGGCCCGCGCCCAGCGGTCGACCGGCAGCGTCACCAGGAACTCCTGGCCGCCGGGCAGGGCGCCCTGGAGCAGCTCGCCGAAGGTGCCGAAGGCGCGGGCCGAGCCGGTGCGCAGGTCGACGCCGGGGCGGGGGGAGGCGAAGGACGGGCGGCGCGGCGGCGGGACGGCGCCGGCGGACGGGGCCGCCGCCGGGGCCGGGCGCGCGGAGGAGGGCGGGGTCACCGCTGCGCCGGGGCGTCTGCCGGGGCGCCCGCCGAGGCGTCTGCCGAGGCGTCTGCCGGGGCCGCGAGCAGCGCCGCGACCTCGTCCGCGGCCGCCCGTACGACCGCGGCCCGCTGTGCCCAGCACTCGGTCAACCGCTCTTGCTCGGCGTCGAGTTCGGCGAGGGTGGCGCGGACCTGGTCGGGGTGGGTCGAGCCGACCGAGGTCTTGGCGCGCAGGCCCGCCTCGACGCTCAGCGAGGCCGCCAGCAGCTCCTGCGGCCCGGCCAGCCGGTGCCCGGCCTCCTCCGCGACCGCCGCCAGCAGCGCCGCGTCCCCGTCGGCCGGGGCCAGGCCCTTGTCCAGCGCGGCCCTGATGTAGCGCCCGGCGATGATCTGCGCCGTCCGCCAGGGCACGCCCTCGTCCAGGGTCAGCCGGTTGGCCAGGGTGAAGCCGCCGAGGAACTCGCCCTCGCAGGCCGCCCGCATCCGGTCGGTGCGGAACACCAGCCCGGTGACCACGGCGTGCGCCAGCCGCAGGGTCGAGCGCAGCGCCTCGGTCTGCACCCGCAGGTGGGCGCCGGCCTCCTTGGACACCTCGACGGTGTTGGTGTACGGGGTGTTGCGCTGGGCCGCCGCCAGCTCGGCCGCGCTGCCCGCGACCAGCGCGCAGCGGCCGCGGATCCGCTCCAGCACGGGGAAGTTCTTCTTCTGCGGCATCGCGGCGGAGATCCCGGACAGCTCGTCCGGGAGGTCCAGGAAGCCGTGGGCGCTGCCGCCCCAGGCCATCAGGTCGGTGGTGAAGCGGCTCAGCGCGACGGCGAAGTTGGCCGCCTCGGCCGCGATCGCCAGCGCCCAGCCGCGCGAGGCGACGGCGACCAGGGCGTGCGGCTGGGGCCGGGCGAAGCCGAGCAGCCCGGCCATCCGGGAACGGTCCCAGTCGAGTTCCTGCCCGGCCATGCTGCCGGCGCCCAGCGGGCAGGCGTCGATCTCGTCGTACGCGGCCAGCAGTCGGCGCACGGCGGTCAGCGTCTCGCTGGACAGCGCGGCCAGGTAGAAGCCGGGGCTGATCACCTGGGCGGCCTGGGCGTGGGTGTAGCCGGGCATCGGCACCTCGACGGCGCCCGCGGCGAGCGCCCGGACGGCCGCGTCGAAGGCCAGCAGGTCGGCGGCCAGCGCCCGGACCTGCTCACGGGCGGAGAGCAGTTGGGCGCAGACCTGGAGGTCGTTGCGGCTGCGGTCGGCGTGCCAGGCGGCGAACGGCGCGACCGGGCCGGCCGCGACGTGCCGCTCCAGGGCGAAGGAGATGTCCGACATGTTCTCGCTCGGGTTCGCCCGGATGCCGTCCTGGTCGACCGTGTCCAGGCGGGCGGCGATCGCGGCGGTGCCCGCCCCGTCGACCAGCCCCATCCGCCGGTACTCCAGCAGCAGCACCTTCTCGATCGCCACGTAGTGCCGCAGCAGGTGCTCGGCCTCGTAGGCGAACTGGGGTGCCAGCACCTCCTCGTGCCACACCTCGCTCGGGATGCCGACGATCCGACCGGTCACCGTCATTGCGTGCTCCTCAGAAGAACCGATGGGGCGGACCGGCCCTCGCCCGGACCCTCCGGCCCGGCCGGTCCGAGGCTGCCGGTGGGGAAACTCTCGGCCCGGCCGTCCCGTCGGCCGTCCCGTCGGCCGGGGTGCCCGGCCGCGCCGGGTGCCCGGCGGGCGGCGGCCGCCGCGGGCAGCCCGGCCAGCGGGGCGGCCGGTTCGGCGAGGCCGGCGGCGAGCAGCGCCAGATAGTCGTCGAGCAGTGCGCGCGCGGTGGCGGGGGCGAACAGCTCGGTGTCGTACACCAACCGGGCGGCGCGGTCGGCCACTTCGAGCAGCAGGTCGTCCTCGGCATAGCCGCAGGGGGCGCCGAGCTCGCCCTCGGCGAGGTTGAACGCCAGCTGGTGGACGGGCGCGCCCGGCGCCTGCCCGGCGGACAGCTGCGCCAACTCCGGTACGGGCAGCTCCTGGTGCTGCCAGGCGGCGGAGGCGACGCCCTGGACGCGCTCCACCAGCGCGGTGAAGGACGGGTCGCCGGAGGTGTCCAGCCGCAGCACCACCTGGCCGGCCAGGGCCCCGACCAGCGACAGCGTCTCGGGCCGGCGCCGGCCCGAGACGGGCACGCCGATCAGATGGTCGGTCCGGCCGGAGCGGTGGTGCAGCAGGGCCGCGTAGCCGGCCAGCAGCACCGGGGCCGGCGACCCGCCGAGCCGGTGGGCGCCCGCCCGCAGCGCGGCCGCCAGGCCGTACGGGAACTCGGCGCGGACCTCGGCGCCCGCGAAGGCCCGGGCGGCCGGGCGGGGCCGGTCCAGCGGGAGGCCGTGGCCGGTCGGCCGGTCGGCCAGCCGGGCGTGCCAGAACTCGGCGGTGTCCGAGGGGAGTTCCCGGCGGAGCTGCTGCTCCCTGTCGAGGTTCCCGTCCCGCTCGTGCTGCCGGTCCCGCTCGTACTGCCGGCCCGCCCGCTCGTACTGTCGGTCCCGCTCGTACTGCCGGTCCGCGAGGTCGGCGAAGTCCAGCAGCCGGTCCGGCAGCACCGGGGCCCGGCCCTGCTCCTCGGCGGCGCACAGTTCGGCGAGTTCGGCGTTGAGCAGGAACAACGAGGCCGGGTCGCAGACCAGTTGGTGGGCGACCAGGACCACCGCCCAGTCCGCCTCGCCGAGCCGGACCGCGACGGCCCGCCACAGCGGCGCCCGGGCCGGGTCGAAGGGCAGCACGGCGGCCTGGTCGGCGATCTCGGCCAGCCGCTCGGCGCGCTTGCCGTCGTCCGGGCCGCTGAGATCGGTGAACTCCACCGGCAGCTCGATCGCCGGGTGCACCACCTGCCGCAGTTCGCCGTCCAGCACCCGCACCGAGGTCCGCAGCGCGGTGTGCCGGGCGGTCAGCGCGGCCAGCGCCGACCGGAGCTGCTCCTCGTCGACCGCGGCGTCCAACCGGAAGGTGTCGGCCACGTGCTGGAGCAGCAGGCCCCCGGAGCGGCGGCCGGTCCGCCAGACCAGTTCCTGGCCGTGGGCCGCCCGGGCGATCCGCTCCCCCTCCGCGCCGGGCCCGGCCGACCCGGTGGTTCCATCCGCCATCGCAGTTCCTGACCTCGTCGTTCCAACCGTCGCGGACCGGGGCCTGCCCGTCTCGCGGCCCCCTGCCGGGGCCCGCGGCTTCAGGCCACGGGGCTCCCGATCCCGGCACGAACGGCCCGGCCGATGGCGTCCAGGTTGTCGTCGAGGAAGAAGTGACCGCCCGGCAGGACGTGTTGGGCGAACGGTCCGGTGGTGTGCGCGGCCCAGCCGGCCGCGTCCTCGGGTCGGGCCGAGGCGTCCTCGTTGCCGACGAAGGCGGTGATCGGCACCGGCACCGGCGGCTCGTCACCGCAGTCGTAGGCGTCCAGCCAGCCGAAGTCGGCCCGGCAGACGGGCAGGACGAGTTCCAGCAGCTCCGGCTCGTCCAGCACGAAGGCGGGCAGGCCACCGCCGCGGACCAGCCGCTGGAGCATGGCGTCGTCGGGCAGCGCCGACAGGCCGTCGAAGATGTCGTCGCCCCGCGGCTGGTCGGGCCGCGGGCAGCCCGACACGAAGAGGTGGACGGGCAGTTCGGCCCCGGCCCGGCGCAGCCACCGGACCACCTCGAAGGCGAGCAGGCCGCCCATCGAGTGGCCGAACAGCGCGTACGGGCGGTCGGTGGTGGCCGCGACGGCCTCGGCGATCCGCTCCACGTCGACGGCCGCGGGCTCACCGAGGCGGCGCTCCCGGCCCGGCAGGGCCAGCGCGGCGACCTCGACCTCGGGGCCCAGCGCGGCGGGCCAGCGCGCGTAGATGGACGTGCCGCCCCCCGCATAGGGGAAGCAGACGAGCCTGACCGGCGCCTCCGGACGCAATTCTCGGGAAACGAACCATTTGTCGGGGAGTATCTGGCCGTTCACGGGCGCCATCCAGGAAGTCCGGCTTTTGGCCCGAGGTCGTCCGGAAAGTCCATGGTCTCCGAAGCGGCCTTTCTGGAAAAGATGTCAGAACTCATTCGATCCGTCACTGGATCGCCGCTCTGCGGAGGCCGGTTGTGCCGCCTGGTCGGTTCTGCCATCGAGGATGATGAATAGTGTGCCGATCAACCGCTGATGACTGTACCTCAGCTGAGTGAGCACGCTCAATAGTTGGCGATAACCGGCCAGCACCCGGCAGCACCCCCTCCCGAATGGGCCGTTTCGACAACCCGCCCACCGCGCCCGGGAATCGGGGGCGCAACTCGCGGGGAACTCGCATTGGCTTATCCGGCGGCGCCCGTGCGGTACGGCCCGGCGGCGGGCGGGCACCGACCACGCGGGAACCGAGCCGGACCGGGCGATGGCCGCCACCGCCCGGACGGTCGGTCCACGAACCCGAACACCCGGGCGACGGCGCGGAGAACGGGCGTCAGCACGCCGGGGCCGGGGGCGGTGGCCGGCCGGTTCAGCCCCCGGCCAGCGGGCCCGGGAGCGGGCGGGTGTGCAGGAGGTCCAGCCGGGACACCGCGCGGGTCAGCACCACGTACAGCCGGTGCAGCCCGCGCGGTTCGGCCTCCGCGATGGCGGCCGGCTCCAGGACGATCACATGGTCGTACTCCAGCCCCTTGGCGAGCGAGGACGGCAGCAGGGTGACCCGGGCCGCGGGGGCGGCCTCCTCGGCCGGGGCGCTCGGGATCCCGGCCGCCCCGAGCGCGGCGCCGGCACCCGCCACCGCCGCGTCCGCGGCGATCACCGCGATCGAACCCTCCCGCTCCAGCGCGGCGCGCACCGCGGCCACCAGCGCCGCGTCGAGGTCGGACACCGGCCGGACGGCCACCTCGCCGTCCCGGCGCAGCGAGACGGCGGGCGGCACGTCCACGTCCAGGGCGGGCAGCAGCCGGTTGGCCAGCGCCGTCACCGCGGCCGGGACCCGGTAGCCGGTGGTCAGCGGCACCAGCGCGGCCTGCGGCTTGCCCAGGTGGGCGAGTTGCTCGGCCCAGCCGCGGGCCGACCAGGGCGCGGTGGCCTGCGCGAGGTCGCCCAGGACGGTGAGCGAGCCGAAGGCGCTGCGCCGGGCGATCGCCCGGCACTGCATCGGGGAGAGGTCCTGGGCCTCGTCCACCACCACATGGCCGAAGCTCGCCGGGCGCTCGATCAGCCCGGCCAGCTCGTCGAGCAGCAGCAGGTCGGGCTCGGACCACTTGGCGCTCTTCTCCGAGCGCGGCGGCCTGCGCCAGAGGAGCGCGGCCTGCTCCTCGGCGTCGAACAGGCCCTCGGCCGCCTCGGCCAGCACGGCGGGGTCGCCGAGCAGCGCGGCCAGCACGGCCTCCGGGCGCAGCGCGGGCCAGGCCGCCTCCAGGAACGCCGCGACCGGTCGGCAGCGGCCGACCTTCTGCTGCCAGGTGGCGTTCTTGACGTCGGTGCGGCGTTCGGCCTGCTGCTGGAGCAGGGCCACCACCCGGGCGCGGAGGTTCTCCCGTCCGATCGCGTACGGCGGTGCCTGCCCGCGGACCTCGGCCACCAGCCGGTCGAGCCGCTCGGCGGGGACCCGCCAGCGGTAGGAGCCCTCCGGGACGGCCAACGGCTCGGCACCGGTGGTCCTGATCCGGCCGTACAGCGCCCGGCGCAGCACCTCCGCCATCCGGGCGTCGTGCTTGAGCGCGGCGGCCCGCGCGCTGTCGACCGCGGTGGCCGGGCGGGTGGCGACCAGGTCCTCCACGGTGCGCTGGGAGACGTCGAGTTCGCCCAGCGCGGGGAGGACCTCGGCGATGTAGCGCAGGAAGGTCCGGTTGGGGCCGATCACCAGCAGGCCGCTGCGCCGGATCCGCTGCGGGAAGCTGTACAGCAGATAGGCGGCGCGGTGCAGGCCGACGGCGGTCTTGCCGCTGCCGGGCGCGCCCTGGACGCAGACCGACTCGGCCAGTTCGCCGCGCACCAGCGCGTCCTGCTCGGGCTGGATGGTGGCGACGATGTCGCGCATCGGCCCGGTGCGCGGGCGCTCGATCTCGGCGGCGAGGAGGCCACCGGGGCGGCCGGGCGCTGGCCCTGGCCCGGGTCCGGGTCCGGGTCCGGGTCCGGCCGCCGTGTCCAGCCGCTCGTCCTCCAGCCCGGTCAGGTCCTCCGGTCGGCCCGGGCTCGACGGCGCCCAGCCGAAGCGTCGGCGCCCGGCGAGCCCGAGCGGGTCAGTGGCGCTCGCCCGGTAGAACGCCCGGGAGACCGGGGCCCGCCAGTCGATCACCAACGGTGGCACCGTCGGGTCCTCGGAGATCCGCTGCCGCCCGACGTAGTAGCGCTGCCCCCGGTGGTCCCCGGCACCGGGCCCGTCGCCGAAGTCGAGGCGGCCGAAGAAGGCGGGGCTGTCCGGCAGCTCCCGCATCCGTTTGGCGCGGGTCCGCAGGTAGCGGCCCAGCGCCTCGGCGCTGGCACCGTCGCCCGAGACGTCCTCCCCAGCGACGACCTGGTGGGCGGCGTCCTCGACCTGCCGGGCCATCGCCGCCCGGCAGGCCTCGACGTGGGCCCGCTCGCGCGCCAGCTCGCGGTCGAGGTCCTCGGCTCCTGTCGTCATGGCTTCCTCCGCGCTCGACTCGACTGTCGTCCGAAGGATCCAGCTTAGCTTAACCGGGTAAAGATATTAACTTGGTCGGATTCCCGCTCGTGGACGGGTCGGCGGCTCAGGACACCAACGGCGCCTCCGCGACCTCGGTCAGCGTCACCGTGCACAGCCCACCGCGCTGGGCCTGCACGTCCGTGACCTCCAACTGGGTACCGGGCAGCAGGATGTACTCCTCCTCGCCCGTGAACGCCGAAAACCGCTGGATGCCCGTGGCGCGCAGCGGCCGCACCTCGAACAGCGTCCGCTTGCCCCGGCTGCCCAGGAAGGACTTCGCCACGCCCAGCTCGGACGTGCAGGAGGACACCCCCCACCACGTCACCGTCCGCCCCAGCGGGTACTGCTTGCGCAGGTCCAGCGCCACCCCGCGCCAGAGCGGCTCCGTCCGCACCGGCAGCTGCGACACCGCCGCGAACAACAGCCGCAGGTACGGCAGGTACGGCACCAGCCGGGCCCGGTCCGGGGAGCGCAGCACCGCGTTGATCTCCCGGTAGAACGCCGACTCGCAGGTGTACAGGTACAGCGCGGCGATCGCGTCCGCGGACAGCCCGTCGGGCACCCCCGCGCCGCCGCGCCCGTCCGGCCTCCCGGCCACCTGCCCGTCCACCTGCCCGGCCGCACGCTCGGCCGCCCACTCGTCCGCCCGCCGCTTGCCGAACTCGTGCGACAGCGTGACGTGCCGGTCCAGGCCGCGCAGCAGCTCGGCCACCGGGGCCACCGCCGCCCGGAAGTCCATCAGCGGCGTGTCGAACACCCCGCTGATGGCCGGGAGTTCGAGCCCCTCGTCCTTCACGCCGGCGAGCCGGTCCAGGTACAGCTGGTGCAGCTCCATGGTGGACGCGATGAACGCGCCCATCCGCTCGGCGACGCCGCCGTCCGCGCCCCCGACCGCCGCCGCGCCGACGTCCCAGCCCTTGCTCGGCAGCCAGTCGATCCCGTCCGCGCCGAGCGAGCCGAGCGCGGCGTTCACCGCGGCGAAGTGCTCGTTGTCGCAGAAGATGTCACCCTGGGCCGCCGGGTTGGCGTGGTCGATGTGCCGGACCTCGACCCCCGGGTACTTCTTCTCCAAGCGCTGCACCACACTCTTCAAGCTGCGTGCGTGCGCACCCCACCAGGCGAAGACCACACCCCGGTCCTCCTCCCCCGCCTCCTGCTTGGCCCGCAGGATCTCCTCCACGATCCGCTCGGCCACCGGGCGCCAGAACCCGGTGTGCTGCTCCGGGCCCATCGCGCCGTCCGCACTGGCGGTCAGCGCCGCGTTCAGCAGCAGCACGCCCTGGGTCAGCATCGCCTGGAACCACTCCGGCGGCTGGACCGTCTCCTCCTTCTTCAACAGCGCGCGGATGTCCGCGATCGGCGTCTTCTTGGGAATGCCGTACTTCCACATCGCCGCGGCCTTGATGATGCAGCGGATGCTGATCACCCGGCCGAACTGGCTGTCCTTCCAGTCGTGGAAGGCGTTGTCGAACATCGCGATGCCGGTGGCGCTCTCCGGGCGCGGGTACGGGTTCTGCCCGAAGACCACCACCTTCCACCGGTGCGGGGCGTGCGGCTTGAGCGCCTGGAAGGTCAGCTCGCGGACCGGCACGACCTCCGGGCTGCGCGCCGGGCCGATGAACGAGGCCGCACCGGACTGCGCCTCGATCACCGGCTTGAGCACCGGAAGCCACGGCTCGCCGCCGCCGTGGAACAGCTCCGCGAGGGCCAACGGGTCGTTCGGGTCGTGCTTTTCGGGCTGGTTGGTGGCAGAGGTGTCGGCAGCGCTCATGGTGGTACTCCGGCTGGTCGGGTCACGGAAGGCATCGGATGACGGTCCGTCAGCTTTCCGGCGGACGACACATTCCTAACAGCCGGCACTGACAATCCGGCCCGACGGCCCACCTGCCTGAACGACCCCGGACGGATTGTCAGTGCTGCGCGCTAGCGTCGGGAACGACAGGGAGAACCCCTCCCCGTACGAAAGGAGTTGCAACATGACGACGGACCGCTCGCAGTCCCCGCTCAGGGTGGTGCTGACGGACCTCAACGCCTCGGTGGTCGAGTCCTGGCGGGCCGCCTTCGCCGACACCCCCGGCATCGAGATCCGGCAGGGCTCGATCCTCACCGAGCAGGTCGACGCCTGGGTCAGCCCGACCAACTCCAAGGGCCGGATGGACGGCGGGGCGGACGCGGCGATCAAGCGCCACCTCGGGGCGGGCATCCAGCTCAAGGTGCAGCGGGCGATCCGCGACCAGCACGCGGGCGCCCTGCCGGTGGGCAGCGCGGTCTGCGTGCCCTCCGGTGCGGTCAACCCGAAGTTCCTGATCTCGGCGCCCACGATGCAGACCTCCTCGCAGAACGTGAGCGAGACGCTGAACGTCGCCCTCGCCTGCGCCGCCGCCTTCCAGGCCGTCCACCGGCAGAACCGGCTGGCGCCGGACAGCATCCGCTCGGTGGCCCTGGTCGGCATGGGCGCCCGGACCGGGCGGGTGCCGGCCCGGGTGTGCGCCAACCTGATGTGGACGGGCTACACCCTCTTCAACGACCACCACTTCGAGGACGACGACGAGCTGCGCGCCACCATCCTCGCCCAGCTGGACGACCTGGAGCAGGCACCCGCCACCACCCGGGTCCGCATCGCGACACCCCCGACCCGCAGCCGCTCCCAGCGGCAGTCCGGCTCCTCAGCAGTCCGGATACGTCAGTAGCCCGGAGTCGCCCCGTTCCGTCGGCAGTCCGGCACCGTCAGCAGTCCGGCGCCGAGCGGCGCGCCCCCGCCCGGTCCTCAGTCCGCGACGAGCGCCAACCGGATCCAGCGCTCCGCCTCCACCGTCGCGGTCGCCACGTCGAAGGCCTCCGGCGCGGCCGCCGCCTGCACCACCAGCCCCTTGAGCAGCCCCACGAAGGCGAACGCGAAGGCCCCGGCATCCACCCCGGCGCCCACCCCGGCCCGCAGCTCGCCGTCCGCCACGCCCTGGCCGAGCACGTCCGTCTGGCCGAGCACGTCCACCACCCAGGCGCGCGTCCGGGCGTCCAGCTCCGCCACCGCCGGCGTCAGCTCGGAGGTGCCCGCGAGGGCCTCCGCCCCCAGGACCACGAAGGCCCGGCCCAGGTCCGTCGGGTTCCGCACGCCCTCCAGCACACCCCGGGCGAAGCGGCACAGCTCCTCCGCCGCCCCGGCGCCACTGCGCTCGGGCGCGGCCGCCGCCATCGCCTCGGCCAGCGCCTCCTCCTGGAGCCGGGCGAGCAGCGCGGCCTTGGAGCCGAAGTAGTGGGTGGCCAGGCCCCGGCTGAACCCCGCCTCCTCCCCCACCCTGGCCAGGGTGACCCCGGTGCTGCCGTGCTCTGCGATCAGCCGGGCGGCGGCGGCGATCAGCGCCGCCTCGGCGTGGGCGCGCCGTTCGGCCTGGGTACGGCGGGGCTGGGCGCCCTGCGGAGCGGCCGCGCGGGCCGCCGTCGTACGGGCGGTCGTGCCGGTGGCCGGGTCATCGTGCGTGGGCATGGCACCATGCTAGGGTTGAACTTGCTTGTTGGCTAACAAGCAAGTTTGGGGTGGCGAGGCACACTCCCCCGGTCCCGCCACCCCCGGCAGAAGGGAAGTCCCGATGACCGCCACGATGCTCGCCGGCCGACTCGACGTCACCAAGGGCGCGTTCGCCGTCGAGGAAGTGCCCGTCCCGACCCCCGGACCGGGCAAGGTGCTGATCAGGGTCGAGGCCGCGGGCGTCTGCCTCTCCGACGTCCACCTCATCGACGGCACCCTCAAGCCCTTCCTCCTCCAGGGCGACAAGGTCACCCTCGGCCACGAGGTCGCGGGCACCGTGCACACCCTCGGCGCGGGCGTCACCACCGCCGCCGTCGGCGACCGGGTGCTGCTCCAGGCCGGCGAGACCCGCAACGGCCGGGTGCACACCCGCGGCGTGGACTACGACGGCGGCTGGGCCGAGTACGCCCTCGCCACCGCCACCACGCTCGTCCCGATTCCCGACGAACTCCCCTTCGAGCAGGCCTGCTTCATCCCCGACGCGGTCTCCACCCCCTGGGCCGCCATCACCGGCACCGGCGCCGTCCGCCCCGCCGAGCCGGTCGGCGTCTGGGGCGTCGGCGGGCTCGGCGCCCACGGCGTCCAACTGCTGCGCGCCATCGGCGCCTTCCCGATCGTCGCCGTCGACCCGCTGCCCGCCGCCCGCGAGCGCGCCCTCGCCTTCGGTGCCGACGCCGCCCTCGACCCCGCCGACCCGCAGTTCGCCGACCGCCTGCGCGAGGCCACCGCCGGCCGCCCCCTCGCCGCCGCCTTCGACTTCGCCGGTGTCGCGCCCGTCCGCGAACAGGCCGTGGCCGCCCTCGGCGAACGCGGCCGCCTGGTCCTGGTCGGCCTCACCGACAAGCCGCTGACCATCACCAAGGGCACCATGGTCAGCTACCTGCGCCAGCAGATCCTGGGCCACTACGGCTCCGACGGCCAGGACGTCATCGACCTGGTCGACCTGGTCCGCGGCGGCCGCCTCGACTTCGCCCGCTCGGTCAGCGGCACCTTCCCCCTGGCCGACGCCGCCCGCGCCGTCGAGGCCCTGGAGCGCAAGGAAGGCAACCCCATCCGCCTCATCCTCAAGCCCTGACCGGCCACCCCACCCCCGCACCTGCCCGACTGAGCCGGGCACGGCCCCCGGGTCGGCAGCCGCCCCCACGGCTGCCGACCCACTGGCGTCCTACTCCACCGGCGACACGTGCAACACCGGCTGCACCTGATGCACCTCCTGCACCGGCACGGCCTCGACCGGCCTCCCCGTCGCCTCCCGGTAGTACCGGGCCCGGAACACCCCGGACAGGCCCGCCGTCACCGCCAACCCACCGCCCAGGCACACCACCGCGCCCGCGACCAGCAGCGCACCGAGCACCCGGTCCTTCGAGGTGAGGCCCAGGACCAGGACCACCAGCGACGGCATCAAGGTCAGCACCACCGGCAGGGCCAGCCAGCCCGAACCCCGGGCACTCGCCCAACCCTCACGCCGGTACACCTTCCGGGACCTCCGCAGCGCCTCGCGGATCCCGACACCGTCGAGCACCATCGCCGGCAGCACCAGGTAGCTCGCCATCAACCAGCCGACCCCGACCAGCAGCACCGCCCCCACCAGCATGGTGAGAGCCCCGCCGACCGCCCAGCCCGCGATCACCGGCAATCGCCCCGCCGCCCGCGCACAACTGGAGCCGACCCTTACCGCCCGCCCCCGCAGAGCGTCATCGGCCGCGATCAGCATCGCCGCATTGCCGAAGGTCACCAGGAACAACAGCACCACCAGCCCGGCGACCCCGACCACCAGGCTCCCCCCGAGCAGCACCTCCGCCCACACCACCGACGCGGCGACCCCACCCACCACCGCCACCGTGAGCCCCGGCAGGAGCAGCAGCCTCTTCCGCCGCCACACCACCGCGGCCAATCGCCGATCCACCGGCCGACCCCCTACTCCAGTTGCTCCGACTACTCCAGCAATCCGACTACTCCAACAGACTGCCCATGTGCCCGTCGTCGATCCGGATCGGCCAGAAGTGCTCCTCGCTCGCGAAGGCCTCCGGGTCGATCGCCCGCAGCGCCTCCTCGGCCGCGCCGTCGAACAGCTCGCACGGGTCGAACACCGACCAGGGGGCTTCCTTCCGCGCCTGGTACGCCTCCTCCCGGGCGGCCCGCAGCCGGTGGAAGGTCCAGAGCGTGTACAGCAGCGCGGAGAGGTCCCGGTGCAAGTAGGCGGCCGTCCCGCCGTCACCCCACACATCGGTGAGCTCGACCCGCCCGGTCGCGCCGTCGAGCAGTGCGTCGAACTCGTACATCCACCCGCCGAGCACCGGGAACCCCCGCTGGTACGCCCGGTCCGAGGGCTCCTCCTCGTCGTCCTCCTCCGGCTCGTAGCCCTCCAGCGGCCCCTCGGCGTCCACGGAGAGCACGCAGTCCTGGGACACCGGCAGCCCGACCTCGACCAGCAGCCGCCGGGTCGGACCGTGCGTCACACTCGCGGGCACCTCGTCCTCCCCGAACCGACGGACGGTCCCCTCCCCCTCCGCCGTCGCCAGGTCCTCCACCAAGGCCGGAGTGACGGCATACGCCAACTCCCCCGCCCCGCCCGCCTCGGCACCCCACGCCAGGGCACGGACCGTCAGCGCCGCCTCCCAGTGCGCGGGCCGACCGTCCGTCCGCCGGTACAGCTCCGGATCCGCCTCGCGCAGCCGCTGCCGCCCGGCCGCCACGAGCTCGGCGACCCCAGCCGGCCCGTACTCCCGTCCCCCACCGAGCCCCTCGACCACCCGCGCCAGCGCCACCAGGCACTCCACACTGCTGGCCAGCAAGTCCCGCCGCAGCACCCCGCCGTCGTCCGGCCGCCCGAGGAACACCTCCCCGCTCACCCCGTCCAGCAGCACCGCCGCGGGCCCCTCCCAGCCCTCGTAACGGGCCTCCCCCAGCAGGTGCAGCCCCTCGACCACCCGCAGCGGCTCCTCCCCCGAAGCCCCCACATCCAGGTACGCCCGCCCCCAGCACGCCTCACCAGCAGAAAGCAGCTCCCGCCCCACCACGCACCCCTTGCCCCGCCACCGTCACGACGGAAGATCACCCACTACCGCGAGCGACCCTAACCGACCCCACCGACATCCGTTCCCCCCGGAGGCCATCCGCTCCCTCGCCCCGCGGCCCAAGGCTCCCCAACGTCTCTCACCGTCCCCCAACTCCGGTGCATCACCGGCGAAATGGCATGCACGGCACTAGCCAACCGGCCAGTAGCACCCCTACCGTCGACTCCCCGTGGCTTCGACGGAGGAGCTCGCCTTGCCCCCACGCACCCGCCGCCCCCACCCCCTCCGGCTCGCGGCCGTCGCGCTCGCGTCGGCCCTGTTCGTGACCGCCGCCCTGACCGCGCCCGCCACCGCCGCCCCCACCCCGGCCGCCGCCCCCGACTACTGCGGCGGCCGCTGCACCGACATCCTCCCGCCCGGCGAGAACGGCAACGCCACCCTCACCGAGATCCTGCTCAACCGGATGTTCGGCAGCCGCCCCGCGCACACCGACGACCAACTCGGCCCGTACTCGGCCCTCGCCTCCGGCTACCCGGGGCTGACCGAGGCCGGGTTGCGGAACTTCTTCAACGACGCCTCCTTCGGCGTCCCCGCCGACCAGGTGGCCAGCACCGTCAGCCCGCGCCCGGACGTGACGATCGTGCGCGACAAGGCCACCGGTGTCCCCCACATCAGCGGCACCACCCGCTACGGCACCGAGTTCGGCGCGGGCTACGCCGCCGCGCAGGACCGGCTCTGGGTGATGGACCTGTTCCGGCACGTCGGCCGCGGCCAGCTGTCCGGCTTCGCCGGCGGCGCGGCCGCCAACCGGCAGCTGGAGCAGAGCTTCTGGCAGGCCGCCCCGTACACCGAGGCCGAGTTGCAGCAGCAGATCGACGCGCTCGCCGCCCGCGGCGGCCGGGCCACCCAGGCGCTCGCGGACGCCACCGCGTACCTGGACGGCATCAACCAGTACGCGAGCCAGGCGTACAACGCCCGGACCTTCCCCGGCGAGTACGACCTCACCGGCCACATCGACCCGATCACCAACGCCGGTTCGATCGAGCCGTTCAAGCTGACCGACCTGGTCGCCCTGGCCTCCGTGGTCGGCGCGCTGTTCGGCGCCGGCGGCGGCGGTGAACTCGCCTCCGCCCAGGTGAAGTCGGCCGCCGAGGCCCGGTACGGCAGGGACGCCGGGGACGCGCTGTGGAAGTCGCTGCGCGAGTCCGACGACCCGGAGGCCGTCCGCACCCTGCACGACGGCCAGAGCTTCCCGTACGCCACGGTGCCGGACGCCCCGCAGGGCCAGGCCCTGCCGGACCCGGGCTCGGTGGTGCCGGAGAAGGTGGTCTACGACGCCACCGGCTCTGCGAACTCCGCGACCACGAAGGCGGACGGCGTCCTGCCGGGCAACCTGCTCACCGCCAAGCACGGCATGTCCAACGCCCTGCTGGTCTCCGGCGCGCACACCGACGACGGCCACCCGGTCGCCGTGTTCGGCCCCCAAACCGGCTACTTCGCCCCGCAGTTGCTGATGCTGGAGGAGATCCAGGGCCCCGGCATCAGCGCCCGCGGCGCGGCCTTCGCGGGCCTCAGCTTCTACGTGCAGCTCGGCCGCGGCCAGGACTACGCCTGGAGCGCCACCTCGGCCGGGCAGGACATCACCGACACCTACGCCGTCCCGCTCTGCACCACCGACGGCTCGCCGGTCACCACCGCCGCCAACTCCTACCTCTGGCACGGGCAGTGCCTGCCCTTCGACCGGCTGGAGCGCAAGGACGCCTGGAGCCCGACCACCGCCGACTCCACCCCGGCCGGCTCCTACACCCTGGTGATGTACCGCTCCAACTACGGCCTGGTGACGGCCCGCGGCACCGTCGGCGGGGCACCCGTCGCCTTCACCTCGCTGCGCTCCACCTACCGCCACGAGGCCGATTCCATCATCGGCTTCCAGGAGTTGAACGATCCCGGCGCGGTGCACGACGCGCCGAGCTTCCAGCGGGCCGCGCAGGACATCAACTACACCTTCAACTGGTTCTACGCCGACTCCCGCGACATCGCCTACTACAACTCCGGCAGCAACCCGGTGCGCGCCCCCGGGGTGGACGCCGGACTGCCCGTACTCGCCCGACCCGCCTACGAGTGGGCCGACTTCGACCCGGCCACCAACACCGCCCGGTACACCCCGCCGGCCGAGCACCCGCAGTCCGTCAACCAGGACTACTACGTCTCCTGGAACAACAAGCAGGCGGACGGCTACACGGCCGCCGGCTTCGGCAACGGCTCGGTGCACCGCGCCAACCTGCTCGACGACCGGGTCAAGGCGCTGCTCCAGGGCGGCGGCAAGGCGAGCCGGGTCACCCTCACCCAGGCCATGGAGGGCGCCGCCCTGGCCGACCTGCGGGCCGAGGACGTGCTGCCCGACCTGATCCGGGTGCTGCGCAGCGCCCCGGTCACCGACCCGGCCGCCGCCACCGCCCTCCAGCAGCTGGAGGCCTGGCTCGCCGACGGCGCCCAGCGCAAGGAGACCGCCGCGGGCAGCCACGCCTACGCGGACGCGACCGCGATCCGGGTGATGGACGCCTGGTGGCCGCTGGTCGCCGACGGCGTCATGCGGCCGGGGCTCGGGGACCAGCTGTTCTCGGCGCTGACCGGTGCGCTGCAGATCAACGAGTCGCCCTCCGGCGGCCAGACCGGCGCCACCGGCGGCGGCCCGGTGAGCGCCAACGAGGCCATCCCGCACAAGGGTTCGGCCTTCCAGTACGGCTGGTGGAGCTACCTGGACAAGGACCTGCGGGCCGTCCTCGGCGACCCGGTGGCCGGCCCGCTGGCCCGCCCGTTCTGCGGCGGCGGCGACCTCGCGGCCTGCCGCACCGTGCTGCTGACCACCCTGGCCAAGGCCGCCGCCCAGACCCCGGCCCAGGTCTACCCGGGCGACGCGGACTGCACGGCGGGCGACCAGTGGTGCGCCGACACCATCATCCAGCGGCCGCTGGGCGGGGTGACGGACGCGAAGACCACCTGGCAGAACCGCCCGACCTACCAGCAGGTGGTGCAGTTCACCACCCACCGCTGAGCCGGGACGAACGGCCGCCGGTGCCCTCTCACACGGGGGCACCGGCGGTGCTCACTCGGCCCGCTTGGCCGCGTCCCGCTGATCGCCTCTCAGGTGGCCCGCCTCGTCGCAGAGCCGCTTGCCCGCAAGCCGGTAGGTCTTACGGGTGTCCGGGGTGTTGATGCGCGCGGTCATCGCGGCGGCCAGCTCCCCCGCAGCGTCGACCAGCGCGGCCAGCGATCCCAACAGCTGAGCCTCCTCCGCCGCCGGGACCTTGTCCCGCCCGTTGTCCCGCGCCTTCGGCAGCGCGTTCTCCCGCAGCTGCCGCCGCGCCTCGTCGACCGCGTCGACCATCGCCCGTATCCCGCTGTCCATCTCGCCTCCCGGCTCCTGTCCGACTTCGGGCGCCCGACGCCCGAGGTTCGGCACCCCGTGAGTGTCCCCTGCCGAACAAGATTCAAAAACCTGCCCGGTAGCACCCGAAAGCCACCTAGGCTGCTTACATGGCAACCTCGGACTCCCTCGCAACCGGCCAGCGCTCGCTCGGCGACCCCACCCTCGACTACCCCCTCTGGCCGCCGCTGACCTCGGGCTGCCCGCGCACCAGCACGGAGGACGTCTCTTACCCCGTCGAGGTCGACTACGCCTACGACAAGGCCGACCCGGAGACCCTGTTCGCACCTGTGAAGGCCCGCGGCGGCCTGGAGCGCTGGGCCCCGCTGCTGCCCCCGCTGCTCGCCCCCGGCCTCGGCGAGGGCGCCACCCCGCTGGTCGAGCTCGGGCCGGGCGTGTACGTCAAGGACGAGTCCCGCAACCCGACCTGGAGCCACAAGGACCGGCTGAACCGCTGCACCACAAGCGCCGCCGTCGGCGTCGGCGCGCCCGGCATCGCGGTGGCCTCCTCGGGCAACCACGGCGCCTCGGCGGCGGCGTACGCCGCCCGCGCCGGGCTGCCCTGCGTGGTGTTCACCGGCCCGGACACCCCGCCCGCCGTGGACGCCTTCCTCAACGCCTACGGCGCCGTGGTGCTGCCCGTCCCCTGGGAGGCCCGCTGGCCGCTGCTGCGGCAGGTGGTGGAGCGCTTCGGCCTGCACCCGGTCAGCAACCTGACGACCACCCACACCGGCCACGCCTTCGGCCCCGAGGGCTACAAGACCGTCGCGTACGAGATCTTCCAGGACATCGGCGTGCCGAGCGCGGTGTTCGTCCCCACCGGGTACGGCGAGCTGCTCTACGGCGCCTGGAAGGGCTTCACCGAGCTGCGCCGGCTGGGCCTGGCCGACCGGGTGCCGCGGATCTACGCCTGCGAGTCGGCGGCCTCCGGCCCGCTGCACCGGGCGATCGCCGAGGGCGCCCCGGCCGCGCACGTGACGGTCGGCCCGAGCAACGCGTACTCGATCGCCTCCCCGGTGAGCGGCTACCGCGGCGTACTGGCGGTGAACGGGAGCGGCGGCGCCGCGCTGACCGTGGACGACCGCCAACTCGCCGACGCCCAGCGGGAGCTGTCCCGGGCCGGGCTGTGGACCGAGCTGTCCGCGGCGGCCGGGCTGGCGGGGCTGCGCAGCCTCGGCGCCGAGGCCCCGGCGGACGGCCCGGTGGTCTGCGTCTCCACCTCCAGCGGCTTCAAGGACAAGGGCATGGGCAGCCGCCCGACCGCCCCGGTCACCCCGACCTGGGAGGAGGTCGAGCGCCGGCTGCGCGCGGCCGGGATCTCCGGCTGACGCCGCGCTTCGAAGTCCACGGAACCGGGCCGGAAGCCTGCTGTTCGTCGTGCCGTTCGCTGACGTAGGGTCGGCGTTCGCCCACGGACAGCAGGCTTTCCCCGCGCCAACTTCCCCGCCCCAACTCCCCTGCGTCGAAGGGCTGTCACCGTGCTCCTCCCCACCCGCCGTCTGCTGCCGCTGGCCGTCGCCGCCGCGGCGGTCCCGGTGCTCGCCCTCCCGGCGGTGCCCTCCGCCGCCGCCTCGTACGGCACTCCGACGATCACCTTCTCCGCCGGCTACCTGTCCGGCGCGGTGGGCGCCACCGGCGACCCGACGGTGGGCGTCACGGTCGCCCAGAGCGGCGCCCCCGCCTCGGCGCTGACGGTCGCGGCCTCGGCCAGCACCAAGACCTCGGTGGCCCGGACCGGCGACGTGACGGTGACCGGCGGCGGCGCCACCCGCACCCTGGCGGTCGCCGCCCGGGGCGTCGGCTACACCGACCTGACCGTCAAGGTGACCGGCCTGGGCGGCAGGAGCGCCACCCGCACCCTGCACTACGCCGCCTCGGCCGCCGTCCGGGACTCCGCCGCGAGCCGCTACCTGACGGGCTCCAGCGACGCCTCGGCCGCCGTGGACGCGGGCGGCGGCTACCTCCTGGTCGGCGACGACGAGTCCAACACCCTGCGGCTCTACGACCGCGCCAACTCCGGCGCCCCGGTGCGCAGCTGGGACTTCAGCTCGGCGCTCGGCGTCAGCAGCGAGATCGACATCGAGGCCGCCGCGCGGGTCGGCGACACGATCTACTGGACGGGCTCGCTGGGCAACAACAAGGACGGCAAGGTCAAGCCCGACCGGCACACCCTGTTCACCACCAGGGTGACCGGCTCCGGCGCCGACACCCAGCTGTCGCTGACCGGTTCCTACCAGGGCCTGCGCGACGACCTGATCGCCTGGGACAGCGCCCACGGCGACCGCTACGGCTTCGCGGCCGGCGCCGCCGAGGGCCAGGCGCCCAAGCAGGTCGACGGGTTCAACGTCGAGGGCCTGGAGTTCGCCCCGGGCAGCTCCACCACCGCGTACGTGGGCTTCCGCGCCCCGCTCACCCCGGCGGTCACCGGCGGCCGGGCGCTGCTGGTGCCGGTCACCAACTTCTCGTCCCTGTTCGACGGTTCGGGCACCCACGCGACCATCGGCGAGCCGATCGAGCTGGACCTCGGCGGCCTGTCCGTCCGCGACCTGCGCCGCAACGCCCTCGGCCAGTACGTGATCGTGGCGGGCTCCTGGGCGGCCGAGGACAACTCCGCCCCGTACGCGCTCTACCGCTGGGACGGCCGGCCGGGCTCCGAGCCGGTCAAGCTGCTCGACCTGCCCACCGGCGACGCCGGCGCCTGGGAGGCCGCCCCGGACCTGCCGGACCTCGACGCCCCGGGCGCCCGCGTCCAGCTGATCACCGACAACGGCTCCGCCGACCTCTACGGCGACGGCACCGACGCCAAGGACCTCACCCACCCGGAGTGGAAGAAGTCCCGCAGCACCTGGTTCACCCTGGGCTGACCCCGGGCCCGCAGGCCCCTGGCTCCGCAGACCGGCCCCTCGGCCCCGCCAGGCCGAGGGGCCCTTCCCCGCTCACCGGCGGCGGCCGTCACACCGTGGTCCGCCCCCGCCGCACCAGCCACCAGGCGAGGGCCAGCGAGAGCGCGAACACCGTGAGGTTCAGCCCGTTCTCGATCAGGTGGAAGGTCCCCAGCCGGGCCGCCGGCTGGTAGCTCTGCTGGATGCCGACCAGCCCCTGCTGCTTGAGGCAGGAGAAGAAGGCGTCGCCCCGCCCGTCCGGGATGCTGCCGCAGTACTGGCTCATCACCTCGTTGTACGGGTGGAGGTGCCCGGCCGCGTCCACGAAGGGCGACTTGCCGCCGTCCAGCAGCAGTTCGTCGGGCACCGGCGCCAGCGGGTCCGGGCCGGCGGTGCGGTCCGGCGCCAGCGGCAGCACCCTGGTCAGCGGCGCGAGCAGGTGCGTGCGCAGCTGCTCCAGCAGCCAGGTGCGGGTGCCGAAGGCGCCGAGCACCACCGCGAACGCGGGCAGCAGCCGTCGCAGCGCGGCGCCCGCCGCGACCCCGAACGTTCCCCAGGCGAGGCCGAGGGTGAGCGGCAGCCAGCCGCCGGCCTGGAACAGCGTCCCCTCGAACAGGCTGCGCCGTTCGGCGAGGTGGACCAGCTGGGCGACGTGCAGGCACTCGGCGGCGAGCGCCGCGGAGAGCAGCGCGACGAAGCCGCCGAGCAGGGCGAGCTTGCCGAGCAGCCAGCGCTGCGGGCTGATGTCCTGGGACCAGGCGAGCAGCAGGGTGCGCTGCTCGTACTCCTTGGCCAGCAGCGGCACCCCGAGGAAGGTGCCGACCATGGCGGGCAGGAAGACCACCAGGTTGAGCTGGTAGCCGGCGATGTCGGCAGCGTCCTTGATCCGGCCGGCCCGCTCGTCGGCGACGGGCTTGGCGCAGCCCGGACCGTGGCAGAGGTCGATCGCGCTGCTCAGTTCGGCGGCGTTGACGGCCATCCAGGCCAGCAGGACGGCGGTGAGCGCGGCGAAGGAGATCAGGGCCGCCCGGTGCTGGCGCCAGGTGAGCCAGAGCAGGCCGCGCCAGAGGTGTCCGCGCGGAGCTGGGGCGGGCCTGGTGCAGGCGGCCGGGGCCGCGGTGGTGGTGCTCACAGTCCGGTCTCCCCGATCGAGGTCTTGAGGTGGGCGAGCACGACGTCCTCCAGGGTGACGGGGTGGACCGTCCAGCCGGGGGCGTCCAGGGGGGTGGCCGGGCCGAGCAGGCCGCGCACGGTGAAGGTGGACTGCCGGGCGGTGTGGGTCGCGTGGACGACCTCCCCGTCCAGCGGCGGCCGGTCTGCGCGCGGGCCGGTGACCCGCAGGTGCTGGGCGAGCAGGTCCTCGGTGTCGCCGTCGAGGATCGACCGGCCGTTCGCGAGCAGCAGCAGGTGGTCCCCCACCCCGGCGAGTTCGGCGACCACGTGGGTGGAGAGCAGCACCGTCATCCCGGTCTCGGCGACCTCGCCGAGCAGTTCGCCGGTGACGGCCTTGCGGGCGACCGGGTCGAGGTTGGCCAGCGGCTCGTCCAGCAGGAGCAGCGAGGGGCAGGCGCCGAGCGCGACGGCGAGCGCGACCTGGGCCTGCTGGCCGCCGGAGAGCTTGTCGCAGCGCCGGTCGAGCGGGACGCCGAACCGCTCCAGCCAGCCGAGTGCGCGCTGCTGGTCCCAGACCAGGTTGGTGTGCCGGCCGAAGTTCAGCATGTCGGCGACGCGGAAGGTGCGGTAGAGCGGCTTGTCCTGGGCGAGCAGGACGACCCGGCCGCCGACCCGGTACTCCCCGGCGGTGGGCCGGACCATGCCGCCGGCTATCCCCAGCAGGGTCGGCTCACAGCTCGACCAGCACCTTCCCCCGGCTCGCCGACCGGTCGACGTACAGGCTGCGGTAGGCGGCCGGGATGCTGTCGAAGCCCTGGTGGACGGTCTGCTGGTAGCGCAGCTCCCCGCGGCGCACCAGGGCGCCGAGGTCCCGGCGCAGCGCGGCCCAGTTCTCCTCGGTGAACCACTCCAGCGCGAAGATGCCGCGGATCACGGTGCGCGGGAACATGATCATCGGCAGCAGCCGGGGGCCCGTCCAGGCACCGCCGACCTGGCTGCCCCACTGCCAGCAGACCGCGACCCGGCTGTCCACCGAGAGCATCCCGAAGACCGTGTCGGTGAGCGTGCCGCCCAGGCTGTCGAAGTAGCGGTCGATGCCGTCCGGGGCGAGTTCGGCCAGTTCCTTGGCCAGCCGCTCCGGGTCGTCCCCGTCGCGGTACTCCAGCACCGCGTCGAAGCCCAGCTCCCGCAGCCGGGCGGCCTTCGCCGGGGTCGCGGTGGTGCCGATCACCCGGGCGCCGCGGTGCCGGGCGAGCTGGCCGACCACCGAGCCGACCGCGCCGCTGGCCCCGCTGACCAGCACCGTCAGCCCGGGGCGTACGTCCAGGAACTTCTCCACCGTCCCCCAGGCGGTCATCCCGGGGCCGCCGAGCAGGCCGAGCGCGGTGGTGACCGGCAGCTGCTCGTCGTAGTCGGCGAGGTCCAGCCGGCGGAAGGCCGGGAAGACCATCGGGAAGGTGCCGGTCTGCCAGAGCCAGGACGCGCCGTTGCCGATCACGTGGCTGCGCCAGCCGCCGAAGCCCTGCACCAGGTCCCCGACGGCGAACCGCGCGGCGGGGCCGGCCTGCACCACCTCCATGATCGAGTCGGCGCCCATGTGGTCGCCGACCGGGGTGTCCAGCGCGATGCCCTGGAGGTACGGGTCGACCGACACCCAGCGGGTGCGCAGCAGCATCTCGTCCTCGGCGAGCCGGACGTCCACCTCCTCGACGACCTTCTCGTACATCCGCTCCACGTCCGGCACCCCGTCCACATGGGCCCGGACGACCCATTTCTCGATCCGCACCTTCCCGGCGGTCATCACGGCCTCTGCGGTCCCGGCGTACTCGTTCACGGTCTGGCTCACGAAGTGACTCCAAAGTGCCGGTCGTCGGGGCCGACCGGGTCGGTGATCAGGATGGGTGGCGGAGCGTGGTCGTCCACCTCGGCGGTGAACGGCCGGCCGTCGTCGCGGCAGATGAACTGGACGACGTGCCGGCCGGCAGCGGCCGCGCGGATCAGCCCGCCGGTGGTCGCCCAGACGCCGGAGAGGTAGAAGTTGGCCAGGCCCGGCAGCCCGGGGCCGTTGCGCTTGATCTCCTCCTCCAGGGTCTCCCCGCCCTCCACGAAGGGCTGCCAGCCGAGCACCGTGCCGTCGTAGTTGCCGGTGTAGCGGACCTGGGTGAGCGGGGTGGAGACGTCCTTGACGGCCACCGCCTCCCGCAGCCCGGGGTGGTGGCCGTCCAGGAACTCGATGACGGCGTCCCGCACCCGGCGCTTCTCCCGCTGGTACTCCCGGCCCCGGCCGACCGGCAGGGTGTGCAGCTCCTCGCCGCGCCGCAGCCGGACGGCCTGCTCGGGGCCGGTGCTCAGGGCCCGCCAGGGCGCGATGTCGCAGAAGTAGCTGGCGTAGACGACGGTGGTCCCGGCGGGCGACAGCTCGGGGTAGTGCCGGCTGCGGAACTGGATGTTGATGCTGGGGTGCCGAATGCCGGTGAGCCGGGCCGCGAACTCCTCCTCCAGCAGGTAGGTGGTGCACGGGTCCCCGGCCGGGAACGGCGTGCGCAGGCCGAGGAAGACGGTGAGGTAGCCGGGGAAGACCATGCCCGGCTCGGTCAGCGTCTTGGTGTACAGCCGGCGGTAGGTGTCGTTCAGGTACCGGCCCTTGAGCAGGTCCAGCATGGTGGTGCGCCCGTCGCAGGCGGCCACCACCACGTCCGCCCGTACCTCGCGCCCGTCGCTCAGCCGCACCCCGACGGCGGTGTCCCGCTCGACCAGGATCTCGGTGACCTTGGCGTTGTACGTGATCTCGCCGCCGAGCCGCCGGTAGCGCTGCTCGACCGAGCGCGCCAGCCCGAGCGAGCCGCCCTCCGGCACCCCGGCGGACTGCCCGGCGTGCGAGGCGAGTTGGAAGTACGTCGGCAGCACCGGGAAGTTGGGGTGCTTCTCGTACAGGACAAAGTTGAACGCCTCGCGCAGCAGCGGGCTGCGGAACCGCGCCGAGTAGTCGCTCATCAGCACCGAGATGGAGCGCCGGATCACGTTGAAGTACGGCAGGAAGGAGGCGAGCATCCGCCAGCGCTCCCACCGGCCCATCAGCCCGACCGGCTTGAGGAAGGGGTAACGGGTCAGCGCCACCCGGAACTTGCGCAGGCCGGCGCAGAACTGCCGGATCTGCCGGGCGTCCTCGGGGGCGAGGTCCAGCAGGTGGGCCTCCAGCCGGTCCGGGTCGGAGTAGAAGCGCACCGCCCGGCCGTCCCGGGTGCGCACCACGTTGAACACGTCGAAGTTGCGCATCCGCTTGCCCTGGAGGGCGCCGAGTTCGAGCCAGATCCGGTGCATCTCGTTGCCCGGGCCACTGCCCAGCAGCCAGCTGACGCAGCAGTCGAAGGTGAACTCGCCGCGGTCCCAGGCGGTGCAGCAGCCGCCGGGCAGTTCATGCATCTCCAGGACCTGGCTGCGGTAGCCGTTCATCTGCGCGTAGCAGCCGGTGGACAGGCCGCCGAGGCCGCCGCCGATGATGACCATGCTCTGCCTGCCGCTCATTCGGCCGCTCCCCGGTCCGGTGCTCCGACGGTGGCCCGGTCGAGTTGCGGCAGCCGGCCCCACTTGCCCGGGTGCCAGGGTTCGCGGTCGTCGCTGGGCCAGGCCCGGAACGGCCGGCCGAGCTCCTGGCACAGGTACTGGGCGGCGTACCGGCCGCTGGTGGCGGCGCGGATCAGGCCGCCGAGCGAGGCCCACTGGCCGGCCATGGAGAATCCGGCCAGGCCGGGCAGGCGCATCCGGTCCCGGTTGACCAGGCGGTTGGCGGCGTCCTCGGCCTCGGAGAAGGCCTGCCAGGCGAGGATGGAGCCGCCGGTGTTGCCGGTGAACCGCTCGGTGGTCACCGGCGAGGCGACGTCGACCAGTTCGATCCGGGTGCCGAGGCCGGGGTGGACGCGGTCCAGGAACTCCCGGACGAACGCGGCGACTTCCTGCTTGCGCGCCCGGTAGGCCCGGCGGTCGCGGATCCGCAGCTCCTTCCAGGACCGGTAGTCGCTGAAGTAGGTGCAGTGCAGCACGGACTTGCCGGGCGGCGCGAAGCCCTCCGCGTAGTTCGAGCGCAGCTGCACCACCAGGCTCCGCTGGAGCGAACCGGGCAGCCGGGCGGCGTCCGCCGGGCTCAACAGGTAGGTGGTGCAGTGCGGTTCGCCCTCGGGCAGCGGCCCGTCCAGTCCGACGAAGGCGGAGACCACCGCCGGGTAGAGGTTGCCGGGCTTCTCCAGCAGCTCGCCGTACAGCCGGTCGGTGACGGGGCTGGAGTAGCGGCCGCGCAGCAGCCGGTCGAGCACCGTCGGTCCGTCGCAGGCGGCCACCACGTGGTCGGCGAAGTACCGGGTGCCGTCCCGCAGTTCGACGCCGACGGCGCGGTCCTCCTCGATCAGGATCCGGTCCACCCGGCAGCGGTAGTCGATCATCCCGCCGAGCCGGGTGTACCGCTGCTCCACCGAGCGGGCCAGCCCGAGTGAACCGCCTTGCGGGAAGCCCGCGTTGCCGGTGTGGGCGGCCGCCAGGGTGTAGAGGTAGGGCAGCAGCGGGAAGCCGGCCGGTTCCTGGAGGAACATGGTGGGGAAGGCCCGGCGCAGCAGGGGGTCCTGGAAGCGCTCGGCGAACCGGCTCATCGGGGTGGCCGCGGTGCGCCAGAACAGCCGGAAGGCGGGCAGCACGGTGCGCAGGGTGCGCAGCCGTTCGGCGGTGCTGCGCAGCGGCGGCGGGGTGAGGTCCCAGGGCAGGTCGAGGGCGACGAAGCGGCGCAGGTCGCGGCAGAAGGCCCGGATCGGTGCGGCGTCGCCGGGGGCGAGGGCCAGCAGGTGGGCCTCCAGGCGGTCCGGGTCGGTGTGGAAGGTGACGGCCCGGCCGTGCTCGTCGACGACCCGGTTGAAGGTGTCGAAGTGGGTCACCGACTTGCCGTCCAGGGCACCGAGTTCGCGCCAGACCTGGTGGGCGCCGGTGCCCTCGGCGGTACCGATCAGCCAGTCGATGCAGTAGTCGAAGAGGTAGCCCTGCCGGGACCACGCGGTGCAGCAGCCGCCGGGCAGCACGTGCTTCTCCAGGATCCGGGTCTCCAGCCCGCTCATCTGCGCGTAGCAGCCGGTGGCGAGGCCGGCCAGGCCGGCCCCGATCACGATCACCCGGGGCGGGCCGGCGGCGGTGCGCTCCCGGCGGGGCCAGTCCGGCCCGCGGTCAGCGGCCATCGGCGGTGCCTCCGGCCAGGACGGCGGCGGCCAGTTCCGCGTTGCGGGCGGCGAACTCGCCGTCCAGCATCTCGGCGTGGCTGCCGTGGCCGGCGTGCACGGCGGTTCCGGTGGTGGAGGCGCCGTGCCAGGAGCCGGGTTCGCCGCCGGTGTGGACGCTCAGCCGGTCGCGCTCGCAGACCACGTCCAGCCGGGCCCGGACGCTGCCGGTGTTGGGGGTCCGGCTGCAGAACTCCAGGTAGTCCCTGGCCTGTTGCAGGGTCTCCTGGGCGACGATCCGGGAGCCGGTGTGGCGGTGCAGGTGGTCCCGGAGCTCCCGCTCGAAGACGGCCACGTGCTCCTCGCCCAGGTCGAAGGCGTCCAGGACCCGGTAGGCGTCCACCAGCAGCACCGATTCGACGGTGCTCCCGCGCCGTTCCAGCTCCTTGGCCACCTCGAAGGCGAGGTTGCCGCCGAGCGAGTAGCCGAGCAGCCGGTACGGACCGGCCGGGTGCAGTTCCTCGACCAGGTCGGCGTAGCGCTCGGTCTTGTCGTCGCCGGTCAGGTAGTTGAAGGCGGCGATCCGGTGGCCGGGCAGGGCGGCGGCGAGCTGCCGGTAGACCAGTCCGTGGCCGCCCGCGGGCGGGAAGCAGAAGACCGTACGGCCTTCGGGCGCTTCGGCGTTGAACCACAGGTGGGGCTGGCCGCCGGCCACCTCGCCGGTGATGATCTGCTCGACGGTGCGGGCCATGCCGTGCAGGGTGGTGACCTTGAACAGCAGGCCGACCGGGATGCTGATGTTGAACTCGGTCTGCAGGTGGTGGATCAGCTCGATCAGCCGGATGGAGCTGCCGCCGAGCTCGAAGAAGTCGTGCTGGAGGCCGACTTCGGGCACCCCGAGCAGCTGCTGCCAGTGCGCGGCGACCCGCTGCTCGTAGAGGGTGACGGGCGGTTCGTGGCGCGCGCCGCCGGTGTCGGCGGCGGGCTCGGGCAGGGCGGCGAGGTCGACCTTGCCGTTCGGGGTGAGCGGCAGGGCGGGCAGTTCGGTGAGGTAGGAGGGGATCATCACGGTAGGCAGGTGTTCGGCGAGGTGGCGGCGCAGTTCGCGGCGGTCGAGCGTGACACCCTCGGCGGGCACCAGGTAGGCGGCCAGGGCGGCCTCGCCCGCGCCGTCCTGGCGGACCGTCACACAGGCCTCGGCGACCTCGGGCCGGGCGGTGAGGTGGGCCTCGATCTCGCCCGGCTCGATCCGGTGGCCGCGCACCTTGACCTGGTTGTCGATCCGGCCGAGCAGGTGGGCGGTGCCGGCGGTGTCCCAGCGGCCGAGGTCACCGGTGCGGTAGAGCCGCCGGGGCGTGCCGTCCAGGTCCAGGACCCGGAACCGCTGTTCGGTCTGGACCGGGTCGTTCGGGTAGCCGACCGCGACGCCCGCGCCGCCGATCCACAGTTCGCCGGGCACCCCGGCGGGGACGGGCTCGCCGTAGCGGTCCAGGACGTACAGCTCGCTGTTCGGGAAGGGCCGCCCGATCGGGACCATCCGGCCCGCTTCCAGCTCCTCGGCGTCGCCCTCGTAGTAGCTGCTGTCCACGGTGGCCTCGGTCAGGCCGTAGGAGTTGACCAGCCGGGTGGCCGGGCCGCACAGCGCGCGCAGCCGGTGGTGTTCGGCGGCCTTCCAGGAGTCGGAGCCGACCACCAGCAGCCGCAGGAAGTCCAGCCGCAGGCCTTCGCGTTCGCAGTGGGCCAGCAGGGCGCGGGCCACGGCGGGCACGAACTCGCCGCAGTCCACGGCCTCTTCGCGCATCACCCGGTACAGCCGGGCGGTGTCGAAGAGCAGTTCGCGGTCGACCAGGACGAGGGTGCCGCCGGTGCCGAGGGCCCGGGCGAGGTCGCCGGTGAACACGTCGAAGGCGGTGCCGGCCATCTGGAGGTGCACCCGGGCCTCGGTGTCCAGGCGGTACTCGGCCCGCCAGCCCGCCGTGGCGGCGGCCAGCTGGCGGTGCTGGACCAGCACGCCCTTGGGCCGCCCGGTGGAGCCGGAGGTGTGGATCAGGTACGCGGGCCGGTCCGGGTCGGCGGCGGGCAGCGGCCCGCCAGCGCCGGCGGGCCGGTCCAGGTCGGCCGGGGTGACCGGCCGGGCGGGCAGGTCGGCGGCGGCCCGGTACCGCTCGTCGACCACGACCAGGGCCGCTCCGGCGTCGGCCAGCTGGTGCGCCAGCCGGTCCGCCGGGTGCCCGGGGTCGAGCGGCAGGTAGGCGGCGCCGGCCCGCCAGACCGCCAGCAGAGTGGTGACCAGCTCGGGCGACTTGTCCAGGCAGACCGCGACCACCGAGCCCTCACCGGCGCCGAGTTCGCGCAGCCTGGCGGTGGCGCGCTGGGAGCGCCGGTCCAGTTCGCCGTAGCTCAGCCGCCGGACGGCGTCCCGGCCCGGGGCGACCACCGCGATGGCCTCCGGGTGCTCGGCGGCGGCCTTGGCGATCAGCTCGGGCAGCGGCACGTCGTGGTCGATCCGCCGGGCGGCGCCGCTGAACTCCTCCAGCACGAGCCGCCGTTCGGCCGCGTCCAGCATCCGCAGCCGGCCGACCGGCTCGCCCTCCGGGGCCCGGGTCATGGCGTCCAGCAGGTTGCGGTAGTGGGCGGCGAGGCGCTGCACCGTACCGGGCTCGAAGAGGTCGGAGTTGTACTTGAAGACGCAGTGGAAGCAGCCGTCCGCGCGGTCCTCGTAGGCGGACAGAGTGAGGTCGAACTGCCCTTCCTCCTCGGGGAGTTCGATGTACTCCAGGCGGTAGCCGAAGCGCTCCACGGCGACCTTGTGGGTGAGCAGGATGAACATCGCCTGGAACACCGCGGAGCGGCTCGGGTCGTGCTGGAGGCCCAACTGCTCGACCAGCAGCGGGAAGGGGTACTCCTGGTTGTCCAGCCCGCCGAGCACGCTCTCCCGCACCCGGGCCAGCAGTTCGGTGACGGTCGGCTCCCCGGCCAGGCTCACGTGCAGCGGCAGCGGGTTGACGAAGTAGCCGTAGACGGAGGCGAACTCCTCCTGGGTGCGGCCGGTGACGGGGCTGCCGACCACGATGTCCGGCTGCCCGGACCACCGGTGCAGCAGCAGGTAGTAGGCGCCGAGCAGCACCATGAACGGGGTGGCGCCGTGCGCCCGGGCCAACTCGTGCACCCGGCCGGTCAGTTCCTCGTCGATCCGGAAGAACTCGGAGGCCCCGTTGTGGGTCTGCACGGCCGGGCGCGGCTTGTCGGTGGGCAGCGCCAGCACCGGCATCTCGGCGGGCAGGTGGCCGCGCCAGTAGTCGAGCATCCGCTGCGCCTGCGGCCCGGCCAGGAACCGGTTCTGGTGGTTGAGGAAGTCCAGGTAGCGGGCGGCCACCGGGGGCAGTTCGGGGGTGCGGCCGCTGCGCAGCGCCTGGTAGACCTCGAACAGCTCCTCGATGAAGGTGAAGGTGGAGATGGCGTCCGAGACGATGTGGTGGACGGCCTTCATCAGCACCCAGCGGTCCGGTCCGCGCCGGAACAGCCGCAGCCGCACCAGTGGGTCCTCGGCCAGGTCGTACGGCCGCCGGTACTCGCGGACGATCAGCGCGTGGATCTCCTCCCAGGGGCGGCCCTCGACGTCGAACAGCGCGGTGTCGGCGACGGCTTCGGTGCGGATCCGCTGGACGGGGCGGCCCTCCTCGGCGGTGAAGGCGGCGCGCAGTCCGGGGTGCCGGGCGACCAGGAAGGCGAAGGCGGTGAACATCAGCTCCGGGTCGAGTTCGGCGCGCACCTCGACCGCGCCGCCGATGTTGTACGCGAAGCCGTCCGGGTGGAGCTGGCGCAGGAACCACAGGGCCTGCTGGTTGTGGGTGAGCGGGTAGCGGGCCTCGTCGGTGTGGAGTTCGACCTCGGCGTGCTCCGGGCCGCCCTCGGCGGCGAGCTGTTCGGCCAGGCCGGCGGTGAGCAGCTCGACCAGGTCGGCCACGCTGCCGTTGCTGAGCAGCGCCACCACCGGCAGGGCGACGCCGAGTTCGCCGTGCACCCGGGCGCGCAGCTCCATCGCGAGCAGCGAGTCCAGGCCGTGGGCGCCGAGTCGGGTGTCGGGGGTGATCCGCTCGGCGGCGGTGCGCAGCACGGCGGCGGCGGCCGCGGTGAACCGGTCGGCGACCAGCTGCCGGCGGGTCCGCGGGTCGGCGGCGCGGTAGCCGTCCAGGAAGCCGCCGGTCTCGGCCGGGGCCTGTTCGGCGGCGCCGGCCGCGAGCTCGGCGACCAGGGCCGGCAGGGCGGGGTACCAGGCGAGGAAGGTGGGCCAGTCGACGACGGTGGCGACCAGCAGCTGGGCGTGGTCCTGTCCGAGGACGCGCTCCAGGACGGCGGTGCCGGCCTCCGGGGGCAGCGAGCTCATGCCGCGGGCGTCGCGGTAGTGGGCGACCAGGCCGAGTTCCTCGATCATGCCGGTGGCCCAGGGCCCCCAGTCCAGGCTGAGCGCGGGCCGGCCCTGGGCCCGGCGGTGGTGGGCGAGGGCGTCCAGGAAGGCGTTGCCGGCCGCGTAGTTGGTCTGTCCGGCGGTGGTGAGCAGCGAGGCGACGGAGGCGAACAGCACGAAGTGGTCGAGCGGTTCGTCGGCGAGCAGCCGGTGCAGCAGCTGGGCACCGGCCACCTTGGGGGCGTACCCGGCGTCGAAGGCGGGCCGGTCCATCTGTGCCAGCAGGGTGTCCCTGACTTGTCCGGCGAGGTGGAACACCCCGCGGATGGGCGGGAGTTGGCGGCGGCGGTGGTCGGCGAGCCAGGCCGCGAGGGCCGTCCCGTCGGTGACGTCCACCGCGGCGATCAGCGGTTCGGCGCCGAGCGCCTCCAGTTCGCGCAGGAAGGCGATCCGCTCCCCGGCGGGTGTCGTGGGGTCGACGGCGTGCCAGTCGGCGCGCGGCGGCAGGGCGGTGCGGCCGACCAGGACCAGCCGCCGGGCGCCACGCCGCACCAGGGTGCGGCAGAGCAGCCGGCCGAGCGCGCCGAACGCGCCGGTGACCAGGTAGCAGCCGTCCGGGCGCAGCACCGGCGGCAGCGGCCGGGTGAGGCCCTCGGCGGGGCGCAGCCGGCTGGTGAGTCGGCGCCCGGCCCGCAGGGCGAGTTCCTGTTCGGCGTCGGCCGGGCGGTCGGCGGCGAGTTCGGCGAGCAGGTCCGCGGCCTGGTCGGCGGTCGGCCGGGCCGGGTCCAGGTCGATCAGGCTGCCGCGCTGGGCGACGAGTTCCTGCTGCCAGAGCACCCGGCCGATCCCCCAGGCGGGGGCGCCGAGCGGTTCGACCCGGTCCTGCGGGCCGGTGGCCTGGGTGCCGCGGGTGACGATGTGCAGCCGGCTGTCGGGGCGGGCGGTGGACAGCGCCCGGGCGAGGGTGACCAGCGAGTAGGCGCCGTGGGTGGCGAGCCGGTCGAGCTGCCCGGGGTCGCCGGGGTCGAGGTCGTCAAGGGCGGGCAGGTCGAGGTTCCACAGGTGGACGACGGTCCGGTGGGCCGGGTCCAGTTCGGCGAACAGCCGCTCGAGGTCCTCGGTGGAGTCGGGCCGTACGGTGGTCCCGCCGTCCCCGGTGGCGTACCAGCTGCCGGGCCGGACGAGGTGGCAGCGGGCGCCACGCCCGGCGGCCAGGGCGGCCAGCCGTTCGGCCAGGCCGCCGGCGTCGGCGAACAGCAGCAGGTCGCCGGTGGGGGCGTCCTGCGGCGCGGCCGGGGCGTCCTGCCAGGCGAGTTCGGTGAGCCAGCCGTCGATGGTGGCCAGGCCGACCGAGGCGGCCGCCCGGGCGACGTCGGCGACCTTGAATCCGGTGATCCGGCCGAGCGGGGTGCCGTCCTCGGCGTACAGGGCGAGGTCGCCGACGAGTTCCTCGGCGCTCTCCCGGGTGACGGTGGCGTGCGCCCAGATCGGGCGGTCGCCGATGGCGTCGAGCCGGACCTCCTCGATCGAGACGGGCAGCCGGACGCTGCCGTCCTCGGGGGCGTGCAGCCGGGTGGTGAGCAGGGTCTGGAAGCAGGCGTCGAGCAGCACCGGGTGGAGCTGGTGGTCGGCGGCGCCCGGGCCGAGCCGTTCGGTGGGGCGGATCCGGGCGAGCGCCTCGCCGGGCCCGGTCCAGACCTCGGCGACGGCGCGGAAGGCCGGCCCGTAGTCGTAGCCGCGCTCGGCCAGGCGCCGGTAGCAGTCCGGGCCGTCGAGGTGCTGCCCGCGCCCGCGCAGCGCGTCGAGGTCGGCGGCGGGGCCGTAGGAGCGGCGCTGGCCGGTGCGGACCCGGCCGCCGGCGTGCACGGTGGGTTCGCCGTCGGCCGGGGTGGCGGCGATGGTGAAGCGGGCGTCCTCGGGGGCGTAGCCGAGTTGGACGGGGACGGGTTCGGTGTCGGAGAGGAACAGCGCCCGGTGCAGTTCGACCTCGGCCAGGACGACCTGGCTGCCGCCGGTCAGCGCGCGGACGGCCTGGGCGGCCATCTCCAGGTACCCGGCGGCGGGGAAGACCGCCCGGCCCTCGATCCGGTGGTCGTCCAGGTAGGGCAGCCGCTCGGGGTCGAGCGCGGTGGTCCAGGTGGGTTGGGCGGCGGCGGTGCGGCGGCCGAGCAGCGGGTGGTCGAGCCGCCCGAGCCGGACCTGCTCGACCGGCCTGGGCTCGGCCCAGTGGCGCTCGCGCCGCCACGGGTAGCCGGGCAGCGGCACCGGGCGCCCGGCCGGGTGCAGCGCGTCCCAGTTCAACTCGACGCCGAGGGTGTGGAGTTCGGCCAGGGTGCGGGCGATCCGCTCGGGTTCGTCCTGCTGCCGGCGGATCGACGGCAGGGTGTGCGCCTGCTCGGCGCACTCGCGGATCGCGTGGCCGAGCACCGGGTGCGGGCCGATCTCCAGGAACAGCCGGAGCCCGTCCTCGGCCATCCGCTCGACGGCGGCCCGGAAGCGCACCGGGTGGCGGACGTTCTCCCACCAGTACCCGGCGTCCAGTTCGGGCCCCAGGGCCAGGCCCTCGCGGGCGGTGAGGTGGAGCGGCAGCCGGGCGCGCTGCGGTTTGATCCCGGCCAGGGCGGCGGTCAGTTCGGCCCGGATCGGGTCCATCCGCACGCTGTGGTAGGGGACTTCGACGTCCAGCAGGCGGGCGAAGACGCCCTGCTGTTCGAGGTCCGCGGCCAGTTCGCGCAGCGCCTCGGTGTCCCCGGCGAGGGTCACCGCGGAGGGGCTGTTGACGGCGCCGAGCGAGACCAGGTCGCGGTAGGGGCGGATCCGCCGTTCCGCCTCGGCCTCCGGCAGGCCGACGGCGAGCATCGAGCCCGTCCCGGCCAGCCGCTGCTGGAGCGAGCTGCGGGCGAGCACCACCCGGACGGCGTCGGCCAGGTCGTAGACCCCGGCCTCGTGGAAGGCGGCGACCTCCCCGGTGCTGTGGCCCACCACCGCGTCGGGGTGCACGCCGTGGCTGTGCCAGAGCGCCGAGAGCCCCAGTTGGACGGCGAAGTTGGCGGGCTGGGCGAGCCAGGTCGCGGCCATCCGGGAGTCGGCCTCGTCCCGGCCGAGTTCGTCCAGCAGGGACCAGCCGGCCTGGGCGCGGATCTCGGCGTCCACCGCCCGGACGGCCTCCCGGTAGACCGGTTCGCTCTCGTACAGGCCCCGGCCCATCCCCCACCACTGCGGGCCCATGCCGGTGAACACCCAGGCCAGGCGCCGCTGTTCGCGCTCCCGGGCCAGGCCCCGGACGACCCGGGGGTGGGCCTCGCCGCGTTCGTGGGCGGCCAGCGCCTCGGCCAGGTCGGCGGGCCCGGTGTGCACCACGGCGAGCCGCTCGGGCAGGTGCTCGCGGCGGTGCGCCAGGGTGTGGCCGAGGTCCGCCGGGCAGGCGCCGGCGGCGAGCTCCTGACGTACGGCGGCGGCGAGTTCGGGCAGTCCGGCGGCGTCCCGGGTGCTCAGCGGCAGCACCGTGACGGCCGGTCGCCGGGCGGGGGCGACGGGGGCGGGCGGCGGCGGTTCCTCCAGCAGGACGTGGGCGTTGGTGCCGCCGAAGCCGAAGGAGTTGACGCCCGCGCGGGCCGGCCCCTGGTGCTCGGGCCAGTCCACCGGGGCGGTCGGGATGTCGAAGGGCAGCGCGGCCAGGTCGATGGCCGGGTTGGGCCGCTCCAGGTTGAGGTGCGGCGGGATCCGGCGGTGCCGCAGGGCGAGCGCGGTCTTGATCAGCCCGGCGACCCCGGCGGCGGCCTCGGTGTGCCCGATGTTGGTCTTCACCGAGCCGACGTAGCAGCGCTCCCCCTCGCGGCGGCCGATGCCGAGCACCCGGCCGAGCGCGGCCGCCTCGATCGGGTCGCCGACCGGGGTGGAGGTGCCGTGCGCCTCGACGTACTGGAGGCTGCCGGGCAGCACCCCGGCACCGGCGCAGACCCGTTCGATCAGGGCGGCCTGGGCGTCCGCGCTGGGGACGGTGATGCCGTTGGTGCGGCCGTCCTGGTTGACGCCGGTGCCGAGGATCACGGCGTGCACCGGGTCGCCGTCGCACAGCGCGTCGGAGAGCCGCTTGAGCACCACCACGCCGACCCCCTCGGCCCGCACGTAGCCGTCGGCGGAGGCGTCGAAGGCGCGCGAGCGGCCGTCGGCGGAGAGGAAGCCGCCCTTGGTCTCGGCGATGGTGTACTGCGGCGCCATGTGCAGCAGGGCGCCGCCGGCCAGGGCGAGTTCGGTCTCGCCGCGGAGCAGGCTCTGGCAGGCCAGGTGGACCGCGACCAGGGAGGAGCTGCACGCGGTGTCGATCGAGACGCTGGGGCCGCGGAAGTCGAAGCAGTGCGAGATCCGGTTGGACACCATCGTCATCATGGTGCCGGTGGCGGTGTGCGCGGCGATGGTGGTGAAGTCCAGGTCGGCGAACTGGAGGATCTTCCAGTCCAGGGTGAAGGCGCCCATGTAGACGCCGACGTCCCGCCCGGCCAGCGCGCCGGGGCGCAGCCCGCCGTCCTCCAGCGCCTCCCAGCTCACCTCCAGGAGCTTGCGCTGCTGCGGGTCCATGTGGGCGGCCTCGCGGGGGCTGATCCCGAAGAAGGCGGGGTCGAAGGTGTCGAAGCCGTCGATGTAGCCGCCCCGGCCGCCGATCAGCCGCCCCGGCTTGGCGCGGTCCCGACTGCCCAGGGTGCCGGTGTCGTACCGGTCGGCGGGGGTGTCGGTGAGACAGTCCCGGCCCTCGATCAGGTTGCGCCAGTAGGTCCGGTGGTCGTTGGCGTGTCCCGGCAGGCGGCAGCCGATGCCGGTGATCGCGATCCGTTCGCAGGGCACGGCGAAGGGCGAGGTGGTCATGGTCCTATCCGAGGGTGGTGGCGGGGACGGCGCGGGCACGGGCAGGGGCGGCTGCCGGGGACCGGTCGGAACGGAACGGGTCGGCGAGTCGTCGGGCGGGGACTCGCCGAAGGCGGAACTCGTGAGGCGGGAACTCGTCGGAGGCGGAAATATCTCGTCGGGCAGGGACTCGTCGGAGGCGGAACTCGTCGGGCGGGCTTGACGGTCCGGGCCGGTGGGTGTCAGACGGACTGCTCGGTGGTCTTCATCCGGCGCCAGGGGTGCAGCAGGGTGGCGCCGAGTTCTCCGGTGGTCGGGAACGCGGCCGGGTCGGTGAGGCCGACGGCTTCCGGGATCCGACCGGGCCGCCAGGTGAAGCTCCCGAACACGTGGTCCCACAGCGACAGGTCGGAGGCGTAGTGGCCGGCTTCGGCGAGGTCGGTGCTGTGGTGCAGGCGGTGGAGTTCCGGGCCGGCCAGGACGTGGCCCAGCCAGCCGATCCGGACGTCGATGTTGGCGTGGACGAAATACCCCTGCGCCATCACGAATATTCCGACCACGAACACTGAATCCGCCGAGAATCCGATCATCGCCAGCAGAAGTTGGACCACGGACTGGGCGAACAGCACGTCCAGGAAGTGGTTGACGCCGTTGTTGGCGACGTTCACCTTGTCCGGCACGTGGTGCACGCCGTGCAGCCGCCACAGCCAGCGGTTGCGGTGCGACCAGCGGTGCACCAGGTAGTCCCCGAGCGAGCCGATCAGCAGGGCGAGCGGGATCTCCAGCGCGAAGGGCAGCGCCGGACGGGCCGGCCCGAGCGCCACCACCAGGGCGGACACCAACCCCTGGGCCAGCCCGCCGCCCGCCATGCTCAGCACGAAGTACACGCCATACCACCGCAGTTCACGCCCGCTCGGATGCCAGTCCGTCCGGTACGGGATCACCCGTTCCAGCACCGCCAGGTAGCAGATGACGGCGATCAGCAGGAGCGGGGAGACCTGGTCAGGCGCCCAGTGGAAGCGCAGTGTCGCGACGGCAGTGCACAACACTCCCAGGAGCAGCAGCGGATGGGCGAGCCGGCGTGCGATGGCGGACAGCACGCTCCCCCTAGTTATTCGCGGACCAACGAACGGAAACGTCAGAGACTCTAGCGGGAGACGCTGGCGGGGTCAGTCATTCGACGTGTTAACGCCATGAATAACCCGATCGGCGGAAGATCTGCACACGAAATTGACAAATCGAGGGCGTGAACGGGGCGCAATCGGGGGCGGGGCGGAATAGGCCGGAGTACGGCGCGCGCGATACCCGTACGGTCCGCCGCCCACGCCCCCTCCGGCGCTCGGCGCCCGGCGGCCGGAGGCCGGGGCCGGCGCTCGGCGGGGGGCAGCGCTCGGCGGGAGGGGCGGACGGGCCGGCGCTCGGGGGCCGCCGGGGGGGCTCAGGACCCGGCCAGCTCCGCCAACCGGTCGGCGGCCCGCGGCCCGTACCGCGCGAGGCGCTCGCGCAGCCCGCGCAGCTCATGCCCGACCAGCGCGGGCAGCGCGGCCACCGGCACCGACTCCAGGGCGGGCGCCAGCAGGTCCACGGCCGTCCGCGGATCGTGCGCGCAGGCGTGGCAGTCGGCCGCCCGGACGGTGAACAGCAGCCGGCTGGACGGCAGCTGGGTCGGACCGAGCAGGCCGAGCGCGGTCTCGGTGGCCGCCAGCGCCCGCCGGGCCAGCCGGGGATCGTCCACCGCGGCGGCGAGGTCGCGCAGCGCGGCGGCCGCGGCGGACTCCACCCGCAGCCGCATCGAGGCGATGGACAGCCACGGCACGTCCGCCTCGTCCCGGGCGTCGATGTGCTCCAGGTCCGCCCGGGCCAGCGCGATGTCGCGGACGGTACCGCGCACGTCCCCGGTCAGGGCCCGGGCCCTGGCCCGGCTGATCCGGCCCATCGCCCCGGCCCAGGGCCGCTCCGGGGCGACCCGGTCGATCTCCCGGGCGTAGCCGAGCGCGGCCACCGGGTCACCGTCCAGCCGGGCCAGGATGCTGAGGTCACTGAGCGTGCCGACCTGGGTGGCCCGGTCCCCGGCCAGCCCGGCCCAGGTGAGCGCCCGGTCGAAGCAGGCCATGGCGGTGGCGTTGCGGCCGTCCTGCATCCGCAACGCCCCGGCGGCATGGGCGTGTTCGGCGGCCAGTCGGGCCAGCGGGCGGCGCCGGGCGGCGGGAGCGGCGGCCAGCCGGGCGAGCACCACGTGCAGGGTGCGTTCGACGGCGGCGACCAGCCCGGGCAGGGCACCGGTCTCGGCGGCCCGCAGCTGGGCGGCGAGCAGCCCGGCCAGGGCGTGCGCGGTGGCGGCGTCCAGCGGCGGCGCGGTGGCCGGGTCGGCGGTACGGAACTCGTCGTACAGCAGGGCGAGTTCGTCCGGCGGCGGGACGGCGCAGCCCTCGGCGTCGTGCAGCGGGCAGAGCAGTCCGTAGTCCGGCAGTCGGGCCGGGGCGAGCAGGACCGGGTCGACGGGAGCGGGCCCGCGAGCGGACGCGAACCCGGGAACGGCCCCGGGAGCGGACGCGGGCCCGTCCGGCACCCCGCCGGGCAGCGGCGGCCGGAGCAGGCCGGGGGCGAAGGGGGCCGGCAGCGGCAGTCCGGCGGTCTCGGCGTGCAGGCAGGCCGCCACCAACTCCCCACCTGCGTTCAGCAGTTCGTCGATCCGCTCGGCCATCCTGGGGGCGACCCGACGGGAACCGTGCTCGATCTTGCTGACCGCGGTGTGGTCGTAGCCGATGCCCGCGCCGAGCTGTGCCTGGGTGAGTCCGGCCCGGCGCCGCCAGTGCCGCAGCCGGGCGCCGAACTCCCGCCAGGCGCCCGCCTGCTGGACGTCCGGGGGCGAGGCCTGGGCCGAACGGTTCCGGTGCACGGCTGTCCTCCCCCTGTACGCCCCCGACGCGGGGCCCTGGGACGAGTCCGACGAGGAGGACGGTACTCGATGGCTCCCCGTCCCGTACATGAGGTGGTCTCAACCACTGGCGGGAACGCCCAGCTTGACGCGAAACGGCACCCGCACCTTGACGGAATTTGCCAACCCTATGCAGAGCCTGCACCAGCCATTGACCCGGGCATGACGCCATGTGAGTGTTCGGGCACCCGAGCGCGGACGGCCCGCACGGCCGTCCCCCCAGAAGCGGCCCGCGGTGCGCCACCAGCCCTTTCCGTCCGCGGTCGAGGACCCCCACTCGCGAGGAGCGTCGATGCAACGCAGAGTTTCCCCAGGGCGGTTGCTCACCACGGCGACCACCCTGACCGTACTGGCCGGCCTGATCGGCGCCACCGCCGGGACGGCCACCGCCGCGCCCACCCCCTCCCCCGCACCACCCAGCGCCCTGGCCGCCGCCGTGAACGCCGCCGACGCGGCCGCCGCGGCCGGCACCGACGCACTGGCCAAGGGACCGGGCGAGACCTACGAACGCAAGGCCGTCACCCCCTGGCTGAACGGCCTCTACTCCGTCTCCTACGAACGCAGTTACCGCGGTCTGCCCGTGGTCGGCGGCGACGCCGTGGTGCTCGCCGACGGCAGGGGCACCGTACGCGGCCTCCAGTCGGCCGCCACCGGACCGGTCGGCGGCTCGATCACCCCGCAGATCAGCGCGGCCGACGCGGAGAGGACCGCGCGGACCAAGCTGCCCGTCGTCGACCAGGTCGAGTCCCGCCGCCTGGTCGTCCGGGTCAAGGACGGCGCCGGCCGGCTCGCCTGGGAGACCGTGCTCAAGGGCCGCACCGAGACCGCGCCCAGCCACCTGCACGTCTTCGTCGACGCCGCCACCGGCGAGGTCGTCGACAGCTACGACGACGTCGCGGCCGGCACCGTCAACAGCAAGTGGAACGGCCCCGGCCCGCTGACCATCAGCACCACCAGCTCCGGCGGCTCGTACGCCCTGCGCGACCCGAGCCGGCCCGGCCTGTCCTGCTCCGACAACGACACCGGCCAGGTGTTCACCAAGTCCTCCGACTCCTGGGGCAACGGCAACCCGTCCAGCCGGGAGACCGGCTGCGGCGACGCCATGTGGGCGGCCCAGAAGGAATGGGACATGCTCCGCGACTGGCTCGGCCGCAACGGCCACGACGGCAACGGCCGCAGCTGGCCGATCAAGATGGGCCTCAACGACGTCAACGCCTACTGGGACGGCAGCTCCGTCTCGATCGGCCACAACCAGGCCGGCGAGTGGATAGCCGCCCAGGACGTCGTCGGCCACGAGTTCGGCCACGGCATCGACCAGTACACCCCCGGCGGCGCCAACAACGAGAACGGCCTCGGCGAGGGCACCGGCGACATCTTCGGCGCGCTCACCAAGGAGTACAACAACGAGCCCGCGCCCTACGACTACCCCGACTACCAGGTCGGCCGCGTGATCAACCTGGTCGGCCAGGGCCCGATCCGCAGCCTCTACCAGCCCTCGCTGGTCAACAACGACCCGAACTGCTACTCCTCCTCGATCCCGAGCACCGAGGTGCACGCGGCCGCCGGACCGCTGAACCACTGGTTCTACCTGCTGTCCAACGGCTCCAACCCGGGCGGCGGCAAGCCCAACAGCCCGACCTGCAACAACTCCAGCGTCACCGGCATCGGCGTCAAGCAGGCCGGCCAGGTCTGGTACGGCGGCATGCTGCTCAAGACCAGCGGCATGACCTACAAGCGCTACCGCACCACCACCCTGACCGCGGCCAAGAACCTCGACCCGAGCTGCACCTTCTACAACCGCACCAAGGCCGCCTGGGACGCCGTCAGCGTGCCCGCGCAGAGCGGCGACCCGACCTGCACGCCGTCCGGCAACAACGATTTCTCGCTCGCGCTCGGCCCGGCCGCCGGCTCCGTCCAGCCCGGCTCGTCGACCACCGCGACGGTCTCCACCGCCGTCACCTCCGGCACCGCGCAGACCGTCAACCTGACCGCCACCGGCGCCCCGACCGGGGTCACCGCGACGCTCAGCCCCTCCTCCGTGCAGACCGGCGGCTCCGCGACGCTGACCCTGTCCGCCTCCTCCGGCGCCCCCGCCGGCACCTACGTGATCACCGTGACCGGCACCGCCGGCGCGGCCACCCACACCGCCCAGTACACCCTGACCGTCGGCGGCGGCACGCCCGGCGGGCCCGCCCCGGACATCGACGTGGCCAAGGTCCAGGCCGACCTGGCCCAGCTGAACACCATCGCCAACCAGAATGGCGGCAACCGCCGAGCGGGCAGCGCCGGCCACACCCAGTCCGTGGCGTACATCAAGGGGAAGCTCCAGGCGGCCGGCTTCCAGGTCAGCGAGCAGACCTGCACCTCCTGCAGCTACCAGTCCAACAACCTGATCGCCGACTGGCCCGGCGGCCCGTCCGACCAGGTCACTATGCTCGGCGCCCACCTGGACAGCGTCTCGGCCGGCCCCGGCATCAACGACAACGGCTCCGGCTCCGCCGTCCTGCTGGAGAACGCCCTCGCGCTCGCCCAGCAGAACCCCACCCTCACCCGGCACCTCCGCTTCGCCTGGTGGACCGGTGAGGAGCAGGGCCTCCAGGGCTCCCAGTACTACGTCGGCCAGCTGGGCTCCGCCCAGCGCTCCGCGATCAAGGCCTACTACAACTTCGACATGGTCGGCTCGCCCAACGCCGGCTACTTCATCAACAACCTCACCTCCGCGGCCTCCGCGCCGATGAAGGCCTACTGGGACTCGCTCAACCTCCAGCCCGAGGAGAACGTCGAGGGCCAGGGCCGCTCCGACGACTACTCCTTCCAGCAGGCCGGCATCCCGACCTCCGGCTACGCGGCCGGCGCCAGCGCCGTCAAGACCTCCGCGCAGGCCGCCAAGTGGGGCGGCTCGGCCGGGCAGTCCTACGACTCCTGCTACCACCAGTCCTGCGACACCACCTCCAACGTCGACGCCACCGTACTCAAGCGCAACGCCAACGGCGTGGCCTACACCATCTGGAAGACCTCGGTCGGCGGCACCACCCCGGCCAACGACTTCTCCGTCTCGGTGAACCCGGCCACCGCCACGGTCAAGCCCGGCGCCTCCGCCACGGCCACCGTCGCCACCGCCACCACCTCCGGCTCCGCCCAGACGGTCAACCTGACCGCCTCCGGCGCCCCGGCCGGCGTCACCGTCTCCTTCAACCCCTCCTCCGTCCAGTCCGGCGCCTCCGCCACCATGACCGTCGCCACCGCGGCCACCACGGCGGCCGGCACCTACAGCATCACCGTCACCGGAACCGGCTCCGCCACCCACACCACCAGCTTCACCCTGGTCGTCGGCAGCGGAACCCCCGACCCCGGCAACGCCTGGACCCCCGGCACCACCTACCAGGCCGGGGACGTCGTCACCTACAACGGCGTCAGCTACCGCTGCATCCAGGGCCACACCGCCCAGGTCGGCTGGGAGCCGCCGATCGTGCCCGCCCTCTGGCAGGAGGTGTGACCCGCCCGGGCCGCGCCGACTGACCGCCCCTGAGCCGCTGCGCCGCGATCCGTCGAGGGGGACGGACCGCGGCGCAGCCGTACGCCTCCGGTTCCTCACCCCGGGTGGAAGGCCACCCGGACGCCGGAGTCGAGCGACAGGACCAGGACGTTGCCCGTGTCCCAGGTCCAGTCGCGCGGGATCAGGAACATCCGGCTCCCGGACTGCGCCAGCAGTCGGAACCCGTGATAGCGGTGATGGAACCGCTGCCCCTGACCGGCGTCGGCCAACGGGGCCTCCCGCACCGCGGGCCAGGTCACGTAGAGGGGTTCCGTGGTGTCCACGATCATCGCCGGACGCTCGTCGAGCTGCGAGCCCAGCCTGCGGGCGTCCTCGGTCCCCTTCGTGTGGGCGTAGCCGGTGGCCGCCCAGAAACAGCACAGGACGACGATCGCCACGATCACGGCGACGGCGGTGCGCTCACCGCGGAGCGGGTACGGGCTTCCTGTGGTGCGCACGAAGAGCATCCGGGTCAGGAGGGCGAGGAGCAGGGCGCCGCCGATGAACAGCGGGGCGGCATCCGGGCCCAGGTCCACCGCCTCGAATCCGGCGAGGAAGCCCAGGGCCAGCAGCGGAACGACGGCCACCGCGAGCACCAGGCACACCCGGCGGACCCAGCCGGAGCCGCCCCGCCTGGTCGCGAGGTGGTAGCCGAGCGCGACGAGCAGCATCCCGAACAGCAGGCCCCCGACCGGGACGAACAGCGCGGGGGAACCACGGACCAGGAAGTCCGGCGTCGAGAAGCCGAGCGTGGCGGCGTCCAGGCCGAAGTAGTGGTAGAAGGAGTCGGTGTAGGCGAAGCCGAGGAAGAAGAGCAGTGCGGTGACGAAGGTGGTCGGGGCGACGACCGAGGTCAGCACACCGACCCAGTTGAACCGGGTGTCGACCGGCGGCGCGGCATCGTGATCGGCGGACCCCTCCGGCACCGTGCTCAGGGGGTGCTCCCGGTCGAGGCCCCCGTGCCGCCGCCGGTCGGGGCCCCGCTCTGGCCGGTGTTGCCGGTGTTGCCGGTCTCGCCGGTGCCCTGGATCGTCCCACTGGCCCTGATCTTCCTGCTCTCACCCCCGATGGTCACGGTCAGGCAGATCGGGCGGTCGGCCGAGCTGCTGGACGACAGCGTGAACGACTGCAGCGGGCTGCTGCCACCGGTCACGGTGACTTCCGCGCTGAGCGGAGTCGCGTACTGCGCTCCGGAACTGCAGTCATTGACCTTGCTGAGGATGGCCTTGAACGTCGTGGTGGACGTGGTCGTCAGCCCCACCTGGGCGAGCTTGCCACTGCCGCTGGCGGACGCCGACACCTCACCCGCGTCCGCGAACCCCCCGCCGCCCCCGCGGGCGGTGGTCCGGGTGTCCTCCGTACCGCCCGTGCCGCCGTTCTGACCGGTCGAGCCGCCTCCGCCCTGCCCGGTCGATGCGGTGCTGCCACCGCCACCACCACCGCCACCGCCGCCACCACCACCGCCGGAGCAGGCCGCGAGGGCCGGTACGAGCAGGGCGGCTGCCAGCCATCGGGCCGCTCGACCGGTCCTGCTGCCTCCGATGTGCCGGGTCCCGGGCATCCGTTTCTCCCATCAGCGCGGTGAGCCGGGGCCTGACGGCCCCGCCGCACGGTACCCGTTCGCACACGACAGACCTGGTTGCCGCGCGGACCCCGGTCGGGCCCGTCACCCGTTCGGTGCAGCCCGACCCCCGTCCGCTCTGGCATAGAGTCGAAACGGACGACCCGTCAGCAGAGCGGAAGGACATCACCCGTGACCACGGACACCGTGCCGGTGCCGGAACTGGCCCCCGAGGCCGTCGAGGAGTGGCGGGCGGAGGAGGCGGAGCTGGTCGAACTGCTCGCCCGGGCGCAGCGCGGCGTCGGCGGGATCGCCGCGTTCCGGCTCGGGCCGACGCCGACCGTGCTGGTGACCGATCCGGCCGCGGTGCAGCACGTGCTGGGGCGGCACCCCGACCGCTACGTGAAGCGTTCGCACCGGGCCCGGATGCTGGTCGGCGACGGCGTGCTGTCCGCCACCGGGGAGGCCTGGAAGCGCCAACGGCGGCTGCTGCAGTCCCAGTTCACGGGCACCGGGATGCGCCGCTACGAGCAGCGGATCGCCGCCGCCGCGCGCCGCACCGCCGAGCGCTGGGAGGGGTACCGGCGCAGCGGGGAGACCTTCGACGTGGCCGAGGAGATGCGCGGCTTCGCCCTGGACACCGTCTGGCGGGCGCTCACCGGGCTGCCGCTCGACGACCGTACGGACGCCGAACTGCGCTCGGTGGAACGGGTGGTGGCCGCGATGCCGGAGCTGCCCACCAACGCCGCCGACGCCCGGGACACCGTCGCCGAGGACCTCGCCCGGATCGACGCCGTCGCCCAGGCCGCGATCGACGCGGCCCGCGCCGCCGCCGACCTCCCGGAGCCGGGGGTGCTGCGCGTCCTGCTCGACGCCGCCGACCGACACCCCGAGTACACCGACCGGTTGATCCGCGACGAGCTGGTCACCCTGCTGGTCGCGGGCCACGAGACCACCGCCACCACGCTCACCTGGCTGTTCCTGCTGCTCGACGACAACCCCGGCGCCCGGCACGCCGACCCGCACGCCCTGGTCAGCGAGACCCTCCGGCTCTACCCCTCCGCCTGGCTGCTCCCCCGGCACGCCGTCGAGGACGACGTGCTCGCCGGCCACCACATCGCCGCGGGGACGGACGTGCTGGTCTGCCCCTACCTCACCCACCGTGACCCGGCGCTGTGGCCGTCCCCGGAGCGCTTCGACCCCACCCGCTTCGCCCCCGACGGCGCCCGCCCCACCGAGCTCGGCGCCTACCTCCCCTTCGGCCTCGGCGCCCGCGCCTGCCTGGGCACCCAGTTCGCCCTGCGGGAGAGCACCGCCCTGCTGGACCTCCTGCTCCCGCTGGGCCCGCTGGAGTTCCACTCCCGCCCGAGCGGGGCGGCCTACAGCATCACCGTCCGCCCGAACGGCCCGACCCCCGCCGCCTTCCGCCGGTAGCCCGGCTCCCTGACACGACCGTGGCCGCCCCCGGGAGCGGAGCGCCCACGGCCTCGACGGAGTGGCCCGGTCGGTCGAACCGGATCAGTCCAGGCGGGACTTCGGATTCACCGTGCAGAAGAAGACCCGGCTGTTCCGCTTGTCGAAGTAGAAGCTCCCCGAGTACTGGCTCTGCGTGACCGTCCGGTCGAACGATTCGCTGTGCAGCCACGCCGACTTGGTGTCACCGAGCTCTGCGGCGAGTGCGCCCGGAACGGGACAGTCGATGCCCTGCTCCGTCCACGTCCCGCCCCCGGTGATGCTCGCGAGCGTCGCGGGATCGACCTGGGCGAAACCGTCGAGGCTCACGTCGGTCGGCCCGGGAACCCCCGAACCGCCGTCCTTACCCAGTGTCCGGCCGATCCACTTCGTCGCCGACAGCTCGCCCAGTTGCGGGAAGCGGCGCTTCAACGGGTCGACATCGGTGCGGATCTGCGCCACGGTCGTAGCGGCAGCAGTGGCAGCCGGGGCACTCCGCCGGTCCTCCGAGTCCACCCGGGCCTGGTTCGACGCGCAGCCGGAGGCAAGCAGCGCGGCCGCGGGCAGGAGGAGCAGAGCACGGGCGCCCAGGAAGCGCCGCCTCAGCTCTACACAGTCCATCGGTTCATCATCCTCACCCAGGGGCCGTCCACCTCGATGTCCGTCACCACGTACGTCCAGTCGCTGAGTTCACTCATGCGGTCGACGCTACCGCGCCCGTCCGCCGGCGCTTTGGCGCTCCGGCGCTCCGGCGTCGTCAGGCGTCCAGGGCGTGACCGGTGGTCGCGTCGATGTGGGCCGGGACGGGGTCGTGGCGGTCGCCGACGGTGGGCGTGCCGGTGGGTTCGAACATCAGGATCGCGGCGCCGTTCGGGGCCTGCGGCCTGTGCTCGGTGCCGCGCGGGACGGTGAAGACGGAGCCCTTCGGGAGCAGCACGGTGCGCTCGCCGCCGGATTCGCGCAGCGAGATGCGGAGTTCGCCGTCGAGGACGAGGAAGAACTCGTCGGTGTCGTCATGGGCGTGCCAGACGTGTTCGCCGTGGACCTTGGCGATCCGGACGTCGTAGTCGTTGACGCGGGTGACGATGCGGGGGCTCCACAGGGCGTCGAAGGTGGCCAGGGCCTGGTCGAGGGCGACGGGTCGGTTGCTCATGCGCCCATCCTGGGTCGCCCCGCCCGCCCGGCGTGAGTGCTAGAAATGGCACATGTCGCAAGGATCCTCGCAGCCTCCGCCGCACTCCCCGACGGCCGGCCCGCACCGGGTCGTCGTGATCGTCGACGCCAACTCGAACCCCTTCGAACTCGGCTGCGCCACCGAGGTGTTCGGCCTGCGCAGGCCGGAGGTCGGCCGCGAGCTGTACGACTTCCGGCTCTGCTCCCCCGAGCCCAGCACCCTGATGCGGGACGGGTTCTTCACCCTCACCGGGGTCGCCGGTCTGGAGGCGGCCGACACGGCGGACACCCTGATCGTCCCGAACCGGCCCGACGTCGAGGTGCCGCGCCGCCCCGCCGTACTGGAGGCCGTCCGGCGGGCGCACGCGCGGGGCGCGCGGCTGGTCGGGTTCTGCAGCGGCGCCTTCACGCTGGCCGAGGCCGGGGTCCTGGACGGGCGGCGGGCCACCGCGCACTGGCAGTGGGCGGACGACTTCCGGGCCCGCTTCCCGTCCGTCCGGCTCGAACCGGACGTGCTGTTCGTGGACGACGGCGACATCCTGACGGCCGCGGGCAGCGCGGCCGCGCTCGACCTGGGCCTGCACGTGGTGCGCCGCGACCACGGCGCCGAGATCGCCAACGCGGTGAGCCGCCGACTGGTCTTCGCGGCCCACCGGGACGGCGGACAGCGGCAGTTCGTGGAGCGGCCGGTGCCCGAGCGGCCGGACGAGTCGCTGGCGCCGCTGCTGGCCTGGGCGCAGGAGCGGCTGGACGCACCGCTCACCGTCGCCGAGCTGGCGGCGCGCGCGGCGGTCAGCCCGGCCACGCTGCACCGCCGGTTCCGCGCCCAATTGGGCACCACGCCGCTGGCCTGGCTCACCGGGGAACGGGTGGCCCTGGCCTGCCGGCTGATCGAGCGGGGCGAGTCCCGGATGGAGGTGGTCGCGCGCCGCAGCGGGCTGGGCACGGCCGCCAACCTGCGGATGCTGGTGCGCCGGGAGACGGGCATCTCGCCGTCGGCGTACCGGCACCGGTTCGGGCCGGAGGCGAAGCCGAGCTGACGGTGGGCCGTCGGGTCCTTAGGTGATTTCGCCATGGACATGATGATGGCTGATTCTCCACATTGACGCTACGGAACGTCGCAACAAGACTCCATCCCGTCAGCAGTCCACTGCTGCGAACACCACTCTGACGAGGAGTCGCCCGATGCGATCCAGAATCACGGTGTTACTGAGCGCTGCCGTCCTGGCGTTCTTCACAGCGCTAATCGGCGGCGGCCAGGCCACCGCGGCCCCCGGCGCCGCCGCCTTCACCGCCCAGGCCCGAGCCGCCGGACTGACCACCGACCAAGCCGCCTCCCTCCAGGAGAAGGCCGACAGCTACCTCGCCACCACCGGCGGCACCCAAGTCGCCCCCAACCTGATCCAACTCGACGGTGCCACCGTGTACTTGACCGTGCCCGGCGAGGACCACCCGCGCGACCTCACCGGTGACGGGGCCCTCGCCTACGACCCGTGTGCGGGCGGCGGAGCGGACTACAAGCACATGTGCGCCTACCGCGGCACCTGGTACTCCGGTGACGAGGTCGACATGTACAACTGCGGTCGCTACTACTTCAGCACCTGGTCCGGCCCCGGCTCCTGGGACAACAACCAGACCACCAACACCGTTGCCCGCATGTACGGCCCCAGCGGCGCCTGGGTGTTCTCCACCGGCCCCGCCCACAGCCAGGATCCGAACGGCAACTGGTCCCCGGTCCACAGCGTCGTCAACTGCTGACAGGTGACCGGTCGGGCGCGCCGCCGCCGCAGCCCGGTCGTACCGGGCCACGGTCCGCCGCCTGAGGCGCTCACGAGACGGATCCGTCGCAGGGCCGGGCCCCGACTCTCACCGAGCCGGGGCCCGGCCGTGGCTGCGGCCGCCGACGCCCACGCCCACGCCCACGCCGTACGCGACGCCCGCGGCGATGAGCAGCACAGCGGCCGGTACCGCCAGGTTCAGCAGCTGCCGGATGCCCGACGGACGCGGCCGGCAGCACCCCGCACACCAGCAGCGCGAACCAGTAGCGCCGTGCCGTTTCCATCCGCCCGCCGGACCTCTCAGCCGATACCGTCGAGGAACTCCGCGAGCACCCCGTGCAGCGCCTCGGGCCGCTCCAGGTGCAGGTCATGGCCGGTGCCGGGGATGCTGACGGCCATGGTGGCGGGGCCCCGCCGGAGCATCTCCTCGGCCTCCGCCGCCGGGACGAACCCGGACTGGCCCAGCACGACCAGGGTCGGGCAGGCGATCCGCGCCCACTCCGCCAGGTAGGACCGCTGGGTGAGCTCCGCCAGTGAGTCCACCATCACGTCCCGGTCGAACCGCGGCCACCAGCCGCCGTCGCGCTCCTCCAGTCCGGCCGCCCAGCCCGCGCCGACCGGCCCGCCGCCGAGGAACTCGACGGCCGCCTCGCGGGCGGGGAACGGCGTCGGCCAGGAGTCGAGCCAACCGCCGACCTCCACGGCCACGTCCGGGTTCGGCCCGCCCGGGCCGGCCTCCACCAGCACCAGGCCGCTGACCAGTCCGGGGTGCGCGGCGGCGGTCAGCATGGCCGTGTGCCCGCCCAGCGACTGCCCGGCCAGGACCGGGCGCCGCAGCCCCAACTGCTCCACGACGGCCACCACATCGGCGACGTAGGCAGCACGCGAGACCTCCGGCGGGCGGCGCTCGCTCGCGCCGTGTCCGCGCTGGTCGACCGCGACGACCCGGTACCGGGTGCTCAACTCCGCCGCCAGCGCGTCCCATTCACCCGCGTGCCCGGCCAGCCCGTGCAGCAGGACGACGGGCCGGCCGGGCCCGCCCCAGTCCCGGCACACGAGCCGGACACCGTCACGCTCCACCAGCCGCTCGGCCCACCCGACGTCGGCCCTCGCCGCCTCCGTCCTCGCCACCTCGGTCCGTACCGCACCGGGCCGTACCGCACCAGGCCGCACCGCGTCGGTCGGCGCCTCGTCGGACCACGCCAGCTCGGGCCGTGTCACGTCGTACCTCCAGGGAATCGGGCGGACCTCGATCATGTCGCACCGCCCGACGCCGCTCAACGGAGGTGCCCGTTCCGCAACACCCGGCCGCCCTGGCCGGCACTCCGCCGGTGGGCCAGCCAGCCGGCCACTACCACGAGGGCGGTCACCGGCCAGGTCGAGATGCTCAACGGGCCGGCGAGCAGCGGGTCGACGATGCGGCCCGAGACCTCGCGGGTCAGCGGCAGCGTGAACTCGTTGAGCGACAGGTGCGCAGCGACGGCCGCCCACACCGACCCGGTCGACAACCGGATGGAGGCGATGACCGTACCGAGCAGCATGGCCGTCACCACCGCGACGGGTATGCCCAGCAGTACCGAATGGCCGGGGTAGCTCCCGCCGAGCGCCGTCATCGGGACGTGCCAGGCGCCCCAGATCGCGCCGCCGATCAGCAGTCCGCGGGTCCGGCCGTACCGCAGCATCCGGGGCAACAGGTAGCCCTGCCAGCCGAGTTCCTCGCCGAAGTACAGCGGTACGGACACCAGCGCGCTCAGCACCAGCGGCACGACCGTGCCGGGCCCGGGCAGGTGCGCGGGGGTGTACCAGCCCGCGAGCGTGGCGACGCTCAGGCCGGCCGCGGTGAGGCCGAGCGGGATCGCCAACGCGACGGAGACGGAACGGAGTTCGTGCCGCCAGGGGGTGGACCGGGTGAGCCCGAGCAGCCGCAGGGCCTGGCGCGGGCCCCGGCCGCGCACGGTGAGGCCGAAGGCGGTCAGGGCCGGCACCAGCATCATCAGGACCATGCACACCGCCGCCAGCCGTGGCGTCCCCTGCGCGGCGCTCGTCCGGCGGAGTCCGTCCAGCCAGAGCGGGATCATGGTGATCCAGGCGCCGACGAAGCTGATCGTCAGGAAGAGCACCAGCTCGGTGCGTGAGCCGCCCGAAGTGTCCGTTCGTTCCAGGTGTTTCATGCGTTTCATGGCCGTGACGCTACGAACCGCGAGCGGGCCGGGACGATCGTGCAGGCGCGTCGACCGATGGTGTAGCACGCTCCACTGCGCCGGGAGCCCGAGGAGGGGAGACTGGCCGCCGTGAACGACACTTCGATGACGAAGCGGGCGTCGCGGGTGACACGCGCGACGCGGGCGGGCGCTGCGCGTTCGGCCCGCGCCGCCGGGTACTGTGCTGCGGTGTTCGTCCGCGGACTGGCCTTGCTCGTGCTGGTGCCCGTCCTCCTGTACTCGGCGGCGCTCTGCCTGGTCGGCGTGGGCCTGCTCGTCCTGCCGCCCGAGCTCCGGCTGCTGCGGTGGCTGGCCGACGGCGAACGCGCCCTGCTGGGACGCTCCGCGGCGCGCTCCACGACGAGCTCGACCACCCGCTCGACCGCCCGCTCCACGGCACCGGCCGGACCGCACCCGCGAAGGCGCCTGGCGGCGGTCCTCGCCGACCCGGCGACCGGCCGTGACCTGCGCTGGGCGGTCGTCATGGCGGTCGCCGGCACCGTGCTCGGGCTGCTCGGCACGGCGCTGTTCCTGTTCCCGGCGGTCGTGCTCGCGCTCATCGCCCTGTGGTGGCTGTTCCCCGCCGACGATCCGATCCGGCCGATCCTGAACGTCCCGGTCGACAGCTGGGGGTCCGCGTTCTACGCCGGGGTTCCCCAGTTCCTGCTGAGCGTGCTGCTCGCCCTGTTCGGCCCGCCCCTGCTCGCCAGGACGGCGGCCGCGCTGAGCCGGTGGCTGCTCGCCCCCTCGACCGCCGCGGTCCTCGCCGAGCGCGTGTCCACGCTGGACCGGACCCGCGCCGGCGCGATCGTCGCGCACGGCAACGAGCTGCGCCGCATCGAGCGGGACCTGCACGACGGCACCCAGGCCCGGCTGGTCACCCTCGCCATGCAACTCGGCCTCGCCGAACGGACGCTGGGCTCCGACCCCGCCGCGGTGGGCCCGCTGCTGACCCGGGCCAGGGAGGGCGCCGAGGAGGCGATGGCCGAGCTGCGCGACGTGCTGCGTTCCGTCTACCCGCCGGTCCTCGCCGACCGGGGCCTGGCCGGCGCGGTCTCGGCGGTCGTCGCCCGCTGCCCGGTGCCCGCCACCCTGGAGGTCGGTGAACTCGGCGACGTACCGGCCCAGATCGAGGTCGCCGTGTACTTCGCCGTCACCGAGGCACTCACCAACGCGGCCAAGCACGCCGACGCCGGCGCCGTGACCGTCACCCTGACCAGGACGGGCGCCACCCTGCGGGCGGAGATCACCGACAACGGTCGAGGCGGCGCGACCGAGGGCGGCGGCGGTACCGGACCACAGGGCACCGGACTGCGCGGCGTGCGGCAGCGCGTCGAGGCGGTCGACGGCGTCCTGCTGGTCCGGAGCCCGGCCGGCGGCCCCACCGTGATCACCGTGGAGTGCCCGTGCGGATCGTGATCGCCGAGGACAACGCGCTGCTCGCGCAGGGGCTCACCGCCCTGCTGGAGGCCGTGGGGAACCAGGTGCTGGCGACTACCGGGGACGCCGGGTCCTTCCTGACGGCCGCCGTCACCCACCGGCCGGACGTGGCCGTGGTGGACGTCCGGCTCCCACCCTCCTTCACCAACGAGGGCATCAGGGCCGCGATGCACGCCCGGGAACGCGTCCCGGGGCTGCCGATCCTCGTACTCTCCCAGTACGTCGAGGACACCTACGCCCGGGAGCTGCTCGCCGACGGCACCGGCGTCGGCTACCTGCTCAAGGACCGGGTCGCCCGCGTCGACGACTTCCTCGACGCGCTCCACCGGGTGGCGGCCGGCGGCACGGCGCTGGACCCGGACGTGGTCCGGCAGCTGCTCGCGACGCGCACCGACCCGCTGTCCCGGCTCACCGAGCGCGAACGCGAGGTCCTCGCGCTGATGGCCCAGGGGTACGGGAACTCCGAGATCGCCGATCGCCTCGTGGTCACCGAGCGGGCCGTGCACAAGCACGTCGGGAACATCTTCCTGAAACTCGACCTCCCGCCCGAGGACAGCGGCGACCGGCGCGTCCTAGCCGTCCTCACCCACCTCGGCGCTCCTCAGCGCCGCGCCCGCTGAGGCTGTCGGCCAGTAGGGTCGAACCATTCGACGAGACTGCATGGTGCTGTGTGTCGGCGCCTCCGTGGTGGAGGCCGACCTAGCTGCGGTTGGCAGCAGGCGGTAGGCGGCTGGGCCCCCGGGTGGGGCCCGGCCGCTTCAGGGCCGCGGGTCGATCGGGGTGAGGGTGCCGAGGCGGTCCTCGACGTTCTGGGCGGCGGCCAGGCAGAGATCCTCGCGGAACGGCCGCCCGACGAGTTGCACGCCGGTGGGCAGACCGTCGGCGTCCAGTCCAGTGGGGACGGCGACGGCCGGGACGCCGACGAAGCTGGTGACCGAGCAGAGCCGCCTGGCCGCGCCGAACCGGTCCCGGCCCGCCTGGTCCCGGGACTCCAGACCCGGTTCGACCGGCGGCTCGGTGAAGACCGGGCCCAGCAGCAGCGGGTACTCGTCGAGGAACTCCGTCCAGGAGCGGCGGATGTTCATCCAGGTGCCCATCAGAGCGATCAGCCCAGGGGCGTCGACGGGCGGGGCGCTGCGCATGGCCAGCTCGATGAAGCGGTCACCGCCCTCGCCCAGCAACTGCCGTACGGCGGGCCAACTGGGGGCGAACTCGGTGTGGGTGAGCCGGAGGTAGGCGTCCAGGGCCTCGTCCAGCCGGGGGACGTCGGGGACCTCGCGGACCTCGTACCCGGCGTCGCGCAGGGCCTCGGCGGCGGCCTCGACGGCGCGGCGGACGGTGGGGTGGACACCGTGGCTGCCCGGGTCGGCGACGACGGCGACCTTGGGCTTGCCGTCGAGCGGGTCACCGTACAGCGGTGCGGGTACGGCGCGCGGGTCCCGGGGGTCGGGGCCGGCCAGGGTCTCGTAGGCGAGCCGCAGGTCGGCCACCGTACGCGCCAACGGGCCGTCGGTGACGAGCAGTTGGGAGGCCGGTCCGGGGTCGTCCGGGCCCAGCATGCGCTGGTCGGCGGCGAACCGGCCGGTGGTCGGCTTGAGCGCGGCGACGCCGCAGAAGGCGGCCGGGATCCGGAGCGAGCCGCCGGAGTCGTTGCCGAGCCCGAGCGCGGCCATGCCGGTGGCCACCGCCGCACCGTCCCCGCCGCTGCTGCCGCCGGGGGTGCGGGTGGCGTCCCACGGGTTGCGGGTGTCGCCGTACAGCTCGCTGCGGGTGTGCATCCCGGCCAGGATCAGGGTGGGCAGGTTGCTGTGCCCGATCGGGATCGCCCCGGCGGCGCGCAGCCGGGCGACCGGGATGGCGTCGGCGGGAGCCGTGAGCCCGCGGAAGCGCGGGGTACCGAAGGTGGTCGGGACGCCCTCGATGCGGGTGCACTCCTTGACCGTGAACGGCACCCCGGCGAGCGGGCCGAGCTGCTCGCCGGTGGCGCGGAGCCGGTCGGTCTCCCGGGCGGCGGCGCGGGCGCGGTCGGCGAGGACCTGGGTGACGGCGTTGACGTGCGGGTTGACCTCGGCGATGCGGGCGAGGTGGGCGTCCACCACCTCGAGCGCGGACACCTCGCCGCTGCGGACGGCGGCGGCGATGGCGGCGGCGGGGAGTTTCCACATGGGGGCTCTCCTGACGTGTTCCGATGCGGTTGTATCGGGACCTTAGCCGGGGAACCGATACGATCGCATCGGAATAACGGGATGGCGGGACAACGGGTTGGGAGGCGAGTGGCGGATGCCCAAGCAGGTGGACCACGAGGAGCGGCGTCGACGGATCGCCGAGGCGGTGTGCGCGCTGATCGACGCACAGGGGCTGGAGGGCGTCACCCTGCGGGACGTCGCCGTCCGCGCCGAGGTCTCGGTGGGCGCCGTCCAACGCTGCTTCCGCACCAAGGAGGGGATGCTGCAGTTCGCCCTCGGCCACATCGGCGAACGCGTCACCGAACGGGCACACGGCCGGGTGCTGGGCAGCCCCGCACAGTCCGCCGCGAGCACGGTGGGCCACGTGGTCGGCGAGGTCGCGCTGCTGGGCGACGAACGCCGGGCGGAGGCACGGATCTGGCTGGCCTTCCTCGCCGCGGCCGCCGTCAACCCGGCACTGGCGGCCGGCCTCCGGAACAGCTACACGGGCCTGGAAGGGCTGCTGGCCCGACTGGTCGAGGAGACGGGCGTCGACGCCGAAGGCGCCCGGCGCGAGGCCCGCACCCTGCTCGCCCTCGCCGACGGACTCACCGGACACATGCTGGTCGGCCACCGCACGGCGGCGGAGGCCGAGGAACTCCTGCACGCGCACCTGGCCGGGCTCTGGGCTCGGGCCGGGGAGTAGGCGGGCCCGACACACGCACTCGCGCGACGGACTTCGGTTCAGGGTCCTCCTGGCCGGCAACGCTCAGTTCACTCCAGCGTTGGCCTTCGCGATCAACTCCGCCAGCTCGCTGAGCGAGTCGATCCGGAAAGTCGCCCGGTCGAACACCACTGCACGAATCATGGCGGCAGCCTAACGAAGCCACCCCCCTGCCGCGCCCCGGGGCCGGGCGCGGCAGGGGCTTCGATCCGGCGGGTCAGTGGCGGTGGTGGTTGTCGGGTTGGGCCGGGTCGCCGGGGTGCTCCAATCCCTCGACCAGGGTGAGGCGTCGGGCCCGTTCGTGGTCGAGCCAGCGGACGAACTCCGCCCTTCGTGCGGCTTCCCGGGGTGCCAGCGGGTGGTCACAGTCGCACCGGCCCGCCGAGCACACTGCTCGGCGGGCCGGCAACCGCGCTCCCCGATCGCCCATACGTCGCCACCGGTGTCGTCCAGCGATCTCGGCCTGCGACGAACCCGGCCACCACCCCGACAGCGAAGACGGGCCCACCGCATCGGCCTGGCAGCAGTGACAGCACTTCTCATCGCACTGAAAGTGCAGACGAGTTCAGGTGTCACCGGCGGAGGCGCGGCGGACCGCCTGGGCGGCGGGGGCATCACGCCACCGACCGCGGCGAAAGGAGGTCGTACGCCGAGCCCCAACCGTGCGTGAGGTCCTGCGCCTCACACGCTCCCAGGATCTCGAACCACACGACCTTGCCCTCCCCCGCCGGGTGCCAGCCCCAAGCGTCGGCAAGCGCCTCAACCAGCATCAACCCACGTCCACTGGTCGATTCCGGGTCCGCTGCACAGCGTTCGAAGTTCGGGACGGGATCCTCGACCTCGACTCGCAGCCGTTCGCCGACTCGGCGAACGGTCACCGTGCACCTCGCCTTCGCGTGCTCCATCGCGTTCGCGATCACCTCACTCGCGCAGAGCTCCAGTTCTTGTAGTGCTTCTGCGGAGAACGGCATGCCCCAGACGCGCGCGATCTCCAACACCAACCTCCGTGCCGGCGGGACCGCCGCACCGTCCGGCGGCACACCCCACTCCAACGGCACGGGGAATCGAGCTGTCTTGAGCGGGCTGACGATGAGCCCTCGATGTGCCATGTCAGGCATGTGATCCCACATTCCGTAGTCGCTCCGCGCCAGGCGGTGATGTAGGAATCGTCGGCTCTCACCCAGGCCCCCTGAACCCCCTTGGTGCGACCTCTGGGGGACTTTTGAGAGCCTTTCACCGTTCACGAGGCGAGTGAGAGTCTTGCATGCGTCCCTGCCAGCCGTATGGTTGATGTGGCATCAGCAGCTCGGAGGACATCATGCCCCGGTCCATCGGCAACACCGCCCTCAAGGCCGCCCGCCAGGCTCGCGGCCTCTCCAGCCAACAGGCGCTCGCATCCGCCCTGCATGACGCAGCCCGCCAGCTCGGCCTTGGGGAGATCGTCGTCAGTCGCAAACAGATCGGGCGGTGGGAGTCTCCCAACCCGCCCTGGCCGCGCGATGACCACCAGCAGCTTCTCACCTACGTCCTGCGCCTGCCGATCGAGGACCTCGGGTTCCGGGCGCCGTGGGACGACAGCGTCCGGCCGGGGCCGGACGGGGCCCGGCCGCTCACGGGCCGTCGCCCTTCGGCCGCCCATGCGCTGCCGAGGCCGGCCGCTGCATCCGCGACGCAGCCACCGACCGTGGGTGCGGACTTCGCTGCGGTCACCGAGGCCCATCGACGCCTCTACTGGAGCGTTCCGCCGGCCACGCTGCACCAGGCGGTCGCCGAGCACGCCAACCTGGGTGCGGCTCTGCTGGCCGAGACCGACGGCATCGCCCGAAGGGTGCTCGCGTCCGCCCTCGCGGAGAGCCTTCTCCTCGCGGGCCGGATCCAGTTCTTCGACCTCCGCCAGCCGGAGGTCGCCGATGCCACGTTCGTACGTGCCCTGCAAGCCGCAGGTGAGGCCGATGACCCGCTGCTCGGCGCGGCCGTCCTCGGGCACTCCGCGTTCGTCCCGGGCTGGGCGGGGCACCGCGAGGACACCGCCGAGCGGATGCGGGCTGCCCGCACGTACGCCCGGCGGGGACCCGCCTCGGCAGAGCTGCTGGCGTGGCTCGACGCCGTGGAGGCGGAATGCCTGACCCGCTGCGGCGACCACCGGCAAGCGCTGACGATCCTGCGCCGGGCGGAGGAGACCATGAGCACGGGCGGCGAGCACCGCAGCCCCGAGTGGTTCACCTGGTTCTCGTCCACCCGGCTGGCAGCCTTCAAGGGAAACACGGAGCTGGCAGCCGGCCTGATCCCCCAGGCCCGAACCACCCTTGAGGCGGTGCTCGCGGATCTGCCCGAGACGGCCGGCAAGCAGCGAGTGGTGGTTCTCGGCGACCTCGCAGCCGTCGAGGCCGCCGCTCGACGGCCTGATGCGGCCTGCGCTCTGCTGGAGCAGGCACTCGATCAGCTGGGCGCGACCTGGTACGCCACCGGAATGGAGCGCATCCGAGAGGCCCGCCGGGCGCTCGCGAGCTGGCAGGACTCTGACTCGGTCCGGCGCGTCGACGACCGCCTCTACTCCTGGGCGGCAACGCTCAGTTCACTCCAGCGTTAGCCTTCGCGATCAGCTCCGCCAGCTCGCTGAGCGAGTCGATCCGGAAGGTCGCCCGATCGGCTGCGGGGTCGTGCTGCTGGATCCAGCCCCACGGCCCCCGACGGATCAGTGCGGTGCACATCCCGGCCCGGGCAGCCGGAAGTACGTCGTTGTCGAGGCGGTCGCCGACGTAGAGGATCTCCTCCGGTCGCGCCGGGACCGCTTTCGCGACGCGCTCGAAGAACGCCGGATCCGGCTTGCTCGCGCCCCAGTCGTCGGAGGTGCCGATCAGGTCGACGTCGTCCGTGAACAGCCGGCGCAGGATCGCGCCGGCCCGCACCGTCTGGTTGCCCGCGATCGCGAGCCAGAGGCCCTCCGCCCTCAACCGTGCGAGGGCCGGTCGGACGTCGGGATACAGGTCGTCCTCGCCGAACGTCTCGGGCTGACCGGCCGCCGCCCGCTTCTCGCGCTCCTCGTACAGGTCGAATCCGGGCCGGAAGACCTGGAACGTCTCGCGGTAGTCGCGGCCCTCCGCGATCACGGCGCCGAACTGCGCGACGAAGGTGTGCCGAGGCACGCCCAGCCAATCCGCCCAGGTGCCGTACTCCCGGGTTTCGTCCACCAAGCACTCGCCGACGTCGAACACCACTGCACGAATCATGGCGGCAGCCTAACGAAGCCACCCCCCTGCCGCGCCCCGGGGCCGGGCGCGGCAGGGGCTTCGACCCGGCGGGTCAGTGGCGGTGGTGGTTGTCGGGTTGGGCCGGGTCGCCGGGGTGCTCCAATCCCGGTACCAGGGTGAGGCGTTGGGCGCGTTCGTGGTCGAGCCAGCGGACGAACTCCGCGCGGCGGGCGGCCTCGCGGAGGGCCGGGGTGGGGTCGGGGTTCTGCGGGGCGGTGAGGGTGGCGAGGAGCATCGCCGTCCAGGGGCCGACGGTGACCCACTCGCCCGGTGGGGCTGCGCGGAGCGCCTCGGCCAGGGCCTCCGGGAGGGTGTCGGGGTCAGCCTCGAAGGCGCCGTCGGGGAGGGCGAGGTGCCAGCGGGTGGCCGGTGGGCGGGCGGTCAGGGTGCGGTAGTGGGCGAGGTCGGCGGCGGACGGCTCGATGTCGGCGGTCACAGCCGCGTAGACGGCGCGGACCGCCGCGCTGCCCTCGTAGGCGGCCGCCGTGATGGAGCCGAGCTCGACGGCGGCCTGTTGGTCGAGCCGGGCCGGGCCGTCCCCGGAGACGGGCAGGCCGCGTTCGGCGGCCACCGTCTCGCAGAGGGCCTCGGTCAGCAGCACCTGGGCGACCCACCGGGTGAGCTGGCGGTCCTCCGAACTGCCGGGCAGGGGAAGGGCGCTGGAGCGCGGGCCGCCGCGCAGGGCGGCGAGCCGGGCGTCGAGGGTGGTGCGCGGGAGCGGACGTCCGTCGAGCAGGCCGAGGGTCATGCCTCCACCACCAGGGCGACGGTGGGGGCGTACTGGCAGCGGCCGAACCACATGACCTTGGCGAGGGCCCAGTACGCGCCCGGGTCGAGCGACTCGGGGGCGGTGACGGCGAAGTCGACGGTGACGGCCGAGTCGGCCGGGACGGTGAACCCGCGCACCGGGTCGGCGATGGCCTCCCACGTCCCCCAGGGCGAGACCAGTTGCAGCTCGCCCCGGATCTCGCCGCGCGTCCGGTTGGTGAGGGTGAGCCCGAGCACGCCCCGCCCGCCGGGGGCCACGCGCAGGGTCTGGTGCGACGCCTCCACGGACAGCCCGGTGTCCCGGCCGGTCACCGCCTTGGTGCCCTGGGCGGCCGTCCAGTCCTCGGGCGCGTCCCCGGGGGCGGGCAGCAGCTCGGGGAGGTCGCCGACGGCGATGGTGACCACGTCCTCGACCTGCTGCCCGTCGTGCTCGATCCGGACGGCGGCGAAGTGCAGCCCGGGCCGGGCGTCCGCCGGCGGGGTGAGGGTGACCGGGAAGCGCAGGTGGCCGTCGGGGGCGAGCCGGTACGGGCGGCTGCCGAGGCTGGTCGCCCAGCCCTCCGGCGGCAGCACCACGGCCGTGCCCTCGACGGCGGCGTCCCGCAGCTGGGAGGAGAGGGCGACCGAGAGCGTCACCGGCTCCCCCGCCGTCCGCAGCAGCCCGGGCGAGGCACCGACCGACACCGGCAGGTAGCCGAGCGGCGCCGGGCCCCGGTTGTGCAGCCAGTAGCGGGCGTGGACGGGCTGGGCGGGTTCGGCGACCGGGCCGAGCACCGCGCCCCCGGGCCGGGCCGAGACGCCGGGCGAGGCGAGCAGGGTGGCGATGGCCGAGCCGGGCAGGTCGAGCCCGGCCGGGCCCTGCGGGCGCTCCAGCAGGTCGGCCGCCCGCAGATCGGTCAGGCCGAGTGCACCACCCAGCCCGGCCGTCCGCCCGAGGCCGGTGGATTCGACCAGCCGCACGGTCAGCTCGGGCCGGACGGGCGCCGCCGAGCCGTGGGCGATCGGGTTCCCGGCCGGCTTGAGCGCGCCGAGCAGCACCTCGCGCTGCGGCTCGACCCGCAGCCAGGACAGGGTGGCGGGCAGCGGCCCGTCCTGCGGTGCGGCCACGATCCGCGCGTACAGCGGGTGGTTGAACTCCTGACCCTGCGCGGGCAGCGTCTGCGTCCGCCAGTCGCCGTCGCCGCCCACCAGCGCGTAGCTGAACTCATGCGTCCAGTGCTGGAGTTGGAAGGAGGCTCCGTCGGGCAGGGTGCGCCGGGGCGGGTCGATCCACACCCCGGACGGCCAGCCGGTGCAGGAGCGCATCAGCGACAGGTGCAGCGCCCCGGTGGTGTCCACCGCGAAGCCGGGCAGGCCGAAGCTGAGCAACGCCACGGTGTGGTCGGCGAGTTCGTCCGAGACCGGCACCGGGCAGACGGCGGTGATCCGGGCGTCGGCGAGGTCGTCCACCAGGGCCGGCACATCGGCGACCACCAGTGCGGGCAGGGAGCGCAGGTCCCGCAGGTCCGCGTCCGGCCGCCACACCTCGGCGAGCGGTGTCAGCGCGGGCACCCACACCGCGCCGTGCGCCTTGAGCACGGCCGCGTACTCCTCGCCCGAGCGCTCGATCAACTCCCTTGCCGCGTCGTTGACTTCCGGCCCGCCGACGATGATCCGGAAGTCCGGCAGGTTGGAGTCGACGTCCAGCCAGCCGTACCGCGCCCAGTCCGCCCCCGAGGTGGTGGCGGTGACCCCGACCCGGGCGAGTGCGACCACCAGCGGGCGGGCGTCGGCGGCCGCGTCCAAGGTCGGCACCACCACCTCGGCCACGCCGAGCGCGCGCGAGCCGGTGACCGCCCCCGCCGGGTCGGTGAGCTCCACCCGTGCGGTGGCGCCCAGCCCGAACCAGGTGTTGGCCGGGTTGTCCAGCGTCCACGGCGCCTCCGCCGAGTCCACGTCCGGCAGCGCGAAGCCGCGCCCGACGACCGCCCCGGCGACCTCGCTGACCGGCAGCCCGCCGGGGACGTCCACCGGGAAGCGCAGTCGCAACAGCCGGTCGGCGCCGGAGTAGTCGACCACCCTGGTACGGCAGTCGACCCGGTCCAGCCCGCGCCACAGCGTGACCGTCTGCTCGTAGCGCAGGCCGTCGACCGTCCCGCCGATCACCAGCCGCTCGCCGAGCGGGCCGGTCTCGCGGCGCACGGAACCGGTGCGATCCCCGGAGCCGACCACCGGCCCGCTCGGCACCAGGTGCCACGGGCCCTCGCCGAAGTCCGGGTGCTGCGGGTACTCCTCGTACACCCGCAGTTCGTTGCCGATCCGGCCCTCCTGGATCAACTCCCGTTCGTGCAGCAGGTCGTAGACCGAGCGGAGCCCGCCGCCACGCGCCGGGTCGGCCATCACCCGGTACCGCTCGTTGGCGATCACCGCACCCTCGGCCTCGACCCAGGCCGGTGCCGAGGGCTCACCGCCAACCAGCCGCCAGGTGCGCCAGCCGAGCGCGGGCACGTCGGCGGCCAGGAACCGCAGCACGCCCCGGTCGACGGCGCTCGGCGCCGGCGCGCCGGCCTCGTCCAGGACCCGCACCGGCCCGGCACCGGAGGGGAGTTCGACCGACACCAGGTCCGTCCGGTCGAAGGACAGCGTATTGGTCACCACGACCGAGGCCCCCGCCTCCGCTCCCGCCGAACCGACGCCCGCCGTGGCGATCCGCGCCGTCAGCGCGTCCAGCGCCGCGTCCCGGACGGCCGTGGCCAGGTCGTACGCCTCCCGCCAGCCGCCCAGCAGGTCCAGGTACACCTGGTCCGACTCGCTCCCCGTGATCGCGTCGTGGTGCGCCCCGTAGGCGAGTTGGCGCCACACCTTGTCGAGCACGGCAGCGGGGTAGGCCCCGAGCCCGTTGACGACGGCCAGCGCGGCGAGCTTCTCCGCGTCCACCGCCGCGACCTCGCCCGCCCGCTGGGCCTGCTTGGTGTCGATGTAGGAGACGTCCTTGCCGGTGTACACCGGGTTCATGTCGCGGGTCTGCGGGCTGGGTCGGCGCCCGGTGGTGGCGAGTTCGGCCCGGACGGCGTCCAGGAAGTCCCGCGGGGTGGCGCAGACGAAGCGCGGCCACAGGTACTTCTCGGCCCAGGAGCGGTGGATCGCGGTGACCCACTTGTTCGGCGGGGTGTAGTCCGTGCCCACCGGCAGCAGCAGGTTCCTGGTCGCCCCGACCGGCTTGAGCTTGCGGTACAGCTCGTACACGGCCTGTTCGGCGGTGGCGAGGTCGGGCGAGGAGTCCATCCACCAGCCGGCCGAGTAGTGGTGCGGCATGTAGTGGGTGAGCACGCCCTCCCCGCCGGGCGCGATCCACTCGAACTCGCTGGGGAACTGCATCACCCGGGCGTCGTCCTTGCCCTGGCGGAAGTTCTTCTGGATCGGGCCCCACTGGTGGAACGGCCCGCGGGCCCAGGCGCTGCCGGTGAGGCCGGCCGCGGCGAGGTGGCCGGGGAACTGCGGGTCGTGCCCGAACACGTCGAGCTGCCAGGCGGTTTGCGGGTCGCCGCCGAGGATGTCGCGCTGGTAGCCGATGCCGTGGACGATGTTGCGGATGGTCGTCTCGGCGCCGGTGAGGTTGGTGTTGGGCTCGTTGTAGGTGCCGCCGACGAGCTCGACCTGCCCGCGCTCCAGCAGTGTCCGGAGCACCGCGCGCCGCTCCGGGTGCTGGTCGAAGTACGGTTTCAGGTAGTCGACCTCGGCCAGCACGAACTTGTACACCGGATCCCGCAGGGCCAGGTCGAGGTGGGCGTCGACGAGGGCGAAGCCGTTGCGCTCCCAGAGCGGCCGGGTGGTGGCGTCGGCGCCGAGCAGCTCCCACGGCGAGGTGTAGGCGGCCTGGGTGTTCCACCAGACCGGGTCGTAGTGGAAGTGGGAGACCAGGAACATCGTCCAGCCGGGCTCGGCGACCTCGACGACGCCGGTCGCCTCGCTCGTCTCCGCCCTTACGGTGACGGTCAGTTGGGCGCCGACGGCCGCTCCGGTGATCTCCAGGGGGACGTCAACCAGCCCCGTGCCGCTCGCCTCGCCGCGGACGCCCGTCCCACTGACGGTGATCGGGGCGGCCGGCCCCTCGACCGTGACCCGCAGGATCTGGCGCGGGGCCTCCTCGGGGCCGACGAACAGGTCGGTGCTCTCTACGGCGGTGATGGTGGTGACCGGCACGGGGGTGGTCCTTTCGGTACGGAGGCCTACGCGGTACGGACGCCTACTGGCCCCAGGCCTCGAACTCGTAGATGCGGGCGGCCGGATCGCCGTTCTGGGTCGGCTTGGTGACGACCAGCCGGACGTAGCGGGCGGTGGTGTCCACCGGGTGGGTGGTGGTGCCCGCGGTGTTGCCGGTCACGGTGGCGACCGTCGTCCACGGGTCGGTGCTCTTCGCGCGGGCCTGGACGGAGAAGTCCCGGGTGTTGTACGCGGCGCTCTCGCCGCCCGCCTGGGCGTGCTTGACCACGAACCTGTTCAGCTTCTTCGCCGAACCGAGGTCCACCTCCAGCCACTTGGCGGCCGTCAGCGTGCACCACTTGTCACTCGTGCCGCCGCTGACGCTGCCGTTGACGGCCTTGGCCGGGCCCTCGTTGGCGTTGCACTGGCCGGAGGCGGTGGCGGGGCGGTTGAGCGCGAGGTTCGTCGAGCCCGTCGGCGGGGTGCCGTTCCAGCCCACGGTGGTGGAGGAGACGGCCGAGTGCCCGTAGGTGGTGGAGACCGCTTCCACGTCCAGCGTGGTGGCGGCCTCGGTGCCCGCCCGGTCCAGCCGCCCGACGAAGTAGGCGTCGTTGGGGGTGGCCCCCAGGAAGGTCCGGCTGCCGTCCGGGTTGCGCCGGTACACCTCGTAGTGGTGGACGTTGCCGCCGGGGGCCGCCGTCCAGGACAGTCGCAGCGACTGGCTCGCGCCGGCCGTCACATCACTCGCACCGAGGACGGTCAGCCCGCTCGGCGCGGCCGGGGTCTCCACCGATCCGTCGTAGAGGGCGACTTGGCCGACCCGCAGGTCGTACGCCGGGTCGTTGCCGGTGACCTGGAGGGCGAGCTGGGCGATGGTGCGGCCGGCGTACCGGGAGAGGTCGAGGGTGTGCCGCTCCCAGCCCGTCCCGGTGTTGCTGCCGACGTCCACGGTGGTGAAGCTGCCCGGGGCGTCGGTGAAGGAGACCGCGGCCTTGAGCTTGGTCGGGCCGGCGGCCGGGGTCTTGACCACCAGGTCGAGTTTGCTGTTCGCGGCGACCGGCAGGCGGGTCTGGTAGAGCCGGACGGTGTTGGTGGCGTCCAGGGTGCCGGTCAGCCGCAGCGAGGAGCCGCCCTGGTAGGCGTCGGTGAAGTCGACGGACGGGCTGAGCTTGCTGCCGGCGGAGTCGACCACCCAGCGGTAGGTCGGCGGGACGTCCTGCAGCGAGAGGTTGTTCCAGCCGCCGGTGGCGACCCGGGCGCCGGCCGCGTTGTAGAAGTCGCCCTGGCCGGTGTCGAAGTTGGTGACGAAGGGCTTGGCGGTGATCGGCGAGGACTCGGCGACGTAGCCCGCCAGGCCGGGCCACCCGGAGGAGAGGTCGACCTTGGACGGGTCGTTGTCGGCACCGACCCAGTAGCGGGCGTCCTTGGCGTAGAAGTCGGCCCGGTCGGTGGCGGACTTCCAGGTCCACTCGGGGCGGTAGAGGCCGAGCGAGGTGGTGTGCGGCTGCCCGGACGGGAAGAGGGTGTTCCAGTCGACGGAGGTGTTGTAGCCGTTCGCCTCGGTGTCGACACCGGAGTACAACTCGTACTCGCTGCGCCCGAGTTGCCGGGCCAGGGTGCGGGAGGAGTCCAGGCCGTCGGACGTCCAGCCGAAGTTGAGGAACATCGAGTCCGAGGTTCTCCTCGAACCGTCCTGCAGGAACGGCGAGTTGGCGGAGGTGAGGGCATTCTGCCAGTCGACCGCGCCGGAGCTGGTCATCGCGTCGTACCACATGAACTCGGTGCTGCTCTGTGCCTTGGTGTACTGCATCAGATCGCGCAGCTCGGTGGCCAGGCCCGCATCACCGCCGCCGGTCTCCTGGTTGATGAACCAGCCGTCGAAGCCGTAGTACTGGGCGGCCTGGGCGAGCTTGTCGGCGACGGGGTAGCGGCTGCCGGACTTCTGGACGAAGTCGCGCACCCACTGGAGCTGGCCGCCGTACGCGGCGGGCGGGAAGAAGACGGTGCCGTAGACCTTGACGCCGTTGCGGTGGGCGGCGTCGATCACGGTCGGGTTGGGCGCGAGGATCAGGCCCTCACCGGCCGAACCGCCCCAGAACACCAGCTTGTCGACGTACTGCCAGTAGCCGAAGGCGTAGTAGTTGGGGTCGGCGGAGCCCTGGGAGGGGTTGTTGGAGGTGGGGCCGAAGGAGACCAGCGAGGCGATCTTCCCCTCCCCGGCGCGGGCGTTGGGGTTGGCGGCCAGGGCCGGGTCGCTGGTGCGCGGCTGGAGCGGGACGCGGGAGCGGTTGAACCGGGCGTCCGGGTCGGTGGCCGGGTCCCAGTTGAGGATGGTGCTGGGGTACCAGTAGGAGGCGTACGGCTGGTTGCCGGGGCCGGCGGTGGCTGCGGGCGGCGGCGCTGCGGCCGTCACGGGTGCGGCCCAGGCGGAGGGTGCGGCCCAGGCGGAGGGGGTGGCCGTGAGTGCGGCCGTCGCGAGGACCGCGCTGAGCAGCAGGGGTAGGCGTCGTGACATGCGGGGGCTCCGATCGGACGGAGGGGTGGGGGCGGGCCCGCCGTCGCGGACGGGGGCCGGCCGCATGCGGGCGTGCCGGTGCTGAACCGAGGGGAGCCGGAGGCCGGAGGAGCGGGCAGCAGGAGCGGACCCTCTCGGCGCAGCGAGGCTAAACCGGTTCAGAACGGGTGTCAACGACCCGGACAACAACCACCCGACGGGGTCAGGAACCGCCGCCCGGCGGCGAGGTGGACTCCCGCACGGTCAGCCGGGGCGTCGGCATCTGGAGGTCCCGGCCGGGCCCGGCGCCGTCCAGGGCCTCCAGCAGGCTGCGCGCGACCTGCTCGCCGAGCGCGAAGGTGTCCCGGCTGAGCGCGGTCAGCGGCGGGTGGACGATCCGGGCGAGCACCGAGTCGTCGAAGGAGACGATGGACAGCTCCCCGGGCACCGAGACGCCCATCTCCCCGGCCACGCCCAGCCCGGCGACGGCCATCACGTCGCTGTCGTAGACGATCGCGGTGGGCCGCCCGGGCCGGGAGAGCAGGGTGCGGGTGGCCGCCGCGCCCTCGGCGTCGCTGAAGTCGGTGGGCACCGACAGCGCCTCCTCCAGGCCGAGCCGGCGGGAGGCGTCGCGCAGCGCGCGGATCCGGCGCTGGGTGTGCTGGAAGTGCGGCAGCCCGGCGAGGTGGGCGATCCGGCGGTGCCCGATGGCGGCCAGGTAGTCGACGATGGAGAGCATCGCCTCACGGTCGTCGGCCCAGATCCGCAGCTGGTTGCCGCCCTTGCCGGGCCCGCCCAGGACGACGGCGGGCAGCCCGAGTTCGTCCAGGACGGGCAGCCGCGGGTCCTTGACCTGGAGGTCCACCACGATGAACCCGTCCACCCGGTGCTCGGAGGCCCAGCGCCGGTAGACCTCCATCTCGGCGGCGGTGTCCTCGACCACCATCAGGTGCAGGGCGACCGAGCTGGCCGAGAGCACGGCCTGGAGGCCGGAGAGCAGCTGGCTGAAGAACGGCTCGACGCCGATGGTGCGGGCCGGGCGGGCGATCACCAGGCCGACGGCGTCGGAGCGGGCGCCGCCGAGGGCGCGGGCGGCGCTGTGCGGGCGCCAGTTCATCTCCTCGGCGACCCGCAGGATCCGGTCCCTGGTCGCCTCGCTGACACCGGGGCGGCCGTTGAGCGCGAAGGAGACCGCGCCCTTGGAGACGCCGGCCTGGCGCGCGATGTCGGCGATCGTCGGTCTGCCCACAGGATCCGACTCCTCTCTTGACAGTCAAGTTTAGGCGGGAGCATAGTCCCTGCCAGAGCTAGACCGGTTTAGTTAAGCAGGTTCTGAACACCACCACCCATCCCAGAACCCAGGACCACCGGGAGACCCTCATGCGAAGAATCTGGGCGGCACTGACCAGCACGGCCCTCACCGCGGCGGCCCTCACCGGCTGCGGACTCGGCTCCGGAGACACCAAGAGCAGCGACAACGTGGCGAGTGCGGCCGCCACCGGTGAGGTCAAGGGCAAGGTCTCGATCCAGACCTGGGCGCTCAAGCCCAAGTTCACCGACTACATGCAGGGCGTGCTCGACGGCTTCAAGAAGAAGTACCCCGGCGTCGAGGTCGAGTGGCTGGACCAGCCCGGCGAGGGCTACTCCGACAAGGTGCTCAGCCAGGCCGCCTCCGGCACCCTGCCCGACGTGGTCAACCTCCCGCCGGACTTCGCCTTCCCGCTGGCCAAGAAGGACGTCCTGCTGGACGTCGCCAAGGCCGACCCCAAGCTCGCGGACGAGTACGTGGCCGGCGGCGTGAACGCCTACCGCTACCACGGCTACCAGGGCACCTTCGGCTACCCCTGGTACCTCAACACCGATGTGAACTACTGGAGTTCGGACCTTCTCACAAAGAACGGCCTGGACCCGAAGAAGCCCCCGACCAGCCTGGACGAGCTGATCGCCCAGGCCCGGGTGATGAAGGAGAAGTCGGGCGGCCAGGCCTACCTGATGAGCCGCAAGCCCGGCCTCGGCGACCTCTACAACATCGGCGTCAAGATCATGGCCGACGACGGCAAGTCCTTCACCTTCAACACCCCGGAGGCCGCCGCACTGCTCGACAAGTACCGCGACGCCTTCAAGGAGGGCCTGATGCCGAACGGGGTGCTCACCGACACCTACGCCGGCAACTCCAAGCTGTTCAGCGCCGGCACCGCGGCCTGGACCACCGGCGGCGGCAACTTCATCACCAGCCTCGCCACCGACAACCCCACCCTGGCGCCCAAGGTCGTCCCCTCCCCCGCGATGGGCACCCCGCCGCTGTACGTCCAGGGCCTGTCCATCCCGAAGAACACCAAGAACCCGGCCGCCGCGGTAGCCCTGGCCCGCTGGGTCACCAGCCCGGAGAACCAGGCCGCCTTCGCCCACCTGACCAGCGTCTTCCCGTCCACCAAGGCCTCCGCCAACGACCCGTTCTTCAGCCAGAGCGACGGCACCAACGCCGGCGACGCCAAGGTGATCGCCTTCACCTCGCTCGCCAAGGCCGAGCTGATCCAGCCGGTCGAGGTGGACGACGCGATGGGCACCGTGGTCAAGCAGCAGTTCGCCCTCGCCATCAGCGGCCAGAGCAGCTCCAAGCAGGCCCTGGACACCGCCGTGGAGCAGTGCGACAAGCTGCTCAAGGGCTGACCCCACGCCGCCCCGCCGCCCCGCAGTCCCGACGTCCCGCTGTCCTGCAGTCCCGAAGTCCCGACGTCCCGCAGTCCCGAAGTCCCGCAGTCCCGCAGTCCCGTTCCCACCCACTGGCGAGGCGGCGGGTCCTCCCCCACACCCGCCGCCCCGGGTCTCGTACCTTTCCCGGGGCCCGTACCGCCCGGACCCCGGAAGGCCCAGCCCCAGGAAGGCATCCGCATGACCCACCGGCGCTGGTTCACTCCCTGGCTGCTCGCCGGCCCCGCGATACTCTGGCTGGCCGTGTTCAACCTCTGGCCGGCCGTCAACACGGTGATCCTCTCCTTCACCAACGCCAAGCCCATCGGCGGCGGCCGGTTCACCGGCCTGGAGAACTACGGCCGGCTGCTGGACGACACCCAGCTCGCCGACGCCCTGCTCAACAGCATCGTGTTCATGCTGGTCTGCCTCCCCCTGCTGACCGTCCTGCCGCTGCTGCTCGCCCTGCTGGTCCAGCGCCGGATCCCCGGCATCACCTTCTTCCGCACCGCCTTCTACACCCCGGTGATCGCCTCCGCCGTCGTGGTGGCGCTGATCTGGGGCTGGGTGCTGGACGACCGGGGCCTGGTCAACGGCCTGCTCCAGGAGGGCGGCCTGGCCGACTCCCCGGTCCCCTTCCTCACCGACCGCTGGCTGCTGCTGTTCAGCGCGATCGCCCTGACCGTCTGGAAGGGGCTCGGCTACTACATGGTCATCTACCTCTCCGCCCTCGCCAACGTCCCGCACGAGCTGCACGAGGCGGCGGCCGTGGACGGCGCGAGCCCGCTGCGCCGCTTCTGGCACATCACCCTGCCGGGGGTGCGCCCGACCATGGTGCTCATCTCCGCGCTCATCTCGGTGAGTTCGCTGCGCGTCTTCTCCGAGCTGTACGTGCTCTCCAACGGACTGGGCGGCCCCGGCGGCCGCGACATGTCGGTGGTGATGCTGATCCAAATGTACAGCCGCGGCTTCAACGGCCACCTGGGCTACGCCTCCGCGCTCAGCCTGCTGCTGTTCGTGGTGACCCTCGGCCCGATGCTGTTCCTGATGCGGCTGAACCGGAAGGCGGCCTGAACCCGTGACCACCCTCGGCTCCGACCCCACCCTCAGCCCCGAACCCGCCCGCAGCTCCGGCCCCACCCGCCGCACCAAGCCCGCCCGCCGCACCAGGCCCGCCCGCGGCTTCAACACCCCCTCCCGTGGGCAGACCGCCGCCCGCTACCTGCTCCTGCTGCTCGTCCTGCTGCTGGTCATCGGCCCCTTCCTCTGGCAGCTGTCCACCGCCCTCAAGGGCCCCACCGAGGACGTCTACACCCGCACCCCGAGCTTCCTGCCCGACCAGCCCACCCTGGGCAACTTCGGCACCGTCGCCGACACCATCCCGGTGTGGACGTACGCCCTCAACTCGCTGACCGTCGCCGCCGTCTGCATCACCGGCAACGTGGTCGGCTGCACCCTGGCCGGCTACGCCCTCGCCCGGCTGCGCTTCCGCGGCGCCCGGCTGCTCCTCGGCCTCTTCCTGGCCACCCTGGTGCTGCCCGGCGAGGTCACCATCGTCTCCCAGTACGTGCTGGTGCGCGGCCTCGGCCTGGCCGACACCCTGGCCGGCGTGGCCCTGCCCGGGGCGATCGCCATGCTCAACGTCCTGCTGATGCGCACCGCCTTCGCCGCCGTACCGGCCGAACTCGACCAGGCGGCACTGGTGGACGGCGCCAACGTCTGGCAGCGGCTGTGGCACATCGGCCTGCCGAACGTGTGCGGCATGCTCAGCGTGATCGTCATCTTCACCTTCATCGGCGCCTGGGACGACTTCCTCTGGCCGCTGATCGTGCTCAACGACCCGCAGAAGTACACCCTGACCGTCGGGCTCCAGTACCTCAACGGCACCTTCTCCGCCAATCCCCGGCTGATCGCGGCCGGCACCATGATCGCCTTCCTGCCGATCGTCGTGGTGTTCGCCGTCTGCCAGCGCTTCTTCTTCCAGGGCGTCGAGGAGGGAGCCGTCAAGGGCTGAGCCCCCGAGGACGACAACACCGTCCGTACGCCCCGAACCAGTTGAGGTAGCCCTCCCGTGACCACCGTGACCACCCCGACCACCGCGACCACCACTCCGCAGGCCCCGCGCTTCGGCGTCAACTACACCCCCAGCAAGGGCTGGTTCCACCACTGGCTGGACTTCGACCTGGACGCCGTGCGCGCCGACCTCGACTCGGTCGCCGCCCTCGGCCTGGACCACGTCCGGGTCTTCCCGCTCTGGCCGCTGTTCCAGCCCAACCGCACCCTGATCCGCCCACGCGCCGTCGAACAGCTGACCGCACTCGTCGACGCGGCCGGCGAACGCGGCCTGGACGTCGCGGTGGACGGCCTCCAGGGCCACCTGTCCAGCTTCGACTTCCTGCCCGCCTGGACCCGGACCTGGCACCGCCGCAACCTGTTCACCGACCCCGAGGTCCTGGACGGCCAGGCCGCCTACCTGCGCACCCTCGCCGGGGCGCTGCGCGAACGGCCGAACTTCCTCGGGATGACGCTCGGCAACGAGATCAACCAGTTCTCCGGCGCCCCGCACCCCGACCCGGACCGGTGCACCCCCGCCGAGGCCGAGGCCTGGCTGGACCGGATGCTCGCCGCCTGCGAGGAGGGCGCGCCCGGGCGGCTGCACCTGCACGCCTCCTACGACGCGGCCTGGTACCTGGACGAACACCCCTTCACGCCCTGGCACTCGGCCCGCCTCGGCGGCGCCACCGCCGTGCACTCCTGGGTCTTCAACGGCACCGCCCAGCGCTACGGCGCCCGCTCCACCGCCACCGCCCAGCACGCCGCGTACCTGGTCGAGCTGTCCAAGGCCTGGGCCGAGGACCCGGCCCGCCCGGTCTGGCTGCAGGAGGTCGGCGCGCCCGCCCCGCACATCACCGCCGCGGACGCGGCCCGGTTCACCGCCGCCACCGTCGAGGCCGTGCTGGACTGCCCGGATCTCTGGGGCGTCACCTGGTGGTGCTCCCACGACGTGGACCGCTCGCTCGCCGACTTCCCCGAACTGGAGTACAGCCTCGGCCTGTTGACCACCGACCGGACGGTCAAGCCGGCCGGCGCCCGGCTCGCCGAGGCCGCCGCCGCGGCCCGCCGCAGCTGGCAGCCGCCCAAGCCGCGCAGCACCGCCGTGGTGGTCGCCACCGGCGACGCGGTCACCTCCCCGCGCCGCGCGGACTGCGGTCCCGGCGGCCCGGTGTACGAGGCCTTCATGCGCCTCACCGAGGCCGGCGCCCGCCCGACCGCCGTGCTCGCCGAACGCGCCGGGGACGCGGCGCACCTGGCCGCGCGCGGCATCACCGAGGTGGTCCACCCCGCCGACGTACGTTCTCCGTAGCCGCCGCCCCTACGACCGACCTCCCCGCCACCGCCCGCCTCTGCAACCGCCCTCCCGCACGCACGCACGCAACGGAGCCTGCCGACATGCACGATGACCGCACCCTCGTCGAGTCCCGCCTCAAGCGCGTCCTGGAGGAGCGCATCCTCCCGGCCGTCTACCCGGAGTCCGTCCCGCTGGAGGTCGGTATCTGGACCGCCCCCGGCGAGCCCGTCCCGGTCGCCGAGGGCCTGGCCGCGCCGCGCACCCCGATCGCCGTCGGCGACGCCTGGGGCGCGCCCTGGGGCACCAGTTGGCTGACGGTGTCCGGCACGGTGCCGCAGGCCTGGGCCGGCCGGACGGTCGAGGCGCTGATCGACCTCGGCTTCGACGCCAACATGCCCGGCTTCCAGTGCGAGGGCCTGGTCTACCGCCCGGACGGCAGCCCGGTGAAGGGCCTCAACCCGCGCAACCAGTGGGTGCGGATCGCCGCCCCGGCGGCCGGCGGCGAACAGGTGCTGCTGCACGTCGAGGCCGCCGCCAACCCGGTGATCCTGGACTACCACCCCTTCCTGCCCACCGAGTTGGGCGACCGGGAGACGGCCGGCGACCAGCCGCAGTACAGGCTCGCCCGGATGGACCTCGCCGTCTTCGACGACACCGTCTGGCAGCTGTCGCTGGACCTGGAGGTGCTCGGCGAGCTGATGGCCGAGCTCCCGGTGGACGGCGCCCGCCGCTGGGAGGTGCTGCGCGCGGTCGAGCGGGCGCTGGACGCGATCGACCTCCAGGACGTCAACGGCACCGCCGCCGCGGCCCGTTCGGAGCTGACCGCGGTCCTGGCCGCGCCCGCCGTGCCGTCCGCGCACCGGATCAGCGCGATCGGCCACGCCCACATCGACTCCGCCTGGCTGTGGCCGCTGCGCGAGACGGTGCGCAAGGTCGCCCGGACCACCGCCAACATGACCGCCCTGTTGGAGGACGAGCCGGAGTTCCGCTACACCATGTCCCAGGCGCAGCAGTACGCCTGGATCAAGGAGCACCGCCCGGAGGTGTACGCCCGGGTGCGCAAGGCGGTCGCCGAGGGCCGGTTCGTCCCGGCCGGCGGCATGTGGGTGGAGTCCGACACCAACATGCCGAGCTCGGAGGCGATGGCCCGGCAGTTCGTGTACGGCAAGCGGTTCTTCCTGGAGGAGTTCGGGGTCGAGAACCACGAGGCCTGGCTGCCCGACACCTTCGGCTTCACCGGCGGCCTGCCGCAGATCATCCGCAACGCCGGCTCCAAGTGGCTGCTGACCCAGAAGATCTCCTGGAGCCAGGTGAACAGGTTCCCGCACCACACCTTCCTCTGGGAGGGCATCGACGGGACTCGCATCTTCACCCACTTCCCGCCCGTGGACACCTACAACTGCTCCATGAAGGGCAGCGAGATCGCCCACGCCGCGAGGAACTTCAAGGACAAGGGCGTGGCCCGGCACTCGATCGCCCCGACCGGCTGGGGCGACGGCGGGGGCGGGACGACCCGTGAGATGGTCGGCAAGGCCGCCCGGCTGCGGGACTTGGAGGGCTCGGCCACCGTCCGCTGGGAGAACCCCGCCGAGTTCTTCGCCAAGGCCGAGGCCGAGTACCCGAACCCGCCGGTCTGGGTCGGCGAGCTCTACCTGGAACTGCACCGGGCCACCCTGACCAGCCAGGCGAAGACCAAGCAGGGCAACCGGCGCAGCGAGAACCTGCTGCGCGAGGCCGAACTCTGGTGCGCCACGGCCGCGTTGCGCGCAGGCGCGCTGCACACCGACGCCGAGCAGCCGTACGCCTACCCGTACGAGCAGCTGGACCGGATCTGGAAGACGGTGCTGCTGCACCAGTTCCACGACATCCTGCCCGGCTCCTCGATCGCCTGGGTGCACCGCGAGGCCGAGGCCACCTACGCGGCGCTGGCACGGGAGTTGGAGGAGCTGATCGACGCGGCCCAGCGGGCGCTGGCCGGACCGGCGGACGGTGGACGGGAGTTGGTGTTCAACGCCGCCCCGCACGCCCGTTCGGCCGTCCCAGCGGGCGGTGCGGCCCTCGCCGCCACGGACGCCACGGACGCCCCGGCCGCCACGGTCACTCCGCTCGACGGCGGCGGGTTCACCCTGCGCAACGGCCTGCTGGAGGTGGTGGTCGACGCCGACGGCCTGATCGCCTCGGCGGTCGAGCTCGCCACCGGCCGGGAGACCGTCGCCCCCGGCAGCCGGGCCAACCTGCTCCAGCTGCACCCCGACTTCCCCAACATGTGGGACGCCTGGGACGTGGACCAGTTCTACCGCAACACCGTCACCGACCTGACCGGCGTCGACTCCCTCACCGCCACAGCCACCGACGGCCGGGCCGAGGTCCGGATCGCCCGCTCCTTCGGCTCCTCCACCGTCGTCCAGACCCTCACCCTGCACGCGGGCGAGCAGCGGCTCGACATCGACACCGAGGTCGACTGGCACGAGACCGAGAAGTTCCTCAAGGCCGCCTTCCCGCTCGACGTCCACACCGAGAGGTACGCCGCCGAGACCCAGTTCGGCCACCTCTACCGGCCCACCCACACCAACACCAGCTGGGACGCCGCCAAGTTCGAGGCCTGCAACCACCGCTTCGTCCACCTGGACGAGCCCGGCTGGGGCGTCGCGCTGGTGACCGCCTCCACCTACGGCCACGACGTCACCCGCGCCGTGCGCGCCGACGACGGCGGCACCACCACCACGGTCCGCTTCTCGCTGCTGCGCGCCCCGCGCTTCCCCGACCCGAAGACCGACCAGGGCCTGCACCGCTTCCGGCACGCGCTGGTCCCCGGCGCCGCGATCGGCGACGCCGTCCGCGAGGGCTACCGGATCGGCCTGCCCGAGCGCCGGGTCACCGGCACCGCCGAGCGGGTCGCGCCGCTGGTCGAGGTGGACCACGACGCCCTGGTGGTCAGCGCCGTCAAGCTCGCCGACGACCGCAGCGGCGACCTGGTCGTCCGGGTCTACGAGGCCGGCGGCGGCCGGGCCCGGGGCCGGCTCACCACCTCCTTCCCGCTGGCCGGCGCCGTCCCCTGCGACCTGCTGGAACGGCCCTGGGACGGCACCCGCGGCGAGGTGACGGTCGAGGACGGCACGGTGCACCTGGCGCTGCGCCCGTTCGAACTGGTCACGCTGCGCCTCAGCGCCGCCCGCTGACCGACGTACGGTGAAGGCGCCCCGGCCCGCCCGGCCGGGGCGCCGCCGACCCCTCCGGGAGCCCGCCATGCCGCTCACCCCCCTGTTCGCCGCCGTCGACGTCGGCGGCACCAAGATCGCCGGGGCGCTGGTCGACGGCGCCGGCCGACTGCGGCACCGGCTGCAGCTGCCCACCCCCGCCCGGGAGCCGGGCCCGGCCGTGCTCGCCGTGGTGCACAAGGTGCTGGACCAGCTGGCCGGCACCCCCGACTGGGCCGCCGTGACGGCCGTCGGCATCGGCAGCGCCGGCCCGGTCGACCTCGCCGACGGCACCGTCAGCCCGGTCAACATCCCCGGCTGGCGCGGCTTCCCGCTGGTCGCCGAGGTCGCCGCGCACCCGGCCGTGGCCGGACTCCCGGTCCGGCTGGCGGGCGACGGCGTCGCGATGGCCGCCGCCGAGCACTGGCAGGGTGCCGCCCGGGGCGCCGCCAACGCACTCTGCCTGGTGGTGTCCACCGGCGTCGGCGCCGGACTGGTGCTGGACGGCGCCGTCCGCCCCGGCCCCAGCGGCAACGCCGGCCACCTCGGCCACATCACCGTCGACCTGGACGGCGAGCCCTGCCCGTGCGGCTCCCGCGGCTGCCTGGAGGGCCTGGCCAGCGGCACCGCGATCGCCCGCCGGGCCCTCGCCGAGGGCTGGCGCCCGCCCGGCGAGGACGCCACCGCCCGCGCCGTGGCCGCCTCCGCCGCCGTGGGCGACCCGGTCGCGCTGGCCTCCTTCGACCGGGCCGCCCAGGCACTGGCCGCCGGGATCGCCGCCACCGCCGCCCTGGTCGACCTCCACCGGGTGGTGGTCGGCGGCGGCGTCGCCACCGCCGGGGAGGTGCTCTTCGCCCCGCTCGCCCGCCACCTGGACCGCTACGCCGCCCTGTCCTACGTCCGAGGCCTGGACGTGCGCCGCGCCGAGCTCGGCACCGACGCCGGGCTGATCGGCGCCGCCGCGCTCTGCCGCTGACAGCCCCGGGAGACCCTGGCATGCCGCCCTACGCCCTGCTAAACAACCCGGTCCGCCACTACCCCTGGGGCTCCCCCACCGCCATCCCCGCCCTCACCGGCACCGCCCCCGACGGCACCCCGCAGGCCGAACTGTGGATGGGCGCCCACCCCAGCGCACCCTCCCGGGCCGGCGGCCGGTCACTCGACGCGCTGATCGCCGCCGACCCGGACGGCCTGCTCGGGCCGGACACCGTACGGCGCTTCGGCCCGGAACTGCCCTTCCTGTTCAAGGTGCTGGCCGCCGACCGGGCGCTCTCCCTGCAGGTCCACCCGACCCGCGCCCAGGCCGAGGCCGGGTACGCCGCCGAACAGGCCCGGGGCATCCCGCTCACCGCCCCGGAGCGGGTCTACAAGGACCGCTCCCACAAGCCCGAACTGCTCTGCGCCCTCGGCGACTTCGAAGCCCTCTGCGGCTTCCGCCCGGCGGCCGCCACCGCCCGGCTGCTGGACGCCCTCGGCGTGCTCGCCCCCTGGGCGGCCGCCCTGCGCGAGCGGCCCGCCGCCGAGGCACTGCCCGCGCTGCTGCGCCGGGCGCTGGGCGCCGACGCCGCCCAACTCGCCGCCGTGGCCGGGGCGCTGCGCCGTACCGCGGCCTCCGGCGGACCCCATGCGGACACCTGCGCGGCCTACGCCCGGCTCGCCGAGGAGTACCCCGGCGACCCGGGCCTGCTCGCCGCGCTGCTGCTCAACCACGTCCGGCTCGGCGCCGGCCAGGCGCTGTACCTCGCCGCCGGGGTGCCGCACGCGTACCTCCGGGGCGTGGGCGTCGAGTTGATGGCCAACTCGGACAACGTGCTGCGCTGCGGACTCACCGGCAAGCACGTCGACGTGGCCGGGCTGCTGGCCGTCACCGACTTCCGGGCCGCCCGGCCGTCCGTCCTGGAGGCCCGCCCGCTGACCGCCGTCGAGGACGAATTCCCGTCCCCTGCCGAGGAGTTCCGACTCTCCCGGCTGCACCCGGCAGCCGCCCCCGTCCGGATCGAGCTGCCCACCCCGCAGATCCTGCTCTGCACCGCCGGCCGGGCCCGGCTGCACGCCCCCGGGCACCCCGGCCTCGACCTGCCCCGGGGCGCCTCGGCCTACCTGCGCCCGGGCGCCGGGCCGGTCGAGCTGACCGGGCCGGGCGCCGAGCTGTTCCGGGCCACCACCGGCCGCTAGCGCGTCCTCAGGCCCGCAGCGGGTGGCCGAAGAGCAGGTCGTAGCCGTCCGGCAGCTGCTCGACCACCCGGTCCACCAGCTCCCCCGGGACGAGATCGGCCAGGGTGCTCAGCACCGCCCCGATGTCCCACTGGGCGGTCGCGGTCGTGGCGCCGTCGATCCAGCCCACCACGGCCTCCACGAAGCGCTCGGCGGTCAGCGGCTCGGCGGCGGGCCGGGCGTCCCGGAGCAGCGAGGCGTACGTCTCGGGCAGCGCCGCGGCGAGCTCGCCGCGCTCACCGCCCACCAGGTGCTCGCCCAGCAGGCCGAGCACGACCCGGATGGCGTGGTCCGCCTCCGCCTCGCCCCGGTACTCGCCGCGCTCCACGACGCGGGCGCGGAAGTCCTCCCAGGAGATGGTCATCGCGTCCTCCTTCCGGTCGGCGGGACCGGGCCGGGTCGGCGGCCGATGGGCCAGGGAGGCTGCTGGTCGCGGCCCGTGACCGCCGGGGGACGTACCGGTTCCCGTGTTGCTCAGCGTACTGCGCTCCGGACCGGGCGGACCCGCCGCTGCGGGTGGGGGCGGTGGTCCCGAACGGAACCCTGGCGCCGTACCCGGGCGGTGCGGAGGAAGCCGGACGGCAGGGGCTGGGCGGGATGGGCCGGCCGCGCTGGGCCGGGCGGGGAGGGCCGGCGAGAACCGGCCGGGAGGGCCGGACGGACGGATCGACGCCGTTGTCGATCACGCCGCCGGCCCGTGCCGTCACCGGCACGGGAGCCCACCGGTCGGTAGGCGGTTCAGGAGGCGGTTCGGCGGGCGGTTCAGCTCGCCGAGGCGCGGCACCGCCGACGCGGGCCGCGCGGCGAGCCCACCCCGCCACCGGACCGGACCGGCACCCAGCGCACCGGGGTCGGCCCCGAGCCCTGCACCGGCGCCTGCCTCCGAGCCGCCCCAGCAGCCGTGGCAGACCCAGCGGACCCAGCAGCCGCAGCCGCAGCGGCGCCGACAGCCCCGCGGTCGCCACGCGCCGTGTCCAGCACCGAGCCGGCCGCCGAGACCGACATAAACGCCGCCAGAAAGCGCCGCTCGTTCTGGCTGAGTTTGCGCGAACGCCCGGTTTCCCGGTCCCGCGCGACCACCACGGTCCGCGCCCGCATAAATGTGAGCGGCTCCCGGCAGACATTCACCTCGATGTGGGCGGAACTCCGCCCGAGCCGTTCCACCGTCAGCCGCACCGACAAAGGCTCGGGGCGGTGGTGCAACTGTTCCAGGTAATCGATCTCGTGCCGGGCGATAATGAATCCGGACGGGAACAGCGATTGCCGGACGGCGGTCGCGTGGTGGCGGAACAGGTCGTAAATCCCCTCCTGGACGTAGCCGACCAGCCTGGCGTTGTTGATGTGCCCGTTCTCGTCGACGTCGCTCCACCGGGTGGAGCAGGACAGCACGTGCACGCCCGGGTGCAGGGCGCTCACTGCTCCGTCAGCCCGGCGACGGCAGCGGAGGGGAGCAGCGCCCGCTGCAACCTGGCGTAGTAGCCGGACTGTTCGGCCGCCATCCGGGCCGCGGTCCAGCCCTCCTCGGCCGCCTCGGCGGCCGCCTGCACGACCAGGCTGTCGAGCACCGTGTCGACCGACCGGCAGAGCGCGGCGACCGCCGCGAGCCGTTCGGTCACGTCCGCCGTTCCGGCCGCATTCCGGGCCGGAAAGGCCGCCAGCGAGTCGACCGCGAGCTGCAGATCGTCGATGACGTCCGACCGGCTTTCCTCCGGGGAATTCCGCATGCTTTTCTCCAGGACCAATTCGGGCCATTACGGCCCGGTAGCTGACGTTCGAATACACCTGATCGGTGTCGGCCCCCCGACGGCTTCGACGCTATCCCAGTCGGCGCAGGTCCGCAGATGGTTTTCGGACGCTGACGGGAAACTGACTTCCATTGGAGTAGTTTGCGGGGGTACACAATATGCCCCATCAGCCGAACGCGGTAAGCAGAACGGGTGGTATCGCCGACCCGCCGACCAAGATCGACTACCGTCCGTCACGGATCTGCTACCGGCCGCCCCACCAGCGCGCCTTGTACAGCTGCGTGCCGGGCAGTTTCCACGTCCCCTCGGGGCGGTGCAGCCGGATCACCGAGGTGCACCAGTCGCAGGCCCCGGAGTGGTCCGGCGCCACCCTGAGCAGCCGCCCGGTACCGGGATCGTCGCCGAGGGTCTTGACGTCCCGCTCGTCGGCCGGATCCGCCAGTCGGACGGCGGCGAACCGGTCGGCGGCCGGGTCGTAACGCCACAGCCCGTGCAGGGTGCTCACCCAGAAGCGACCGGGTGCCCCCAGCACCGGCGCGAGGTCGTGCCCGCCACGGTCCGGCAGCGGGGCGGAGCGGACGGCCGTCAGGGTTCTCCTCGGCACGCCCCAACGGTGCGCGGCGCACGGCGGGCCTCCTGGCAGACCAGCCGCACGCCTCGGCCGAACGGCCCGTCAGATTCGCCCGGAGACCAGGTCCGCCACCCGGGCGATCGGCGAGGTGGTGGCCCGTCCGACCGCCTCCTGCCGGTCGGCGGCGTGGTAGGCGGCGTACATCGCCTGCACCCCCAGCCAGCGCAGCGGCTCCGGCTCCCAGCGGCGCACGGTGTGCCCCACCCAGGGCAGCGCGGTCAGCTCGGTGTCCCGCCCCAGCACCAGGTCGCGCAGGGTACGGCCGGCCAGGTTGGTGGTGGTCACCCCGCTGCCGACGTACCCGCCCGCCCAGCCGAGCCCGCTCGCCCGGTCCAGCTCCACCGTCGCGCACCAGTCCCGGGGGACGCCCAGCACCCCGGCCCAGGCGTGGTCGATCCGGGCGTGCGCGGCGGCGGGGAAGAAGTCGTTCAGGATCCGGCGCAGTTGGCGCACCGTCTCCACCTGGGTGCTGCCGTCCGAGTCCGTCCGCGAGCCGAAGCGGTACGGCACGCCCCGCCCGCCGAGGGCGATCCGGTCGTCGGCGGTCCGCTGGGCGTACATGTAGGCGTGCGCGAAGTCCCCGAGCACCTCCCGGCCGTGCCAGCCGGCCTCCGCCCAGAACTCGGCGGGCAGCGGCTCGGTGGCCACCATCGCCGAGTTCATCGGCAGCCAGGTCCGGCGCTCGCCGGGCAGCCCGGCGGTAAATCCCTCGGTGGCGCGCAGCACGTGGTCGGCGGTGACGGTGCCGTACGGGGTCACGGCGCGCGGGCGGCGGCCACCCCCGCCGGGAAGGATCCCGGTGACGGGCGTCCCCTCGGACACCTCGACCCCCAACTCCCGCACCACCCGAGCCAGGCCCCGCGCGAGCTTCGCCGGCTGGATCCGGGCGCCGTACGGGGACCAGGCACCGCCCCGGACCTCGGTGACGTTGATCCGCTCCGCCGCCTCCTTCGCGGAGAGCTCCTCCACCCGGCCCTCGCCGTAGCCGCGCTCGGTCTCGACGAACGCCCGCAGGCGCTCCAACTGCGGCCTGCTCCGGGCCACTTCGAGTACGCCGCCCTGGCGGACGTCCGCCTCGATCCGCTCGGCCGCCGCGGTCTCCACGACCTCCCGGACCGCCGCGTCCATCACCCGCTGCATCGCCGCCGCCCGGCCCCGGCCGTACTTCCCGGCGAAGGCCTCGCGCCCGGCGAAGCCGTTGTACAGCCACCCGCCGTTGCGCCCGGAGGCGCCGTAGCCGCAGAAGCGGCGCTCCAACAGGGCGACCCGCAGGGAGGGTTCGGCCTTCTTCAGGTAGTAGGCCGTCCACAGCCCGGTGTACCCGCCGCCGACGATGCAGACGTCCACGTCGGCGCCCCCCGGCAACGCGGGCCCGGGCTGCGGCACCCCCTCCGCCGCGTACCAGAACGACACCTCGCCGTTGACCGCTGCCACCGGAACCTCCCAACACCGTCGCCGACCTGCCCGGACGCTACTCCGGGCCGATCACGGGGGAACAGCGGCACACTGCCAGGATCGGGCTGCCGGACCAGCCACCCTGTCAGTCCTCCAACAGGTCCAGCGCTCGGGTCCAGCTGTACGACCCGGGGGTGAACTCCGCGATCCGCACGCCCATCCGGCGCAGCCGCTCCAGGCTCTCCCCGTACGCGGGGTGCGCCGCCTGGGCCGCGCTCAGGCAGGGCTGGACGGCGACCGGGATCCCCCAGCCGTAGGACTCGCACAGGATGCCCAGCGCGAGGGTGTCCGAGATCCCGGCGCTCCACTTGTTGATCGTGTTGAAGGTGGCGGGCGAGACCACGAGCGCGTCCGGATCGGGCAACGGCCGGGGGTCCCCGGGCTTCCGCCAGGCGGAGCGGATCGGGAAACCCGTCTGCCTTTCCACGCCTTCCACGTCGATGAACCCCGTCGCCGACGGAGTCGCCACCACCCCGACGGACCACCCCCGCCCCTGCGCGGCGGAGATCAACTCGCCCACGCCACCCGCCACTCCGGCCGCACACACCACCACGTACAACATCGGCATCACCCGAACTCCCCTCTCCGGTCAAGGGACCACCACCGTCAGGTCCGCATGCACGATCTTCCCGTACGCCTCCACGGAGGCCCCCCAACGCCCGCCGGTCACGTGGTGAACCAGAGCGAGCCCCCGGTGCCCCTCCTCGTCCTCGCCCGCCACCATCAGCACGGGCAGGGTTCGGGACCCGTCCCGCACCGCCACCCGCACGGTCCGGTCGGTGAGCCTGCGGACGGTGACGGTCATCCGCGCCAGACACCCGGTCTTCACCGCATTGGTGACAAGTTCACTGACGACCAGGGCCGCCGGCTCGACCAACTCCGGCAGCCCCCACTCCGCCAGCTTCCCCCGCACCATCCGCCGGGCCTCCCCCACCGCCTCCGCCCGGTACGGCAACATCGCAGTCGCAGGCCTCGGCGCCCGCTCGGCGATAAGAAGTCCACTCATCATCAACAGCCCCTCGGCCATCGGAGTCTCGAACCGAAGCACTGCGAGGCACGGCCCTCAAGCCAGCACTCAAAGCAGCACGTGACCAGTGAACGACAATGCGTTACCTTCAACCAGAGCGGACCTACCGCACTTTCCAGGCGTTACCCAGGCGTCGCAGACGCACGGGTGGGAACGATGGCACTCGTGGAGCTGGGACGGATGAGCAGCAAGCGCAACCTGTTCGCCCAAAGGCGCAGGGAGTTGGGCTACAGTCAGGAAAGGCTCGCTGCCGATCTTGGAGTTGCTACTTCCACCGTCACCCGCTGGGAGTGCGGACACGCCGACCCCCAGCCTCAACAGAGGCCAAAGCTCGCAGCGCTCCTCAAGGTCACCACCTCTGAACTGGACGGCCTCCTGAACCCGCCGCCCAAGTCGCCGGTTCGCAAGACGATCCCTTCGTCCATCGACGAAAGTGACGATATGAAGAGACGCGAGGCCCTCGGGCTGATTGCGGCGACAGGGGCCCTGATCACGTTCACCTCTGGCGGGAACACACCGGCGTCAGCAGCTCCCATCCCGTCACTCCATGCTGACAGCCTGATGAGCGCCCATCTCTGGCAGGCCTTCTCCTCGTCCCGGAACAAGCAAGCGGTCTATCCACTGGTGCGGCATCAGCTGGTGGCTCTCACAGCCGGGCTCCGCTCAATCACCTCGGACAGCGAACGGAAGCCAATCTGCGAGGTGGCGGCCAACCTCTACCAACTCGCCGGCGAGATCCTCTTCGATGCCAACCACTACACGGATGCCGCACAGTGCTACACCCTTGCCGCAGCGGCCGCTCGCGAAGCGTCGAACTATGACCTCTGGGCCTGCGCTCTGACCCGTCACGCCTTCATCGAACTGTCCGAACGTCGATTTGCCACAGCCGAACCGATCCTCGCCGCCGCGTCGCGGATCGCCCAGCGGGGGGATGACCAACTCTCCACTCGTCACTGGGTCGCCGTCGTCCAGGCGCAGGTGTACGCCGGCCTCGGACAACTGGAATCCTGCGACCGCGCACTTGCCGAGGCCGAGCAGGTGACCGGCCTGAGCGGCCCGATCCAGAACGGGGGCTGGCTGCGGTTCGACGGCACCCGCCTCGCTGAGGAGCGTGGCACCTGTTACCTCGCTCTCGGCCGACCCGACCTTGCCGAACAGGCCCTACTCAACGCACTGGAGACGAGTCGGTCTCCCAGACGCCGTGGCGCCGTCCTCGCCGAACTCGCCACGCTCAACGCTCACAGCGGCGACATCGAACAGGTCGTTCACTTCAGCGAGGCCTCCATGGCTCTGGCCGACGAGACCAGATCCGGCTACATCGCGAGGAAGCTCGACGGGCTCAAACCGCACCTCGCACCTCTGATGCGGGACCACCGGATCGCAGCGCTTCACGACCACATCTCAGCGCTCCAACCCACCGACTGACGAAAGGAATCCCCCATGACCGAGGACGGCCGGATCTTCCGCGAGGCCTGGATCGCCGGGGTGCGCAAGCACTTCCCCGGCGACCCCAAGCCCGGCTACGTCTCCCCCTGGGAGGAGACCCCCGACTGGGAGCGGGCCGCTGCCGCCGCCGTGTTCGGCCAGGTGCGCGACTTCATCACCGTGAGCGGCGGCGCCACCTCGAACCTCAGCCGCGAGCAGAAGGGCCGGTTCGTCGCCCTCTGCTGGATCGCCCAGATCCACCACCGCATCGCCGACCCCAAGCCCGCCTACACCGCCGACTGGGACGACCTCCCCAAGTGGCAGCAGGAGACCGACGCCGACATCTTCGAGGCCGTCGAACGCCACCTGTGACCCCCCGCCCGCGCCTGCGGCACCGCAGGCGCGGGCCCGGCCACGGACACGGGGCAGCCGGTGATCAGCTCGGGTAGATCGGGTCCGTGCCGTAGGACCACAGGCTGCCCGAGCGGGCGAAGACCTGGATCGCGTCGCCGGAGTTGGTCGTGTAGCCGCCGTGCGAGAAGCAGTCGCCGGGGTACAGGAGCGGTGTGGTCGCGGAGGCGATGGTGTTGCCGCTGGCGTCGTCCTTGATCCAGATGACGAAGTCGTTGGCGGACGACTGGTGGTTGCAGATCTCGACCGTGCCGTACTGGCCCCACGAGTTGTAGGTGTTCGTGCCGGTGATGCACGTCCCGTGCTGGCAGTAGGTGTCGGTGCTCGCACTGGCGGTACCCGCCGTGGCGGCGATGCCGCCGAGGGCGAGCACGGCAGCGGCGAAGCCCTGCACGGTGCGCTTGGCGATGGTGCGCATCAAGGTGTCCCCGTTCACGCATGGGGGGTCGGCCCGGTCGCCTCCCCCGTCGGCACCGAGGAGCCTAGCCTCGCCGAGAACCGCACCGAGGAGCCCCTTTCCGGCCACATCCGATCAGAGGTCGACGGCATCCGGGTAGTGCCGCCGGAGTCCCGCCAGCACGCGCTCGTCGGCGGCGCGGACCTCCCACAGGGTGCTGTCGAACTCCGTGAGCACCACCACCGGCCCGCCCTCGGCGAACCCGGTGGCCTCGGCGTCGACGAACTGAACTCCCGGGGAGACCAGGGCGAGCAGCGTCGCAGTGTCCATGCCCTCGCCCTCGGAGCGCCGCTCAAGCTCCGCCGTGAGGTCCCACTGCTCATCGCACTCGAACCTCCAGCGCAGCTCCCGGGCCGAGTCCCCCAGCCGGGCCAGCACTTCGGCCAGCGTCACGTAGTGCGACCCCCGCCACGCCTCGAACCTGATCCCCTTCATCCCCGCCCCCCTGTCGCTCCGGCCGGCCGGTCCGGCGACCGCTCCACCTAACCCTCCCGGCTCAGGTGCCGAGCCGCGCCGGGGGGACCACCGAGGGCGGTGAGCACTGCGGGGAGGTGCGGCAGACGGTGAGCGGCCGGGGGTTGGCGCCGTCGAGCACCTGCACCGACCACAGCACCGGGTAACTACCGCCGCAGATCCCGCAGGTCGGAGGCAACGGCGGGGCGTACCCCTCGGGCGGTGGGCCGAACCCGGGCGGGGCGACGGGCGGCGCAGCAGGCGGCGCCGGCATCGGCGCAGCCGTCGGCATCGGCGGAACGGCCGGGCGCGGCGGCGCCACCGGAGGCGGCGGTACGACCGGGGCCGGCGGTACCACCGGGACCGGCGCCGCCCCCCACACCGCCAGCCCCGCCACCAGCGCCTCGAAGTCGTACCCGCACTCACCGCAGCTGAGCAGCGCCCCCTCCGTACGCATGTCCCCGCAGCCCGGGCAGAAGGTCACCGGGTGCTCGTCGGCCGCGGTGCTCTCGCAGCGCGAGCAGATGAAGTCGGGTTCCACCTTGCCCTGTTGGAGGAACGCCCCGATCATCGCGAACGGGTTGATCTCGCCGTTCTTCCCGTGGCCGGCGCGGACGACGCTGGTAATGAGCTTGAGCCGCCGCCGTCGTTCCCGCATCCGCTGGAGGTCCAGGTTCACCACCTTGGTCTGCCGGCAGTCCCGGCAGGTGCACAGGGTCCGTACGGGCAACCGGCAGCGGATGCCGAACTGGCGGTACAGGAACTCGAAGGCGGGGCGCTGTTCGCTGCCGATCCGCACGTCCACCACGCCGAACCCGGCCGCGGTCAGGCTCCCCTCCACGGTGGCGGCCAGCCGGGCCACCTCGGCGCCGAGCGGCTCCGGCACGCCGTCCGGCCGGCTGCTCATCATCACCGGGATCGCCAGCAGCCCGGCCAGGGCCGCCCGGTCGAGGGCGAGGACGCCCTCGCGGGAGTGGAAGACGGCGCCCTGGACGCCGCCCCACAACGACGGCCCGGTGGCCCTGGGGCCGCCGGAGAGCCGGTCGTTGATCAGGGCGGTGACGCCGCCGACCACCCGTTGCCCGGTCTGGTGGTGCCGGGCCAGCGCCTCGGCCTCGGGTGCCCGGGTCCACCAGCGGGGCTGGGGGAAGCCGGCCGCCGCCTCGGGGTCGAGCCCGCCCAGCGCCCGGTCGAGGGCGAACAGGGCGCCCTGGTAGGCCGTCACGTACGGGGACTGCACGCCCAGGGCGACCACCGAGACGGCCCGGTCGGTCAGGTGCACCGACACCGTGGTGCCGTGCCCGTCGGCGGCGGCGAACTGGAGCCGCGCCGCGAGCGGGACTTCGTCGGGCAGCAGCATCGCGGAGCGCACGGCCGAGCCGCGCCGGGCCTCCACCACGGTGGCCTGCTCCGAGGTGACCTGGAAGCCGAGCGAGCGCAGCGCGTCGACGGCGGCGATCCGGACGCGTCCGGCGTCGGCGCGGACGCGGCGCTCGGCGTCGAGGGTGATCGAGGCCAAGACTCCTCCGCGGGACTGGATTTCGGTACGGAACGTCCGCACGACGGACCGGGAGTCTAGTCATCGACGACCGCAGCCCGCAGGGCGAATCATCGGATCCGGGCGCCTGCCCCGACCAGCTCCACCACCGCGTCCGCGCACCCCCAGCTCAGCGTGACGCCCGCGCCGCCGTGCCCGTAGTTGTGCACGATCCGGAGCCCGTCCGCCATCTCCCCGGCCGCCAGCCGCACCCCGCCCCTGCGGTCGGGTCGCAGGCCGACCGGCCAGCCGACGAGTTCGGCACCGCGCAGCTCGGGGACGTGCGCGGCGCACCGGGCCAGGATCGCCTCGGCCGCCGCCCGGTCGCCGCGGAGGTCCCAGCTGCCCTCCTCGAAGGTGCCGCCGAGGACGACGTCCCGGCTGCGCGGGTGGACGTAGGTGTACCCGGCCGGTTCGTCCTGGATCCGCAGCGAGGCCCGCAGGCCGGGGTTGCGCACCAGGGCGAGCTGGCCGCGCACCGGCCGCACCGCGTCGTCGCCGCACAGCAGCCGGGCGCCGAGGCCGGAGGCGTTGACCACCACGGGCGCCCAGGCGCCGGCCTGTCGGAGGGTGTCGAGCCGCCGGTGGAGCACCTTGCCGCCGCCGTCGCGGAAGCGGCCGAGCAGCCAGGGCAGGTAGCGCGGCATCTCGACCGTGGGGGCGGTGAACCGCCAGCCGTCCGCGTAGGCCGGGGCGAGGTCGGCCGGTTCCAGTCGGCGCAGGTCGGGGACGCCGGCGCCCCACCAGGGGATGCCGGCGTCCTGGCGCCGGAGCGCGGGCATCCAGGTGTCGCGCAGGACGACGCCGGGCACGCCGGCCCGGGCCTGCCGGGCGAGTTCGGCGTAGGTGGCCGCCGACCAGGCGGCCACCCGGTCGCCCGGCTCCACGCCCACCGGGTACCAGACGGCGGCGGCCACGGCCGAGACCGTGGACAGCAGCCCGTCCGCCGTCACCACCCCGACCCGCAGGCCCTGCTCCTGGAGGCGCAGGGCCGTGGTGAGCCCGATGATTCCGCTGCCGATCACGACCACGTCCAGGTCCATGCCCGGGCCCACGCCCGGATCCGGGCCCGGGTCCGCATCCACGTCCACACCCGAATCAACGCCAACGCCCACGGTGATCCCCTCCTCCCGACGCCCGCCGGCCGGTCCGGTCGCGGCGGCCGGACTCCAGGAAAGCGGGGCGGGCGGCGAGGCGTCCAAGACCGGTTGCGTCCCCCGGCGATAAGGCGCCCTTATCACCGCCGGTGGGCGGCGCGCGGGCTCGGCGCCGGACCACCCCGGCGGGCCTATCATCGGCCGGTGGACCTCCGTCGCATGCGCTACTTCGCCGTCCTGGCCGAGGAGTTGAACTTCACCCGGGCCGCCCGCCGACTGCGGGTGGTCCAGCCCGCGCTGAGCCAGCAGATCAAGGCGCTGGAGCGGCAGCTCGGTGTGCAGCTGGTCGAACGCACCAGCAGGGGCTGCACGTTGACCCCGATCGGCGGCGCGGTCGCCGAGGAGGCCCGGCAGCTGCTGCACCAGGTGGCCGAGGCCGACCGGCGGATCGCGGCGGTGGCCCGGGGGCAGCAGGGCAGCCTCCGGGTGGCGTACACCCGCTCGGCCCGCGGCGGCGTCTCGGACACCCTGATGGGCGAGTTCCGCAGCCGCTACCCCAGGGTGGACGTCGCCCTGCAGACCGGCTGGACGGCCCTCAACGTCGAGGAGCTGCTCGCCGGGCGGCTGGACGCGGCCTTCGTCCGTCCGCCGCTGGACGTCCCCGAGCTGGCCTGCCGGGTCATCGCCGAGGAGGAGCTGCTGCTCGCGGTGCCGAGCGGCCACCCGCTCGCCCGGGGCCGCGGCCGGCTCGACCGGGGCGCGATCAGGGACGAGCCGGTGGTGCTGTGGCCGCGCGACAACGGGCCCGGGATGCACGCGTCGATCACCGGCCAACTCTGGCCCGACCGGCCGCCCCGGATCGTCCGCGAGGAGCCGGACGACGAGCAGCTGCTGCTCGCGGTGGCGGCGGGCCACGGCATCGCGCCGATCCCGGAGGGCCGGGCCCGGGTCTTCCGGATCCCCGGCGTCAGCCTGCGCCGCCTGGCCCGCCCGGTGCCGACGGTCGCGCTGGGCCTGGCCCACCACCCTCGGACGGCCTCCCCGGCGGTCCAGCTGCTGCTCGCCATGGCCCCGCGGATCGGCGTTGCGGACGCCGCCTCGGGCCCCTCCGCAGACGGGAGTTGACGGCTTCGGGCCCACCCCCGCACTCAGGCGCACCAACGCGCACGAGCGGCGGGGACGGGCCCGGCGAGCTGGGCCGCCGGTCAGCCGTCGCTCAGCCGATGGTCGAGCCGGTGACGGGCTCGGACAGCTCGACGGTCTTTCCGTTCAGCCCGGCCTTGACGAACTGCCACGTGAGCCCGTTGATCACGCCCTTGTCGAGCGGGGCCAGCTTGGCGAAGGCGGGCTGGCTGAGGTCGATGTGGGTGGAGTCGCAGGACGGACACTGGTCCTTCACCGGGACGGTGATGGTCTTGCCCTGGTAGGTGACCTTGACCGAAATGCCCTTGCACACCGGGTCGTTGTTGGGGTTGGCGGTGGTCCACCAGGTGTGCGAGACGGCGACCAGCATCTGGCTGGAGGCGTTGATCTGGGTACCGCAGGCGCCGTAGCCCGCGTCGGTGTAGTAGGTGGCCTTGCCGGTCATCGGCTTGTTGATCGGTATCGCGGCGCTGGCGGAGCCGGCCGTCAGGGCGATGAGGGCGGCGGCGGCGAGCGGGGCGCCCGCGAGGAGCCTGAGGTTCTTGCCGATGGCGCGCATGGTTCGTTCCCTCCGGTTCGACGGTTCCGGGAAAGGTCATGGGCATGACAGCCAGAAGTCACCGAGGCCGCAGTGCAGTTCGGCGACCGATCCGACGATCCGATGCCCACCCGGTGAAGGGAACGTATGCGCTCCTCCTCGGCATGGTCCAGACCTCTCCGGTGTTGCCATGAACACAAGTCAAGGATCTTTACCAATGCAGCCGAAGGGGCGAAGATGCGTGACCGCCTCGCCACACCCGGTGTTGACAGGCCGTCACACGCCCGCCCGCCCCGGAGGACCGCCCCATGCGCACCGCCCTCGCCGCCCTGCTCCTCGGCGCCGCCCTGACCCCGGCCCTCGCCGCAACGGCCGTCGCCGCACCGGCCCTCGCCGCCTCCTCCCCCGCGACCCGCGAGGTGAACCAGGGCTACAGCATCCCGGTCGGCGGCGTGACCGACCTCGGCGCACTCCCCGTCCTCGGCAGCCTCGGACTGGACTTCGCCCGCCTGCTCGGACAGTGACGGGCAGTAGCCACCGCCCCGCACCCGAGCAGGGCTCGTCCCAGCCCAAGCCCGAGGACGGCGCCCGGCACCGCACTGCCCGAGCGCACCTCCCGGGAGGCCACCTCCTCCGAATGACCGCCGCTGAGTGACCGCCCCCAAGTGACCGCCCCCGAGTGACCGCCGCCGGGCGGGCGGCCCCGGTCCGGGCCCCCGGCGCTGCGCGAGCAGCCCCATTTGCCGAAGATCACGGACCGGACCCGCCCGCCCGCGTTAGGCTCGCTCCGCGCGGCCCGCCGCCCGCGCTCGCCGACCCAGGGGGGAACGCATGATCGGGGACCTGCTGCCGGACGTCGTGGTGACCGAGGTGGCCTACGACGACCCGCCCGAGGCCCGGCTGGAGCCCGCCGAGGAGGCCGCCGTCGCCCGCGCCGTGGACAAGCGCCGCCGCGAGTTCACCACCGTCCGGCACTGCGCCCGCACCGCGCTGACCCGCCTCGGCGTCCCGTACCGCCCGCTCGTCCCGGGCCTGCGCGGGGCGCCGAGCTGGCCGGAGGGCGTGATCGGCAGCCTCACCCACTGCGACGGCTTCCGCGCGGCCGCCGTCACCCGGGCCGGCGCCCTGGCCTCGGTCGGCATCGACGCCGAGCCCGCGCTGCCGCTCCCCGAGGGCGTGCTGGAGTCCGTGGCCCTGCCGGTCGAGCAGGAGCGGCTGGCGAAGCTCGCCGCCGAACACCCGGACACGCCGTGGGACCGCATCCTGTTCAGCGCCAAGGAGTCGGTCTACAAGGCCTGGTTCCCGCTCACCCTGCTGTGGCTGGACTTCCACGAGGCCGAGCTGGACCTCTCCCCCGACGGCACCTTCACCGCCCGGCTGCTGGTCCCCGGCCCGGTGGTCGGCGGCCGCCGCCTGGACGGCTTCGAGGGCCGCTGGGCGGTGCGCGACGGGCTGCTCGCCACCGCGATCGCCGTCGAGCCGTAACCTCCCGTCACCCGGCGGTCCGCCGCCCGGGCATATCCTCGTCCCCGTGACGGTGACCTATGTGCTCGACGGCGGGAAGATCGGCAGCCTGGAGGACTTCTGGGCGGAGGTCGGTCGGAAGATCGGCACCGACGGCTACTTCGGCCGCAACCTGGACGCCTTCGCCGACTGCCTGAGGGGCGGCTTCGGCACGCCGGACGACGACGACTACGTCATCGAGTGGCGCGACCACGAGGCCTCCCGCCGCGCCCTCGGCTACCCGGAGACGGTCCGCCAGCTGGAGCGGCAGCTCCCCCGGGTCCACCCCACCAACCGCGAGCAGGTCGCGGCCGAGCTGGCCGCCGCCCGGGCGGGCAAGGGCCCGACGGTCTTCGACTGGCTGGTCGACATCATCGAGGAGCAGCACCCCAGCGGCCTCCGCCTGGCGTAGCCCCGGCCCCCCGCCCCCGCCCCCCGGGGGCTCACAGCACGTCGGACAACCGGACGAACCGCCGCCCCGCCGCCAGCAGCCCGGGCAGCGCCGCCGCCACCCCGCTGGCGGTGCCGTGGCCCGGCTGGTTCATGTGCCCGATGACGATCGCCCCCGGCGGCGCCGATGCCACCTCCTGCCGCACCTCGGCGGCCGGAAGGGTCGCCCCGCCGTCCGCGTTCACGGTGAACCCGGCGATCCGTTCGCCCAGGTCGGCGACCACCCGGACGGCGACGTCGTCGTAGTACGCGGTGCCGGAGCGGAAGAACCGCGGCGGGTGCCCGAGCAGTTCGGTCAGCTTGTGGGCGTTGCCCGCCACCTCGTCGTACACCTCGCCGACCCCGCCCGTACCGGCGATCCCCTCGGCCGACCGGCCGGTCACCGAGAGCGGGCGGTGCACGGTGCCGTGGTTGCCGATCTCGAACAGCGGGTCGGCGGCGAGCTGCTCGAAGATGTGCGGATTGGCGTCGATCCAGCGGGCGTTCAGGAACAGCGTGGCCGGGACGCCGTGGGCGCGCAGGAAGTCGATCAGCTCGGCGTCGTAGCGGCTCCCGCCGGGCCCCCCGCAGGCGTCGAAGGTGAGCGCCGTGGCCCGCTGGCCCTCCGGCAGCCCGGTGACCACCCCGGGGAGGTCCACTCCCCATGCGGTCGGCGCCACGGCCGCGTAGCGCTGGACCAGCTCGGCCCGGCCCGGCTCCCGGGGGGCCGCCGAGGCCGCGACGGACGGTGAGGCCGCGACGGACGGTGCGGTCGACGCCGCGCCCGAGGGCGTCCCCGAGGCACTACCCGAAGGAGTCGCCGCAGGAGTAACCGAAGGCGCCTCCGGCGAGCCCGCGACCGTGCTGGCCGGTGCGAGGGCCGCCCCGCCACCCTCCGCGCCCCGCCCCGCCCCGCACCCCGCCAGCGCACCGCCGGCCACCACCGCCGCCAGCAGCGTCCGCCGACTCAGTGCCACGCCTGCCTCCTGACCGCCCCGTCGTCACGTGTCGTCCGAACCACCACATGACTATGAACCGGTCATCCGTCACTCCCCGCAACTCGCCCCGCCCTGGCCGGGCCCCTCTTTCACCGGCCCGCCCCACCCCGGTGGGCCCCGCCTCACCCCGGGTTCACCCCCCGGGGTAGGCGAACCGGCGGACCAGCCCGCCCCAGCCCGCCGCCCAGCCCGCCCCAGCCCGGAGGCCCCGATGCCCGCCGCCCCCACGCCCTCATCCGACCCGACACCCCCAGCCGACCCCACGCCCCCCGCCCCGCCACCGCACCCCGCCCGCCGCGACCTGCTCCGCACCGGCCTCGCCACCGGCGCCGCCACCGCCCTCGGCCTGGCCGCCACCGTCGGTGCCGCAGGCCCCGCCTCGGCCGCCCCGAGCCCGGACGGGACAGGCAGCGACCGCACCCTCACCCTCACCGGCCACCTCCCCACCGGCTCCCCCGACTTCGTCTACCTCCCCGTCGAAGTCCCCGAGGGCGTCCGCGAGATCGCCGTCTCCTACAGCTACGACAAGCCGCCGGTCCCGCCCGGCACCCCCGGCAACTCCTGCGACATCGGCATCTTCGACGAGCGCGGCACCGACCTCGGCGGCGACGGCTTCCGCGGCTGGTCCGGCGGCTTCCGCACCGAATTCGCCCTCGCCCGCGACTCCGCCACCCCCGGCTACCTCCCCGGCCCGATCAACCCGGGCACCTGGCACATCGTCCTGGGCCCCTACCAGGTCGCCCCGCAGGGCCTGGCGTACCACGTCGAGGCGACCCTCCGGTTCGGCGAGCCGGGGCCCGAGTTCACCCCGCACTACCCGCCGGAGCGGGCCCGCGGCCGCGGCCGGGCCTGGTACCGGGGCGACTGCCACCTGCACACCGTGCACTCCGACGGCCGCCGCCTGCCCGAGGAGGTGGCCGCCGGTGCCCGCGCCGCAGGCCTGGACTTCATCGTCTCCACCGACCACAACACCAGCTCCTCGCACGCCGTCTGGGGCCCGCTGGCCGGCCCGGACCTGCTGATCGTCCCCGGCGAGGAGGTCACCACCCGCAACGGCCACTGGCTGGCGCTGGGCCTGGAGCCCGGCCAGTTCGTCGACTGGCGCTACCGCTCCCGCGACGAGGACTTCCCGCGCTTCGTCCGCCAGGTCCACCGCTCCGGCGGCCTGGTGGTGCCCGCGCACCCGTACTGCCCGTACGTCGCCTGCCAGTGGAAGTTCGGCTACGAGCAGGCCGACGCCGTCGAGGTGTGGAACGGGCCGTGGACCTACGACGACGAGTCGGCCGTCGACACCTGGGACTCCGAGCTTGCGGTGGCCCTCCGGGGCGGCCGCTCCTGGCGGCCCGCGATGGGCAACAGCGACGCCCACAGCGCGCCCCAGGTGATCGGCCTGCCGCACAACGTCGTCCTCGCCGAGGACCTCACCCGCGACGCCGTCCTGGACGGGCTGCGCGCCGGGCGCAGCTGGCTGGCCGAGTCCGCCGCCGTGCGGCTCGACCTCACCGCCACCGGCCACGGCCGCCGGGCGGGCATCGGTGAGGAGCTGACCGTCCCGGCCGACGCCCCGGTGGACGTCCGGCTCACCGTCTCCGGCGTGCCCGGCGGCACCGTCCGGCTGATCACCGACGAGGGGCAGCTGCACCAGGAGTCGCTGCCCGCCGACGGCTCCGGCACGGTCGTCTGGCGCACCACGGCCTCGCTCGCCGCCTACGTCCGCGCCGAGGTGCGCCACCCGAGGGCGGACGGGACGCCGGGCAGGGGCAACGCGATGGGTCCGGACCTGCCGTGGGGGCCGATGGCGGCCCTCACCAACCCGATCGTGCTGCGCGCCGAGGAGCACTGAACGGCGCCGGCGAACCGCCCACGGACCGGGAGGGGGACGACTCGGGGCACCCGTTTGGACTAGGTTGATCCCCGAAACGCATCAGTCGTAGGGACGAGGCGGTCGGTTGTCCGCATACGAGGCGGTCGGCTGTCCGCATCCGGGGCGACCGCTTCCTCCGCACTCCCACCGTCTCGCCCCGGCTGCCCGTGCGTACCCGTCCCGTCCCCGGCCCGCGAAGGGATCAGCAGCTGTGAACCGTACGACCGTAGGTGGGCCGGAGCTCGGGGGCGGCCGGGGCGCCGGAGGCGTCCTCGTCCTCGTCGACCCCGCCGGGGCCGCCGGAGGAGAGGGCGGCAGCCCGGTCGTGGAGCTGCTCGTCCAGGAGCTGCACCCGAGCGTCCACCTGCGGACGGACGACTTCCTCCGGGTCATCCGCAACGGCCAGGTTCCGCCGCAGCTGCCCGGGGCCGCCCGGCAGCACGCCACCGCGCTCGCGGCCACCGCCCAGGCCGCCTTCGCCTACGCCACCGGCGGCTACCAGGTCGTCGTCGAGTGCGCCGACGCCCCGGCGACCCTGGACACCTTCCGCCGCGAGAGCCGCACCACCGGCGCGGCCCTGCACTACGTCGTCCTCACCGGCGCGGCCCCCGCCACCCCGCACGGGCTCGACACCACCGACCTCACGCCCGAGAGCACCGCCAAGTCGGTGCTGACGGCCCTCACCGCCCGCACCCACCTGCTCGGCTGGTAGCCCGCCCGCTCAGCCACGCCCTACGCCCTACGGCCCTACGGCCCTACGCCCCGACGGTGCCGTCGATGGCCTCCCGCAGGAAGTCCGCGTGCCCGTTGTGCCGGGCGTACTCGTGGATCAGGTGCAGCATCACCAGCCGCAGCGACACCTCGGCCCCCCAGCGCGCCTGGTAGCCGGTGACGTCCAGCGAGGGGGCCGCCAGCTCGATCCGGCGGGAGTGCTCGACCTCGGCCTGCCAGGCGGCGAAGGCCTCGGCGCGGGTGGCGCCGGTCGGGTCGTAGGCCACCTGGTAGTCCCCGTCCGGGGACCAGACCAGCGGGACGTCCTCGCCGTCGATCACCCGGCGGAACCAGGTGCGCTCCACCTCGGCCATGTGCCGCACCAGTCCGAGCAGGCTCAGCGCGGACGGCGGGCTGGAGCGCTGCCGCAGCTGTTCGTCGGTCAGGCCCTCGCACTTCATCGCGAGGGTCGCCCGGTGGAAGTCCAGGAACTCGCGCAGCATCTCGCGCTCGCCACCGGTCAGCGAGGGGACGGGCCGGTCATCGGTGCTCATGCGGGTGGTGCTCCTCGTGCTCTGGCCCTGGGCCGGTCCGGTGGGCTCCCGGCGGACTGTAGCGAACCCGTGCCCCTCCCGGACACCGGGTTTCCACGCCCCGTCAACCCCGAACCCACCCCGTCACGTACCGTGTTCGGAGCACCACAGGTTTGGGTACGTACCTCGGCGCGCCCGACCGCCGGGCGCCCACGAGCAGGAGACCCGACGGCCCATGGACCACAACCACATCCCCCCGACCGTGCGCCGGACGTACGGCGCCGACGACCTCAGCACCGCACCGTCCTTCGCGGGCGGATTCATCAACTTCGGTTACTGGCACGGCATCGACCTGACCGCCCTGTCCGCCGACGACCGCGTGCACAGCCAGGAGCAGCTCTACCGCCGGGTGTTGAACGCCTTCCCGGAACCACGCGGCCAACTGCGCCTGGCCGAGGTCGGCTGCGGCCGCGGCCTCGGTACGGCGCTCGCGCTACGGGAGTTCCGCTTCGCCTCCGTCACCGGCGTCGACATCCACCCCGACCAGATCGAACGCGCCCGCGCCGTCAACGCCCGCGCCCTGGCCACCTACCCCGACCGGCTCGCCTACACCCTCGGCTCCGCCGCACAACTGCCGTTCGCCGACGCCACCCTGGACGGCGTCTACTCCGTCGAGGCCGCCCAGCACTTCCGCGAACTCACCACCTTCGCCCGCGAAGCCGCCCGCGTCCTACGCCCGGGCGGCCGCCTGGTCGTCACCACCTTCTTCGCCGCCCCCGGCCCCGAGATCGCCGAACGCCTCAAGATCCTCCTCGCCAGCTTCGCCGACGGCCTCGACGTCCCCCACACCCTCGACGGCTTCACCACCGACCTCACCGAGGCCGGCTTCACCCCCGTCACCACCGAGTCCATCGGCCCCGACGTCTGGCCCGGCCTCGACCGCTACCTCGCCGACACCGTCCCCAACGACCACTGGACCCGCAACTTCCTCCCCGCCTGGCGCCACGGCCTCCTCGACTACCACCTCATCACCGCCACCCGCACCTGACACCGAGCCCCCGAACACCCCCACCCCGGGCCTGCCCGCACCCCCGCGGTCAGGCCCGGGAAGGAACAGACCGCACGGCTCCGGGGCCCTCGCCGCTCGGCGGTCGAACGGGCCCCTCGGGTACGGTCCGCCGACGGGTGGCCGGGACGGCGCTCATCGCGGCCGCAGCGTCGACGGCACGTGCCGTCGACGCTGCGGTCGCGATGTGTCGACGGACCGCAGGCTCGTCACCTCTGGAGGCGGGCCGCCGTGTCGCGGATGGCGGGGAGTCGCCGGTAGAGGGCGTCACCGGGGCATTCGGTGGCGAAGCCGTCGCGGTGGCCGGAGATCGCGTCGAAGTCGACGACCGTGCCCTTGGGATAGAGGCTGCCGTCCGAGCCGGAGGTGAGCTGGGCCGTTCCGTCGGCCTGCCGACCGGTCAGGCCGAGCTTCCAGGCGGCGATCTTCGCGATGCCGTCCTGCAGCTCCTGCGGCGGAGCGTCCGAGCTGTAGGTCCCGATGGCGGCGATACCGGAGGAGTTGGTGTTGAAGCCGAGGGTGTGGGCGCCGAGCACGGGCTGGTCGACGCCGCCGGCCCGGCCCTCGTAGATGGTGCCGCAGCGGTCGACCAGGAAGTTGTAGCCGATGTCCCGCCAGCCGTTGCTCTGCACGTGGTACTGGTAGATCGATCTGATGATCCTGGGTGCGTCGGAGCAGGCGTAGTCGGTGGCGGTCGCGGTGTGGTGGACGAAGGTCACCCGGACCGCGCCGGTGTACACGAAGCCCGCTTCACGGATGGACTCGTCCGCGCCCCAGCCCGCCCGGGTGACGATGCCGGGGCGCGGAGCGGCGAGCGCCTCGGGCCCGGCCGCGTGTTCGGGAAGGGGCTTGGCGTCGGCGGCGGCCGCCCCCTGGCCGGGGTCGACCAGTTCGACCCGCAGTCCGCGCGGGAGACCGGCCGGACCGGGGTGCACGTCGACCGCGACGCCGTTGCTGCGTCCGGCCCACAGCGGGGCGGTGGAACCGTGCGGGAGGGAGTCGGGCCCGTCCGCGGCCTCGGTCTCCAGGGTGTGCCAGGCGCCCCAGCGGCCGGTGACGGCATCGCGGGTGCGGACTCGTACTGAGCCGCCGGCGAGGGCCTTCGGTGAGCCGTCCCAGACCACGCCGAGGAGTTCGAACGAACGGGTGGCCCGGGGCGCGACGGCGCCGCCGGCGGTGACGGCCACCGAGGTGACCGAGCCGCCTCCGGCGGAGGTGCGCGGTGCCGGGGCGACCGAGCTGTCCGCGGCGACCACGGGGGGCTGGAAGAGCAGGGCTGTGGTGCAGCCGGCAAGGACCGCTGCCGGAATTGAGATCCTCATGTACAGGATGTTCAGGGCAAACCACGATCCCTGCATGTCACCGACGGAGCTCGCACGGTCACGGTGGGAATCCGGGGCCGGGGCGGCGACGAAGCAGCGGCGAGGGCGGCGGAGCGGAGCGCGTGGGCGGCGTCCCCCGTTCTCAGCAATTCATTGGGCCAGGCCGGTTAACCCGCGGCGACGCGCCACGTCCCCGGGTGGTACAGGAGCGTATTCAGAAGATCCGTTTTGCGGATCATCCAGGAGCACCATGCGAACTCGAATCACCACCCTGGTCCTGTCGGGCCTGACGTCGGCCGCCCTCCTCTGGGGCACCGGCGGAGTGGCCCACGCCTCGCCCGCCATCGACCACAGCGCGACCTCCGACTCCTCGGCGGCCCAGGGCGAATGGGTCGACAGCCTGCTGCGGCTCGCCGAGGAGAGCGGTGTCTCGTCGGACGGCACCTGGGCCAGCAGGAGCCAGAGCGATCTCCAGTCGACGCAGCTCGTCCGCCCGGCCCACCGCGCCGACGCCGGCAACGGCGCCGAGGCCGAGGGAGTCGCGATCGACGGCCAGGAGCCCGGTTCGGTGCAACCGGACGACTCGACCCGGCCCGGCGAGCAGAGCCGGCCGATGGAGCAGGCACCGGGATCCGCCCTTCCCGAGGGTGCCTGGGAGAACGGCAGCGAGCACTGCGATCAGGTGCCCGGCCACGAGTCCCACGGCCACATGCCCGGCCCCGGCCCGACCGACTGCATCTGCCTGCCCGAGATTCCCGGCGCTCCCCCTCACGGCGACCACGGGGACCACGGCGAGCACGGCGAGCACGGCGAGCACGGGGACCACGGCGAGCACGGGGACCACGGCGAGCACGGCGAGCACGGCGAGCACGGCGAGCACGGCGAGCACGGCGAGCACGGCGAGCACGGCGAGCACGGCGAGCACGGCGAGCACGGCGACCACGGGGACCACGGGGACCACGGCGAGCACGGCGACCACGGGGACCACGGCGACCACGGGGACCACGGGGACCACGGGGACCACGGCGAGCAGGGTCAGGGCCAGAACGGCCAGCAGAACCAGGGCCAGGGCCAGAACCAAGGCCAAGGCCAGAACCAGGGCCAGGGTCAGGACCAGAACACCCAGCAGAACCAGGGCCAGGACCAGAACACCCAGCAGAACCAGGGCCAGGACCAGCACGTCGCCGTGACGGTCGTCGTGCAGAACACCGTGGCCAACAATCTGAACAACAGCGCCAACAACAGCGCCACCAGCAACTCGAACAACTCCGCGCAGAACAGTGCCCAGAACTCCGCGCTCAACAACCAGTCGGCCTCGCAGGCCAACAACCTCTCCAACCAGCAGAGTCAGGCCAACCACCAGTCCGCGTACAACCTGAACAAGATCAAGTTCGTCGCGGAGGAGGTGGGCGCGCGTCCGCCGCACAGGCCGACCCACCCCGGCGGGCACGGTCACGAGGTGGCGCCCGGACACCACCACCACGGCGAGCTGGCCCAGACCGGCGCCCCGAAGACACCGGTCCTCCTCGGCCTGGCCGCCGCGTTCCTCGCCGCCGGCGCGGGGGCCGTACGGGTCAGCCGACGACGGGCCTGATCGCGCCCGCACGCGGGAGGCGTTACCGCCCGAATCCTTCATGAACAGGCCTCCGCCGGGCAGTTGACCCGGCGGAGGCCTCTTTGCGGTCGCTCCGAGGAACGCGTGGAGGGCCTCCTGGCTTCCCGATCGGATTCCGACATCCGACCGGGCACCAGGAGGCCCTCCACCACACCCCGGCCGCTCCGCACCCACCCGGTCGGGACCGGGGCTGTGGTGCGCCTCACGAGCGGCGCGGCGGCTTCCCGCACCGGGGCGGCGCGCCCGTCAGGCGTCCGCGGTCTGGACCTCACGCGGCGCGGCGGCGGTCTCGGCGGACTTCTGCGGCCGGTCCGCGAGCTTGAGCCAGACCACGCCGGCGATGATCACGGCCAGCCACACGGCCTTGACGGGGGTGAGGCTCTCGTCGAAGACGACGGGCCCCAGCAGGGCCGCGCCGACCGACCCGATGCCGGCCCAGACGGCGTAGCCGATGCTGACGTCGATGGTGCGCAGTGCGGCACTCAGGGCCCAGAGCGTCAGGAGGAAGAAGACGACGGCGACCAGCGACCAGGTCAGTCGGGTGAAGCCGTGGCTTCCACCGACGGCCAGCGCGTAGCCGACTTCGAAGCCGCCGGCGAGCAGGAGCATGATCCACGGGTTGGCTGAGGTGCGGCCGGTGTCGGACATGTGCACGGGTCCTTTCGGGAGGTTGAGCCGGGTGGGGGCGGGAGGATCAGGCAGCGCCGCTGAGCTGGAGGCCGACGACGCCGGCGATGATGACGGCGATGCCGACGGCCTTGCGCCAGTTCAGGCGCTGGCCGAAGAGCAGGGCGCCGAGGAGGGTGATGCCGACGCCGGCGACCGAGGTCCAGATCGCGTAGCCGACGCCGACGTCGAAGGTCAGCAGTGCCTTGCTGAGGAAGAAGGTGCCGAGGGCGCCGGTGATCAGGGTCACGGCGGTCCACGTGCGGTTCTTGAAGCCTTCGGCCTTGCCGGCCGCGATGGCGACGGCGATCTCGAAGATGTCCGCGATCGCGAGGTAGAACCACTGCATGGCTGGTCCTTTCGTTCTTGGGAGGTCGGCGTTGGGGGGAGGGGTGGGGCAGAGAGAACGGGAGAAGAACGGGAGAGAGCGAGAGAGCGAGAGAAGAACGTGGCGGGAGGCCGGAAGCGGGGCGTCAGCCACCGACCCGGCGTCAGGCCCGGTTCAGCAGCCGTCGATCCCGCAGGCGGGAGCGGCGTCCCCCAGGGCCTCCTGCTCGGCCTGGGCGTCGAGCACGGCCTTGCGGATCTGGGCGACGGAGGGCACGCCCTCGATGCGGTGGCGTCCGTCGACGATGATGGTGGGCGCGACCGAGACCCGGTTGGCCTCCGCGTGCCGCAGCGCCGCCCGGTGCGCCTCGGTGTACCGGCCGGCCGTCAGTGCCTCGGCGAAGTCGGCACCGTCCAGGCCGAGTTCGGAGGCGATGTCGGCGAGGACGGCCACCTCACCGATGTCCCGGTTCTCCTGGAAGAAGGCCCGCAGCACCCGCGGGGTGTACTCCGCGGCCCGGCCGTGCTCGGCCGCGTACTGGTAGCCCTCGAAGGCCAGCCGGGTGTAGGGCTGCGGCGAGACCGTCGGCAGGGTGATGTCCACGCCGAGCCGGCGGGCCATCGGGTAGACGGCGCGGGCCCAGATCGCCGGCAGGTAGTCGTCCTCCGGGCGCAGCGTCGGGGTGGGGTGGGGCCGCAGCTCGAACGGCATCCACTCGATGTCGACGTCGAGGTCGCGGGTGGCCTCGTGCAGCGGGCCCTCGGCCAGCATGCAGAACGGACAGACGTAGTCCGACCAGACCTTGATGCCGATCCTGCCGGTTGCCGTTCCGCTCATGGCCGCCCCCGCTCCATGGTGAGGAAGTCCTCGAACGGCGCCGTGGCTTCCGGGATCTGGATCGAGGTGACCTTGATCGGCCAGGTCTCCGGGTCCTCGGCGAAGATCGAGTACGAGCTGGTGTAGTCGAAGCCGTACCGCGCGGCCGTCTTGCGGTCGACCACGTTGACGATGTGGCTGACGCTGAAATACAGCGACGCCATGTAGCACAGGGCGCAGGGCTCGCCGGAGGCGATCAGGGTGGATCCGGCGGTGGCGTGCAGTCCGTACTTGGCGGCGGCCGCCCGCAGTGCGGTGACCTCGGCGTGCGCGGTGGGGTCGTTGTCCTCACGCACCCGGTTGACACCGGTGCCGAGGATCCGGCCGCTGTTGATCACCACACCGGAGAACGGGATGCCGCCCTTGGCGACGTGCTCGCGGCTGATCCGTACCGCCTCGCGGGCGTACTCGGTCAGCTCGCTCTCGGAGATTTCGGAATAACGCAACGCTGCTCCCCCGCTCAGGCCGCGTTCGCGGCGTCGACGGTGGGTGCCGTGGGATCAGGCATGGAGTCCCCAGGTAGTTGCTTGTATGTACATGTTGTTTTTGCCCGTGAGAACCTCAGGCGGACAGGTAGAGCTTGCATGAACATACATCTTGCTGTCAATCGCCGGCGGTGAAGAACTTCGCCTGACCCACGCTCATCAGCTCATGCCGGCAGGACAATTGGGGCAACACCGAACTGGTGCCGGGCGCTTCGGGCGCGCCGGGAGGGGGCGGCAGCGCGCCCGAAGCGACGGCTCAGACCGCTACGGGATATCCCAGCGAGGCTTCCCGGACCCACCGGGAGCAGGGCACGAGCGGCGGCCTCGCCAGACCGTCACTTCCGGCGCCCGGACCGGGGCGGAGGGCCCGCATGCCGAGATCGGCCGCCAGGCGGCTGTAGGTGAAGGCGGCCGACACCAGGGCCATGTGGTGGTGCCAGCCCGGGAACGAGCGGCCCTCGAAGTCCCGCAGGCCGAACCGTCGTTCGAGCAGCTCGACGGTCTCCCCGGTCGCGGCGTGCCGCTCCGCGTACTCCAGCAGCTCGTCGACCGGCCGGTGCACCATGCTGGTGAGCCAGAGCTGCCCCGCCCCCGTCGCGTCCTCGTCGGGCTGGGTGAACAGCCGGAACGGCTGAGGTCTCTGGTCGGCCGTGACGACACCGGGAACCTGTACCAGACCGTCGCGCACGGGCGCTGAGCCCGTCCTCCAGGCCTCGGAGCGCACCTCGGGGCACCGCTCGCTCACCGCCCGGGCCGCCGCGGCCACCGGCCGTCGGGAGCCGGGGGCCTGGTGCTCCAGCGGGGCCAGCGGGAAGCTGTCCGGGATCGCGATCGCGTAGTCCAGCCCGCGCCGGCTCAGGCCCTCGACGAGCCGGCGCGAGTCCAGGTAGCCGTGCAGGTCGACCACCACCGGGACCGGGTCGTACTGTGAGGTCCGCGCCATCTGGTCGATCAGGTTGAGGAGTTGGCCCTCGCACGAGGCGGTGGCGGTGTGCGGGATCCGGGCCTGCTCGCGGAGCGGGCCCTGGGCGGCCCACGGCTCCGGCAGGAACAGGCACCAGCCCACGGGGAACTCGCCCGCCTCCGTCGACATGAAGACCGCTGTGCCGATCTGGCAGTTGACGGTCCGTCCGGTGTGCGGGATGAAGCGCCGGTGCACCCCGCAGGACTTCTCACCGCGTTTGGGCAGCACGACGGGCGCGATCGTCCAGGCCCTGGGCCGGGCCCGGTCCTCGACCCACCGCCGGAGCTGGTCGCAGACCGGATCCCACTCCCAGGGGCTCTCGTTGACGAACTGGTGCAGGGCCTGCGAAGCCGTCGGGGAGTCGCTCGACACGGCCGCCAGTCGGCGGATGGACTTCTTCCCGGGCGTGCTGAGGAGGCCGTTGACGTAGGTGTGAGCCCACTTGCGCTGGTCAGCTCGGCGCAAGTGGCCGAACAGCTGGTCCGTGAACTGGGTGACGGAGTCCCATCCCCTCATAGCTACCCCTCCCGTGTTGCGGCTGCGGCTTTCACACAGATCCACCCACACTAAAGAATGAGCACTATTTTTTTCTCGGAGAAAGGGGTTCCGGTCGCCACTTCGCCAACTCGATACAAAGCCCTGGCGCGAATCACCCGCATCCGGCCCGGGGAGCGGGCGGCCGGGGTCCGCGGTCCGCGCCGGAAAATGGAATCAGCCCCGCGGGTCAAGGAACAGCACAACCTGCGGGACACCGGTCCCGCAGGTCAGGGGCAGGCCACCAGGTGTCACCGCGGTCGCCGTACGTCTACCGTCCGGTCACCCGTCGTTGCGGACGGTGTCACCCCGGGACGGGCCGCGCAACCGCGGCGGGGCGGGCGTCCGGTCGTGCTCGCAGGGGTCGGAGCCGCCCTCCGGCCGGGCACCGAAGCCCGCCCCGGCCCGCCGCCACAGCCGGCCGAGCTCGTGCTCCACGACGCTGACCGGGCGGCCGGAGCGCAGCTGCGCCTCGGCGCCGGCCAGCAGGTAGGCGACCAGCAGTTCGATGTCGGCGAGCTCCGCGTCGGTGGTGCCGCCCGCCCGGGCCAGCTCCAGCGCGTGCAGCAGGGCGGGCCGCCAGGCCTCTTCCCAGGCGCCCTGCGAGCCGGGGCACTCGTGCGCGAGCCGCATCGCCGCGTGGGCCCGGACGTCCTGCTGGAGGAAGGCCGCCAGCAGCTGGGTGAGCCGGCTGACCCCGGCCAGCCCGGGCGTGGTGAGCTGCTGAACCTCGTCCAGGGCCGAGGCGGTCGCGGCCGCCCCCACCCTGAGCACCTCCCGGGCGAGGTCCTCCTTGGTCAGGAAGTGGAAGGTCAGCGCGCCCGAGGTGACCCCGGCGGACTGACTGATCCGCGCCAGGGTGGCGCCGGCGTAGCCGTGCTGGGCGAACTGTCCGGCGGCGGCGTCGATCAGGGCGGAGCGGGTCTGTTCCGCGCGGGCCTGCCTCAGCACTGCGGCGTGCGCCGGTACCGCGCGACGAGTGCGGCCGCGGACCGTCGGGTGCCCAAGAGACTTCGTGTGAGCTGCATGGCCCCTCCGGATCGTTCGTGCACCAGCTCCCGTGACGACGCGGCAAGCATACCCCGGTCCCGGTAGCTCCCTGACGCATCGTCGAACTCGTGTTCACCTGGCTCGACCTGCGGTGATCCCCTCCGCGCCACCGGGATCCGGGGCATGGTGGAAGCGTGGTCGGAGCGTGGCGGAGACGTGACGGAAGCGTGGCCGGATCCGGGGCCGGGACGCGTCGGTCCTCGGCGGGTGCGGGTAGGGCCGAGTACGGCACCGCACCCCGGGGCAGCGAGGCCCGGGGTGCGGTGGATCCGGACCGCCCGGGAAGACCGCCGGGTGCGCGGCGGCCCGACGAGCGGCAGGAGGATCCATTCCGATCGGCGGCGAATAGGCATTGGCCGAATAGCGAATTGCGATAAGCGAGTCGAACACCGGCACTGCGGCCGGGAAAAGCGGAGGGCCGGTTCCCGTTATCTCACGGGGACTTCACAAGGGACCGCACCCCTCCGCGGGTGCCGCCGGTCATCGGACGACCGGCACCGGACTGCGAACGTCACGGGAAAGGCGGGTGTCACCGAAAGGCGGACGTCATCCAAGGGCGGACGTCACCTGAGGGCGGCACCGAAAGGCCGGCGTCACCGAATGGCGGGCACGTAGGAGTCGTCCACCCGGCCGTCCGCCGTCGCCGGTTCGAAGGTCGTCGCGGGCGCCTCGTCGGCCCGCGAGCCGTTCCGGCGGTCGTACCGCAGGAAGTCCGACAGCTGGTCCGTGCGCCGCAGGTGCCCCTTGACCAGGACCACGCCGAACAGGTGGTCGCCGTCCTCCCGCCAGCAGACCAGCGGGATGCGGTAGGTGTCGCCCTCCGGCGTCCCGAAGACGGCCTCGTAGGCCTGTGCGTCCAACAGGCTCACGAGTGACCGTCCTTCGGGGTCGTGGCGAACAGCTGTCCGTAGTCGGTGATCTCCCGGGCGGTCCCGGCGGCACCGGCCAGGTGGAGGGCGTGCCAGAGGATGACCTGGTTCGCGGTGACGACGTTGAACCCGAGCTCCTCCTCCAGCGGCTTGATGGTGCCCACCGCCCGGATGCCGTTGCCGGCCACCAGGACGGCGTCCGGCCGGTGCTCCGCCACCGTGCTGCGGATCCAGGCCGACAGGTTCTCCGGCGTGATGGCCTTCTGGTTCGACGGCAGACCGCAGGGGCCGTGGTGGACCACCTCGTAGCCGAACTCGCGGAAGTAGTCGGCCCCTTGGCCGGACAGGGAGTCGGTGAACCACGGCGGGTTCACCAGCGCGATCCGGCGGGCGCCCAGGGCGTCGAAGGCGGCCCGGGCGGCCTTGGTCGTGCCGGTGATCGGCAGCCCCCGGGTGACGGGCAGCAGCCGCTCGTACAACTCCCGTTCGCCCTGGGCCTTCAACGCGTAACTGGAGGAGGTGAACCCGAGCGTCAGGGCGTGCAGCGGGGAGGCCGCGAGCAGTTCCACGGCCTCGTCCAGGTACGGGGCCTGGACGAAGGAGAGGATCGGGTCGTACGGGATCTTCTCGTCCATCTCGCCGCCCGCGCGCATGGCGGCGAAGTGCACGCGCGATCCGTGGACGGAGACGGACGCGGGGGCCACGGCCTGCAGTTCGGCCTCCGGGCCGACGTCGGCGTGCGGTACGACGACGCCGATCCGGGTCGAGGCGTCCCATCCGTCGACGGGCGGCGGGGTGCTGGTCATGGGGGTCTTCTCCTACCGGGTGAGGGTGGACTCTTCGGCGAGGCGGCCGCCGCGGACGGTGCCGGTGCCCGTGGTGTCGAGGAACTTGGGGTGCTTGCGGCGCATGGCCTCGATGACGAACTCGTACGGGAGGTCGTCGAAGCTGCCGTGGTCGGTCAGGAACTCCATCGCGCCGCCGCCGTCGTGGGGGTGGTGGAGGCTGTCGTTGACGCCGTCGAACTCCAGGGCGCGCATGCCGTACAGCTTGCAGAGCAGCTTGTTGAACACCGGGGTGACCTTGATCCACTTGCCGTCCAGGTACACCTGGGCGAGCGAGTGGAAGAACACGTCGCCGCCGATGTGGGACAGCAGGCGGGGCGAGGCCAGGTGGTTGCGCACGTCGCCGTAGACGAGGCGGGAGGGGATGCCCAGGGCGCGCACGGTGGCCGCGTACAGCGCGGCCTTGTGCAGGCAGAACCCGGACTTGGTGGTGGCGGTGTTGGAGGCGCGCAGGCCTTCCCGGGAGAGCGGGGCGCCGTAGACCTCGTAGTCGACGCCGTCGCGCACCGCGTAGTACAGCTCGATCGCGTTGGTGCGCCGGTCCGCCGAACGGTCCCGGACGGCGTGGTCGACGAAGGCCTGCACCGCGTCGCTCTCGTGGTCGAGGAACTCGGTGGAGCGGGTGAGGTGGTCCAGTGTGTCGGTCATGTCGGGATTCCCGTCGGTCAGAGTCCGAGCAGCATGGCGATGCGGTTGCGCTGGATCTCGGAGGTACCGGAGTAGATCGTTCCGGCGATCGAGTTGCGCAGGTCGCGCTCGACGCCGTACTCGGTGAGCACGCCACGGCCGCCGTGGATCTGCACCGCGTCCAGCGCGGTCTGCACGTTGGCCTCGGAGACCACCGTCTTGGTGGCCGCGAGGTCGAGCGCGGCGTCCTCGTTCCGCTCGACCTTGGCGCCGGTGTCGACGAGCCACTTGCGGGCCGTCTCCACCCGGATCTTCATGTCCGCGATCTTGTGGGAGACGCCCTGGTAGGCGCCGATCGGCCGGCCGAACTGGCAGCGCTCCTTGGCGAAGGCGATGGTCTCCTCCAGCCGCCGGGTCATCTCGCCCAGGGTGATGGAGAAGCCGAAGAGCACCTCGCGCTTCATCACGTAGTCCAGGACCCGGAAGCCGGCGCCCTCCTGTCCGACCCGCTGGGAGACCGGCACGCGCAGCTCGTCGAAGGAGAGCGTGCCGATCGGGCTGGTGCGCAGGCCGATCTTGTCCATCGCGGGGCCCACGGTCAGGCCGGGGGTGCCGGCCTCGACGAGCAGGGTGGTGAGGCCGAAGGGGCCGGGCTTGCCGGTGCGGACGTAGAGCAGGAACAGGTCGGCGACCGGGGCGTTGGTGATGAACATCTTGTCGCCGCTGACCACGTAGTGGTCCCCTTCGCGGCGGGCGACGCTGGCCAGGTTCATCGCGTCCGAGCCGCCGGAGCGCTCGGTGATCGCGTGTGCGGTGATCAGCTCACCGGACATGATCCGCGGCAGGTACTTCTCCTTCAACTCCTGGCTCGCGAACCGTTGCAGGGGCACGCCGACGGACACGATCTGGGTCGAGGCGGAGAAGGAGAGGCCCGCGTCCCGGGAGGTGTGGCCCAGTCCCTCCAGGGCCCGCATCGTCCGGGTGAGGCTGTGCCCGGCGCCGCCGAACTCGGGCGCGAAGTGCACCCGCAGGAGTCCGGTCTCCCGCAGGGCCTTCCACTTGTCGTGGGGGAACTCGCCCGCCGCGTCCAACTCGCGGGTGTCGGCGTTGAGTTGTTCCGCCCACGGGGCGGTGAGGTCGAAGAGGTCATCGTCCATCGGGGGTCCTGGGGTCCATTCCGGGGTCGGTCGTGCTGCGGAGGATCGGGGTCGTGCCGTGGCGGGGTGTCACGGCCCGGCCCGGCCACGGGCTCGGGGCGGCACGTGGCCGGGCCGGGTCCGGTCCCGGCCCGGAGCCGTGCGGGGCTCCGGGCCGGGGCCGGTTCGACCGGCCGGCGGTGGGGCGTCGGCTGATCGGCGGCTCAGTACTGGGAGTAGCCGTCCTCGGAGAGGGTGTGCTTCTCGTCGCCGTTGATCGGCGGGTTGAAGATCGACACCAGGTGGAGGTCCTCGTCGTCCGAGGCCACCAGGTGGTGCGGGTCGTGCTTGTCGAGGACGTAGATGGTGCCCGGGACGATCTTGTGGCGGGTGCCGTCGTGCTCCACGACCTCACCGGAGCCACTGATGCAGTAGCACGCCTCCAGGTGGTTGCGGTACTGCAGGGCGCTGGAAGTGCCCTTGCGCACCAGGGTGTCCGCGACGGCGAAGCCCATCCCGTCGCGCTTGGTCAGCAGGCGGGTGCTCAGGCCGTTGCCCCACTCGACGGGGGCGACATCATCGAGGCTGCGGGTGAACATCTCTCGGTTCTCCTTCGGAATAGGTTGGGAACTACGGGTGTTGCGGGATGTACGGGCCTTGCGGATGTGCGGCTCTTGCGGCGGTGCGGCTCTCTTGCGGACGTGCGGGTCCTGCGGATGTGCGGCTCTTGCGGCGGTGCGGGTGGAGCGGGTGGAGCGGGCGGTGCGGTACGGGGGGTCAGGCGGCCACGGCCGGGCTGTGCTCCGCGATCACGGCGGCGATGGCGTCCAGGGTGCGGAAGTCGTCCGGGCCGAAGTCGATGTCGTCGACGGGGATCCGGTAGGCCGTGGTGAAGTGCGCGAGCATGCGCACCAGGCCCAGGCTGTCGATGACTCCGGACTCGATCAGGTCGTAGTCGCCGGTGAGGTCCGATACGTCCTCGCCGGCCAGGAACTGGTCCACCACGTAGGCGCGGACCTCGGCGGCTATGGCGGTGCTGCTCATGCGGTGGTCTCCTTCAGGCGGGTCTGCTTGATCAGGTTCCGGTCGGGCTTTCCGGTCGACGTACGGGGCAGCGGAAGTGCGGTGAGGTGCACCGAGGCCGGGATGGCGTGGCGCGGCAACTCCCGCCCCAGGTGGGCGCGCAGGCCCAGGCTGGTGAGGGCGCTGCCCGGGCGCTGGGCGACGTGGGCGTGCAGGCGGACACCGGCCTCGGGGTCGGGCAGCGGCACGACCACCGCCTCGGCGACGTCCGGGTGGGCCGCGATCACGTTCTCCACCTCCTGGAGGTTGGTGCGCACGCCCCTGACCTTCACGTGCCAGTCCGCGCGCCCCTCCAGGAAGTAGAGGCCCTCGGTGTTGCGGGTGACGATGTCGCCGGTGCGGTAGAAGACCCGGCCGTCCAGCTGGGTGAACACCGCCTCGTTGAGCTCCCGGCGCAGGTAGCCGCTGGTCTGGAAGGGCGTGGACACCAGGAGCTCCCCGGTGCCCACCGAGGCGAGGCGCCGGCCGTCGGAGTCGACGACCACGGCCTCGGTGCCCCGGATCGGGCGGCCGACGGGCATCGGCCCGGTCGCCGCGGGGTCGACCCGGTGGATGAACGAGTCGTTGGTCTCCGTACAGCCGAACACGTTGTGGAAGGCGGCCCCGGGGAACGCGGGGGCGACCCTGGCGAGCAGGTCCGCCGGCATCCGGTCACCGGTGAAGATCGCGTGGCGTACGGCGGGGAAGGTGCCGCCGTGGTCGAGCAGCAGGCGGTACACCATCGGCACGCCCTGGACGAAGGTGACCCGGTGCCGGGCGGTCAGCCCCGCCAGGTGGGCGGCGTCGGTGGCCCGCTGCTGCTCCACCAGGACGACGGTGGCGCCCAGGTGCAGGAAGGTCCAGATGTCGAGCAGGGCGAGGTCGAAGTTGAGCGGGGCGTAGGACAGCGCGATGTCCTCGGCGGACAGGGCGAACTCACTGACGGCCCAGTCGGCGAAGGCGTCGAACCCGGCGGTCTCGATCGGCACGATCTTGGGGGTGCCGGTCGAGCCCGAGGTGGTCAGCAGCAGCCGGGTCCGGGCCGGGTCCGGCACCGCGAACCCCGTCGCCTCGGCCTCGTCCGCCGGTACCGGCGCCGCGGCGAGCGTGCCGTCGGCGGTCGCGGTGAGCCGGTGGGAGACCCTGGCCTGCTGCGCCAGGCGTTCCAGTGCGGCGCTGCCCAGGTCCGGGGAGGGGGCGAGGGCGACCAGGCCCTCCTGGGCGACGGCCAGCAGCAGGGCGACGGTCTGCGGGTTCTTGTGCGCCGGCACGCACACCGTGCCGCCGGACGGGAGGTCCAGCGCCGACAGGTGCTTGCGCAGGCTGCGGGTCAGGTCGTTCAACCGGCCGTAGGTGACGGCCTGGTCGTTGAAGTGGAGCGCGATGCGGTGGGGCCGTTCGTCGCCGTGGGCGGCGACGGTCTCGGCCAAGCGGGACGATGGCACGGCGGGATTCCTCGCGGTCGGCTCAGCCGCCGGTAACGAGTACCGATCGGCTGTTCGAATTCGTGCGGTGTCGAGGAAGACCGTACCGGGCGAGGTCCATGCTTGGTCAAGCATGTACTTGCCGAAGTGGGTGTGACGCAGACCACCAGACTTGCATGACCAAGCAAAAGACCCCGAACGCGGAGTGCGTTCGGGGCCGGACTGGACGGGCGGGGGCGCCACGCCGGCGCGCCACAGCCGTCCGGGACCGGGGGAGCCCGGGACCGGACCACGGTGCCGCGCCGGGGGGCGACGGGTCAGGCCTGGGTCGCGCGCAGGGCCTGGACGGTGGGGCCCAGTTCGGGATCGGCGGTGAAGGAGTTCAACGCGGAGGACAGCACCTCCGCGTAGGTCGCCCGCGCCGCCTGGTAGCGCTGGCGCCCCTCGTCCGTGATGACCGCGTAGACCCCGCGCTTGTCCGAAGGACACAGGTCCTTGAAGGCGAAGCCGGCCGTTTCGAGCCGGCCCACCAGCCGGGTCACCGACGACTGCCCCAGGCCGACCCGGTCGGCCAGGTCCTGCATCCGCAGCTCGCTGGTCGAGGAGTGGTGCAGGTGCTCCAGGGACCGGTACTCCGACAGTCCGATCCCGTGCTGCCGCTGGAGCGCCAGGGCCAGCTCCCGCTCCACGAACGAATGGAGCGTCAGCACCCGGCCCCAGGCGGCCTGGTCGGAGCTGCGCAGCGGCGCGTGCGATGAAGTTGCCATAGATGCCTCCCTTGCAGAGGTGTTGCTTGACAGAAGAGTACATGCGCATGCAAGATCCTGGCGCCCCCGATTTTTATTCCCGGGGTCCCTTGAGCGCAGTTGATTGCACGTACAAGCAAACGTTCTACAAGCGTTCTGCCCCTGTTCAGCGCCATCGCAGGAGCCCGGGCCGCCTCGGCCCCGACACACCGGCTCCTGCCCCGTACCCATCGGCGACACCCGCTTCGAGGGCGTCCCGAGCCCCAGCACCTGCGCGGGGCGATCCTCGACGCGCAGGCCCACCAGGACGTCGCCCCACGGCGCCGCCTGCCGCACCGAAGGAACCTGCTGACATGAGCCTCCGTGCCCACTTCACCTCCGCGGCGCAGCCGCCGTCCCCGGAGCCGGGGCGCCACGTCCTCGCCACCGTGACCTACGGCGCCACCACCGGCCTCAGCCGGGTCGAGCACGGCCACCCCGACCTGACCATCCCGATGGCGGTCACCAACGGCGACGCCTTCCGCGAGGTGTGGACCGTCGACGAACAGCCGCGCTGGGTCCTGCGCGAGGACAGCGCCTACGCCCACGACGGCCGGCACCTCTTCGTCGCCGGCCTCCTCCCCGAGCAGTCGGTCTACACCCCGCCGGTGCGGGAGATGTACGAGAAGGCCTTCGCCCTGGTCAACCACCTCGACTACGGCCACATCTTCCGGATGTGGAACTTCGTCGGCGACATCCTCGGCGCCAACGCCGAGGGCATGGAGGTCTACCGGGACTTCGTCCAGGGCCGCGCCCAGGCGTTCCAGACCTACATGGGCGACACCACCGCCCAACTCCCCGCCGCCACCGGGATCGGCACCCAGGGCCGCGGCATAGCCTTCGTCCTGCTGGCGACCAGAAGAGGCGTGCCCCGGCACCTGGAGAACAGCCGGCAGACCTCCGCCTACCACTACCCCGACCAGTACGGTCCCAAGTCGCCGAGCTTCGCTCGCGCCACGCTCCTGGACGACACCCTCTACGTCTCCGGCACCGCGTCCATCCTCGGCCACGAGACCGTCCACCGGGGCGACGTGCGGCGCCAGACCCAGGAGACCCTGGACAACATCGCCCACCTGATCTCCCGCGGGAACCTCGCGGCTCAGGGCGTCGACGCGGGACACGAACTCAAGGACCTACGGATGATCAAGGCCTACGTACGACATGAAGACGATGTTCCGGCGGTACGCGCTGTCTGTGAAGAGGCATTTGGTGTGGGTACTGAGGTGAAGTACCTCAACGTCGCCGTCTGCCGGGACGACCTCCTGGTCGAGATCGAGGGCCTCGTGCCCGCCGTGGGGTGGGACCAGTGACCGCCCTCAAGGTCGGCATCGTCCTGCCCGGCCGCGAGGCCGTCATCGACGAGGGCCCCTACCCGGGCAACCTCGCCTCGATCGCCGCCCTGGCCGAGGAGTCCGGCTTCGACTCGATCTGGGCCGGCGAGTCCCCGCTCGCCCGCTCCCGGATGAACCCGCTGCTCGCCCTCGCCGCCGCCTCCTCGGCCACCGAGCGGGTGCAGTTGGGCACCGCCGTACTGATGCCGCTGCGTGCCCCCGTCCACCTGGCGCACGAACTGGCCTGCCTGGACCGGATCTCCGGCGGCCGGGTGATCGCCGGCATCGGCTCCGGCTTCGCCTCCCCCGCGACCGAGCGCGAATTCGCCAACTACGGGCTGGACTTCGCCACCCGCTTCGGGCGGATGCGGGAGACCGTCGAGATCTGCCAGGCGCTCTGGGCCGCCCGCGGCGAGCCCGTCTCCTACCAGGGCAAGCACTACCGGCTCCAGGACGCCGCCCTGCTGCCGCTGCCGCACCAGCCGCAGGGCCCGCCGCTGTGGATCGCCCACTCCGGCCCCCAGATGCTGCGCCGGGCCGGCCGCGCCTTCGACGGCTGGATGCCGACCTCCACCACCCCCGAGAACTACGGCGCGGGCTGGGACCAGGTCACCGCAGCGCGCGAGGAGGCGGGCCGCCCCGCCGAGGCGGTCACCGGCTCCGTCTACCTCTCCGTCGCGGTCGACCGCACCCGGGAGCAGGCCGAGGAGACCCTCTGGTCGTACTTCCGCGCCTACTACGGCCTTCCGCTCACCACCATGCGCACCACCCAGGGGATCTTCGGCGGCACCCCGCAGGAGGTCGCCGACTGGCTCCACCAGTACGTCAAGAACGGCGCCCGCCACCTGATCCTGCGCCTGCCCACCGCCGAACTGACGGAGGCCGCCTACCGCTCCGCGGTCCGGCGGACGGCGCAGGAGCTCCTCCCGATCCTGCGCGAGCTGTGAACGGCCGGCCCCCGGCGCCGGGGTGGGCGGTGTGGGCGGCGGCGTGGCCGATCACCGCCGTGTTCATGCTGTCCAACATCCCCACCCCGCTGCTCGCCCTCTGGAAGGACCGCATCGGGTTCTCCACCGGCACCACGACGGTCATCTTCGCCGCGTACATCGGCGGGCTGCTGCTCGCCCTGCCGTTCACCGGCGCCCTGGCGGACAGGTACGGCACCCGCCGGGTGCTGGCCCCCGCCCTGGTCGCCGGACTGGTCTCCTGCGCGCTGTTCATGACGGCCACCCACGTCCTGACCCTGATCGTCGCGCGGCTGCTCACCGGTGTGGCGGTCGGCGCGGTGCTCTCGGCCGGCACCGCGGCGGTCTCCCACGTCGGGGGCCCCGGGCGGCGCCCGCAGGCGGTCCTCGCCGGATCGGTGGCCATCGGCACCGGCCTGGCCGCCGGCCCCCTGCTCGGCGGCAGCGTCTCCCAGTACTGGACGGCCCCCACCGTCACCGTCTTCGTCCTGGAGGGGGTCCTGCTCCTGACCGCCCTGGCGGTCGTGTACGCCGTCCACCTGCCGCCCGTACCGGTCTCCCGGGCGGAGCCCGGTACGAGGTGGCTGCGCCTGCCGTCCGTCCCCCGGGTCAACCGCCGCGGCCTGGCCACCAGCCTGATGGTCTACATCCCCGGCATGACGGGGACGTCCCTGCTGCTCGCCCTCGGGCCGATCCTGCTCGCCTCCCTGCTGCACACCGGCAACCGGCTGGTGACCGGCGGGATCGGCTTCATGATGTTCGGCGCCTCCACCGGCGTCCAGTTCGCGATCCGGAACCTGCCGCTGGGGCGGATCCTCACCATCGCGGGCGTCGTCACCGGCGTCGCCATGCTCGGCACCGCCACCGCCGTCCGCGCCCACTCCCTCGCCCTGCTCACCCTCGCCGCGGTGACCGCGGGCGTCGGCCAGGGCATGGGCCAGTACGGCGGCTTCTCCCGGCTGGGGACGGAAGTCGTCCCGACCCGGCTCGCCGAGGCCAACGCGGCGCTCAGCGCGGGCGGTTACCTCTTCGCGGGCATCCTGCCCATCCTGACCGGCTACCTGAGCGACGCCACCGGGATCGCCACCTCCTCCACCGTGTTCGCCTCCCTCACCGGCGCCGCGGCCCTCGCCGGCGCCCTCCTGGTCAGCACCGTCCGGGCGGGCACACCCGTCGAGGAGGTGCGGGAGCCCTCGAAGGTGTCGGCCTCCTGAACGACCCGCCCTGAACGACCCGCCCGCTGCGGCCGGACCGCGGCGGGCGGGCTGCTGCCACACTCCGCGGGGCGTCAGCCGACCGGCGCGGGCACCCGCTCCGGCACCGCCAGCGCCGCGAGGCGGCGCAGACTGGCCCGGCGCTGGAGCGCGGCGAGCCCGGTGGACGCCGCACCGAGCGCCAGCCAGCCCGCCGGCCCGGCGACCATCACCACACCGGTCAGCAGCATCGGCCCCACCGACTTCTGGACCGACTGGGACATCCCCGCCACCCCCAGGTAGGAGGCCCGGGCCCGCGGCGGCGCCAGGCTGACCGCCAGCTCCCAGGAGCTCACCGAGCGCATCAGCTCCGCGAGCGTGACCAGCGCGGCCGCGGCCAGCAGGGCGAGCGAGGCGGTCAGCGGGCCGCCGCCGGTGGAGAGCGCGATCAGCAGGCAGCTCGCGAGCAGCGTCACCCCGTACCAGCCGACCGCCCTGGTCGCCCCGCCCGGCCGCTCCGCCCAGCCGGAGACGCGCAGTTGGAGCACCACCACCAGCACGGTGTTGAGGGTGAGGAAGGCCGGCACCACGGCGTGCGGCGCGTCGGTGTGGTGGATCAGCCAGAGCGGCAGGCCGACGTTGAGCACGGAGTCGTCCAGGCACATCGGCAGGTCCAGCAGCACGAACAGCAGGTAGCCGCGGTCGCGCCAGGGGCTCGGCGCGGCGCCGCCCCCGGCGGCCGACGCCTCCGCTTCGGCCTCCGCCTTCGCCTCCGCCGCCTCCGCCGCCGCTTCCGCGCCCAGACCGCGCCCGGCCGGCTCCGCGGTGCGCCGGATCAGGGCGGCGGCCAGCAGGTACGAGAGCGCGTTGGCCACGATCAGCGCCCGGTACGCGGTGGTGGTGCCGACCGCCAGGCCGATCGCCGCGAAGCCCGTCCCGACCGCGTAGCCGCCGTTGGCCACACTGCGGAACAGCGCCTGGTAGGTGGCCCGCCGCTCGCCCGCGACCCGGGTGGCGAAGAGCATCTCCAGGGTCTTGGCGCCGCGTTCGGCCAGGCAGGTCAGGGCGACCGAGACCAGCAGCGCGGTGAAGTCCTGGACCACCAGCAGCAGCGCCATGGTGGCCACCCGCAGCAGGTGGCAGCCGATCAGCAGACCGCGCACCGAGAACCGTTCGGCGGCCCGTCCGGACAGCGGCGACCCGATGATCCCGGCCACCGCGCCGACCCCGAGCAGCAGTCCGAGCCGCCCGGCGTCCATGCCGCAGACATAGGTGAAGTACAGCACGGACGCGGCCGCCCACACCCCGGTGCCGGTCCGGTCCACGCCCTGGGCCAGCAGCATGATGCGGGCGTCCCGCCCGCCCGGCGGCCGCCGCAGCTGCGACCACAGTCCGTTCCCCCGCATGACAGGTCCTCGTTTCGCGTCCACCGTCAATCTCGACATCAAGATACTTCATGTCGAGATAGCTGCGGAACCCCCGATCCCGCATAGCGGACGGCCCCGCCCGGCCACCCCTCGACGCCCGGCGGGCCGTGCGCCACACTCTCCCCAGCAGCACCCGCGCTCCCAACGCACCGGCACCGACGCACCGAACGACCGCACCCTGGAGAGCCACACGGTGACCACACGCCAACTGCTGGAGATCGCGTTCTCGTCCGGCCGGTCCGGAACCGGCCCGGCCACCTGGGGCCAACGGGCCATCTGGGACGCCGTCCGCCGGCTCCCCCCGGCCGACGTGCCGCGCTACACCATCGCCACCGCGGCCCCGCTGGACCCGGGCCTGCCGCTGCCCGGTCTGCTCGACGCCCTGGCCCGGCTGCTGCACCTGCACGACTCGCTGCACACCCGGCTGCTGCCCGCGCCGGACGGCGCACTGCGCCAAGTCGTCGACCCGGAAGGCACCTTGACTGTCGAGGTGCACCCGCTGGCGGACGGCGAGGACCCGGCCGAGGCGGGCGACCGACTGCACCGGGACCTGGCCGGACGCCCCTTCGACACCGCCACCCAGTGGCCCCTGCGGGTCGGCGTGGTGACGGCCGACGGCCTGGCCCGGCACATCAGCCTGGCGCTCTCCCACACCGCCGTCGACGGCGCGGGGATGAACCGCCTGGTCGCCGACCTGACCGCACTCAGCCTCGGGCACTCCGCCAGTGAGCTCGCGGGGCTCCGTGCACCCGCCCAACAGCCCCTGGAGGAGGCCGAGTTCCAGGCCTCCGAGCGGGGCCGCAAGCGCGACGCGAGCGCCCGCAAGCAGTTCGTCCGCAAGCTCCGCCTCGCCCCGCCCCGACTGTTCCCGGAGCCGCCCGCGACGGAGCACCCCGCCGACTTCCCCAACGCCGTCCTGCGTTCCCCCGCCCTCCCCGGCGCGGTCGAACTGGTCGCCGCCGCCCACCGGGTGAGCACCTCCTCCGTCCTGCTGGCGGCGACCGCCACGATGACCGCCCGTCTGGCCGGCACCACCGAGGCCGTGCTCAACGTCGTCGTCAACAACCGCTTCCTACCCGAGCTGACCAACGCGGTGAGTGTGGTCGCGGGCGACGGACTGTTCCACCTCCCCGACGCCACCGCCGAGTTCGGCGAGGTCGTCCGCCGCACCCACGCCGCCGCGATCGGCACCTACCGGCACGCCTACTACGACAAGCTCGCCCTGGCCGCCGAGGTCGCGCAGCTCACCGCCGAGGGCGTACCGACCGCCGACCGCTCCTGCGTCTTCAACGACACCCGCGAGCTGCTCCCGGCCGCACCCGCCCCGGGCGCCGAGGGCACCACCCTCAGCTGGCCGGTCGAATTCGAGCCCCGCCCGGGCCTGACCTACGCCCTGGACGCCCTGCAGTCCCCCGAGGCACTGAGCCTCGCCATGACCGCCGACCCGGCCGTCCTCCCGCGCCCCGCGATGGAGCGGTTCCTCTACGGCATCGAGGAGTTGATCCTCACCGAAGCCGCGAAGGCCCCCTCCACCTGAGCCCGGCCCGCAGCGGCCCCGGCCGGCCCACCCCGAGCCGGCCGGGGCCGCTGCGCCACTTCTCCTCCCCCGCCCTGGAGCCGCTCGAATCGACTTGACCCAGGCCCTAGCCTGAACCCATGCGGATCCTCGTACTCGGCGGTACCTCCTTCGTCGGCCGCGCGATCGCCGCCGACGCCCTGCGCAGCGGCGCCGAGGTCACGCTCTTCAACCGCGGCCGGACCAACCCCGCCCTCTTCCCCGAGGCGCAGCACTTGCGCGGCGACCGCGACACCGGCGACTACGCCGCCCTCGGCACGGGCGAGTGGGACGCCGTGGTGGACGTCACCGGCTACCGCCCCCGCCAGGTCGACCAGGCCATGACCGCCCTCGGCGACCGGGTGGGCCGCTACCTCTTCGTCTCCAGCCACGCCGTCTACCGCCGCCAAGGGCTCGCCCCGCACTCCGACGAGTCCGCCCCGCTCCGCGAACCGCTGCGCGAGGCCGAGGAGCTGTCCGAGGAGACGTACGGCCGGCTCAAGGTCGCCTGCGAGCAGGACGTCACCGCCCGCTACGGCGACCGGGCGACGATCGTGCGCCCCGGCAAGGTGGCCGGACCGCACGACGAGCAGCGCGGGCTGACGTACTGGGCCCGCCGGGCGGCCCGCGGCGGCCGGATCGCCCTGCCCGGGCGCCCCGAGCAGCCCGTCCAGGTGGTCGACTCACGCGACCTGGCCCGGCTGGTGCTCCGGCTGCTCCAGGACGGCCGACCGGGCGCCTTCCACGCCGTCGGCCCGGCCGAACCGACCACCCTGGGCGGCCTGATCGCCACCTGCGCCGAGGTCGCGGGCACCGAGATCGAGCTGGTGCCCGTCCCGCCGGAGACCGCCCCGCCGCCGTTCTTCCCGCTGGTCCGGGCCGAACCGCTCTGGCCCGGCCAGCAGCGCGACCCGTCCCGCGCCCGCGCCGCCGGACTGCCGGCCACCCCGCTCGCGGTGACCGCCGCCGACGTGCTCGCCTGGGACCGCGAACGCGGCGAACCGCCGCTGGGGCACGGCTTCACCCCCGAGCAGGAGGCCCTGGTCCTGGCCGAACACGCAGCCCGGTGACCCGCGAGCCCGGCGCCCCGAACCGGGCGGCCTGCGCCGCCGTGGACTGACGGACGCCACCCCCCTCCTGACCGATTGTCAGTGGCACCCGCTAGGGTCGGGCCCGAACAATCGCACCACACCGGTACGAATGCACCAGCACGCCCATCAGCCCTACGCACCGCCGCCATCAGGGGGGACCATGACCACACCGGGCACCAGCCCGCTCACCACCGCCGACCTCGTGGAGGGTTGGCACCGGGTCGGCGTCCGCCCGGGCATGGCGATCATCGTGCACTCCTCGCTCTCCAGCCTCGGCCCGGTCGAGGGCGGCGCGGCGGCCGTGGTGGCCAGCCTGCGTGAGGCCGTCGGGCCGGGCGGCACGGTGGCCGCGCCCGCCTTCACCGGCTCCGTCGTCTGCGACCCGGCGCCGGACCACGCCGGGCTGCCCACCCCCGAGATCGCCGAACTGCGCGCCGCCGTCCCGCTGTTCCACCCCGAGCTGCCCTCCCCCATGGGCGCGATCGCCGAGGCCCTGCGCAGCCTGCCGGAGAGCCTGCGCAGCACCCATCCGCAGGCCTCGGTCGCCGCCGTCGGCGCCCACGCCCGCGAGGTCACCGCCCGCCGCTCGCTGGGCTTCGCCGTCGGCCGGGAGTCGCCCTTCGGCGCCCTGCACGACCTCGGCGGGTACGTGCTGCTTGTCGGCGTCGGGCACAACCGCAACACCTTCCTGCACTACGCGGAGACCTTCGCCCCGAACCGCCGGCTCAAGCTCCGCCGCTTCCCGATGGCGATCCAGGGCGAGCGGGTGTGGATCGAGACACCGGACGTGGGCAACGACAACGACACCCACTTCCCGGTCGTGGGGCGGGAGTTCGAGGAGCTGGCCGGCATCCGCGAGGTGCTGGTCGGCAACGCGCCGTGCCGGCTGGTCCCGGTCCGCGAGCTCATACCCTTCGCCGTCCGCCGCCTCACCGAACTGCTCGCGGCGGACGGCCCCGGAGCGGCGTAGCCCGGCCTGTCGGCCGGGCCACGCCCGTCACCTCACCTCACCGGGTGTCAGTGGTCGTGCACCGAGTGGGCCTCCTGGATCTTCTTCCAGGACTTCGGCTCCACCAGCGCCCGGACCTCGTCCCGCGCCCCCGGCGCCAGTGCGGCGGTCGCGGCACCCGGTGCCACCGGTCCGACGGCCGGCTTGCCCGGGGTGAACAGCCAGGTCTTGAAGAGGTCCCCGAGCTTCTGCCCCGACACCTTCTCCGCGTACGCCTGGAACTCCGCGATGGTCGCGTTGCCGTACTTGCGCTCGGTGGGCCAGCCCTTGAGGATCCGGAAGAACTTCTCGTCCCCGACGGTGTTGCGCAGTGCCTGGATGGCCACCGCGCCCCGGTCGTAGACCGCACTGGAGAACTGGTTGTCCGCGCCCGGGTCGCCCGGCTTGACGCTCCAGAACGGGTCGTCGGCCGGGTGCGAGGCGTAGATGTAGTCGGCCAGCTCCTGCGCGGTGCCCTCGTTCTCGTGCTCGGACCAGAGCAGCTGGGCGTAGCTCGCGAAGCCCTCGTTCAGCCAGATGTCGCTCCAGTGCGAGACCGAGACGCTGTCGCCGTACCACTGGTGGGCCAGCTCGTGCACGACCACCGAGGTGTTGGTGCCCTTGGCGAACTGCTTGGGGCTGTAGAAGACCCGGGTCTGGGTCTCCAGGGCGTAGCCGGTCGGGACGTTGGGCACGTACCCGCCGACCGAGCTGAACGGGTAGTCGCCGAAGTAGCCGCTCAGCCAGTCCACCAGCTCGCCGGTGCGCTCGACGCTGGCCCGGGCGGCGTCCGCGTTGTCGCCGAGGTCCTTGCTGTACGCGTTGTAGACCGGCAGCCCGCTCGCGGTGGTGTCGGTGGTGATGTCGAACTTGCCGACGGCGAGCGTGGCCAGGTAGGTCGCCTGAGGCTTGTTCTCGCGCCAGCTGTAGCGGGTCCAGCCGGCCTTCGAGCTGGTGCCGGTCAGCACGCCGTTGCTGATCACCTGGTTGCCGTCCGGCACCAGCACCGAGACGTCGTAGGTGGCCTTGTCGCTGGGGTGGTCGTTGCTCGGGAACCACCACCACGCGGCCTCGGGCTCGTCGGCCGCCACCGCGCCGTCCGGAGTGCGGTGCCAGGCGGTGAAGCCGTACTTCTTCACGGTGGACGGCACGCCCTTGTAACGGACCACCACGGTGGCCTGGCTGCCCTTGGCCAGCGGCCGGGCCGGGGTGATCTCCAGCTCCTGCTCACCGCTGGTGGCGAAGGCCGCCGGCCGTCCGTTGACCAGCACCTCGGAGACGTTCAGCGCGAAGTCGAGGTTGAACCGGGAGAGGTCCTGGGTGGCAGTGGCGAGGATGGTGGTGGTGCCCTCCAGCTCGTCGGTCGCGGGCTGGTACTTCAACCGGATGTCGTAGTGGGAGACGCGGTAGCCGCCGTTGCCGTAGCTCGGGTAATAGGAGTCGCCGATCCCGGCCGCGCCGGGTTGGAAGTCGGCGGCCGAGGCGGGGACGGCCAGGAACAGGCTCAGGGCACTGGCGGCGGAGACGATCAGCCTCTTGCGCAACGTGGTCCTCCAGGATCACCGGATCGATGGGTCGGATCGATCCTTGTCCCGGCAGCCCCCGGTCCACTCCCCAACTATGAGATGTTCATGAAAAGAAACGCGCCGAAATGACGGCGCCTCACCGCCGTCACACACCCCACCCGCCCCACCCGTTCAGGCCCCGAGCACCACCGGCGCCCGCACCAGCGAGCCGTACTCCGTCCATGAGCCGTCGTAGTTCTTCACGTGCGGGTACCCCAGCAGCTCGGTGAGCGCGAACCAGGTGTGCGCCGACCGCTCGCCGATCCGGCAGTAGGCGATCACCTCCCGCTCCGGACCGACCCCCTTGTCCCCGTACAGCGCCCGCAGCTCCTCCGCCGAGCGGAACGAGCCGTCGTCGTTGGCCGCCTGCGACCAGGGCACGTTGACCGCGCCCGGGATGTGCCCGGGCACCTGGGCCTGCTCCTGCGGCAGGTGGGGCGGCGCGATCAGCTCGCCCCGGAACTCCGCCGGGGAGCGCACGTCCACCAGCACCGCGTCCGCGCCGGGCTTGGCGAACACCTCCGCCTTGGCCAGCACCTCGTCCCGCAGCGCCCGCACCTCCGGCCGCTCCGGACCGGTCAGCCGGTAGCCCGAGTGCTGGTAGTCCATCACCTCGTGGGTGAGCACCCGGCGCTCCAGCTCCCACTTCTTCCGCCCGCCGTCCAGCAGCTTCACCGGCCCGAACCCCCGCAGCCGCAACAGCCAGAACGCGTACGCGGCGAACCAGTTGTTGTTGCCGCCGTACAGCACCACGGTGGTGTCGTCCTCCACCCCGGCCGCCCGCAGCAGCTGCTGGACGGCCTCGCGGTCCGCATAGTCCCGTCCGACCTGGCTGTGCAGGTCGGTGGTCCAGTTCCACCCCACCGCACCGGGGATGTGGTCCCGCTCGTAGGCGCTGCTGTCCTCGTCGACCTCGACCACCCGGACCGTCCCGTCGTCCAGGTGATCGGCCAGCCACTCAGTGCGGACCAACGCCTCGGGGTGCGCGTAACCGTTGCCGGTCATACCGGGCCCTCCTTCGCTCTGCCCAGGCTGCGGCACCCGACCACGGGCGCAGGCAGACCACGAGGGCATCACGAGGCACCGGCGACCGGGCCGGACAGTTCGAAGCTACGCCGACCGTCCGGCCCGGGCCACCCGGCTCAGGAGAAGACGACCGAGCGCAGCTTCAGCCGGTTGCCGAGCCTCTTGCCGGGGGGCATCACGTAGTAGGTGTCGCCGTCGCAGTCCTCGTCGAGGAACACCGTGGCCGTCGAGGTGGTGAAGTTGTCCGGCGCATAGGCCGGGGTCGACTCGGTCGCCCCGAGCAGGTTGATGCACTTGCCGCTCTCCGGGTCGGCCAGCCCGGCCGGGACGCCGGGCAGCGGGCCGACCTTGTAGAGGAAGTCCCCGGTGGCGGCATTGGCGGACATCGGAACGGCGAGGACGAGAGCGGCAGCGCTGACGACGGCGAGCACGGCATTGCGGAGACGCATGGATACGAGCCTTTCAGGTGGTACTCGAGGTACCCGGTGAACTGGTGCGAGATCACCCTAGAGGCCGAAAATCCGCAGAAACGCTTCTTCCAATCCACCCTTTCGGGTGGTTTAAACAGCAAAGCCGCTACCCTCTCGATATCCGATTCTCGGACATTCCGATGTCAATTCGGCGGCGCCGTGAAGAGGTACCCGGAATCGATCAGCACCGGCAGGTACGCCTTCAACGCCGCCACCGTCTGCGAGCGGTCCCCGCCGCCGTCGTGGTTGAGCACGATCGACCCCGGCCGCACCTCCTTGAGGACCGTGTCGATGATCGACGACGTCCCCGGCCGGGACCAGTCCCTCGGGTCGATCGACCAGGCCATGTTCCGCAGCCCCAGTTCGGCGGCCACCCGCAGCGACACCGGCGAGAAGTCCCCACCCGGCGCCCGGAACCAGGTGGGCAGTCGCCCGGTGGTCCGGTGCAGCACGTCGCTGGTCCGTTCCAGCTCGTCCCGGACGGCCCCCTCGGACATGTGCCGCAGGTCCGGATGGGTCCAGGTGTGGTTGGCGATGTGGTGGCCCCGGTCCGCGATCTCCTTCACCAGACCCGGGTGCTCGACGGCGTTCTCGCCGATCAGGAAGAAGGTCGCCCGGATCCCGTGCTGCTGGAGCAGGGCCAGCACCTGCGGCGTGTACCGGGGGTCCGGCCCGTCGTCGATGGTGAGCGCCACCACCCGCTGGGCCGGGTCCAGGTCGTACACCGGCTTGCTCTCCGCATCGCTGAGCACCTTGCGAACCGGCTGGACGCTCGGCGCGGCAGAGGCCGACGGAGTAACGGACGGCGGCACCGGAGAGGGCGTCAGCGAGGGCGCCGGAGCCCCGGGCGACCCGGGCGTCTCCGTCGCCAGCACCTCCGTCACCCCCTCCGGAGCGGCGACGCCCCCGCCGCTCCAGGGGCTCCTGCAGGCGGCGGCACCGCCGAGCAACGACATCCCGGCCGCTACCATCAGCAGCCTGCGCGAGGTGACCCGAGCGGCCACCGAAGAAGTAATCTGACGATCAGACAGCATTCTGAATGCTTGCCCCGCTGGTCAGCACCCCTCCCCCCGGGCACCGATCACCACTCCGACAGCCCACACCACCCCCACACCACCGGCCCGCCGCCACCACTCCCCCCGCCGGACGCCCCGCCTCCCCCCACGACCGCTACGCTGTGCCTTCCCCAGTGTGATGATCTGCCATCAGAGGACGTGGCCATGACGAGAAGTCAGGACTTCCCCCAGCAGGGCCCGCAGGACGAGGACGCCGTCGAGCTGAGCCAGTGGGAACGCTTCGGCGTCGACACCACCACTCCGCACTCCGCACGCGTCTACGACTACTGGCTGGGCGGCAAGACCAACTTCCCGCCGGACCGCGCCATGGGCCAGGCCATCGAGGAGGCCGTACCCAGCGTCAAGGAGATGGCCAAGGCCAACCGCGCCTTCCAGGGCCGCGCGGTCCGCCACCTCGCCCGGGCGCACGGCATCCGCCAGTTCCTCGACCTCGGCACCGGCATCCCCACCTCGCCGAACACCCACGAGATCGCCGAGGCCGTCAGCCCGGGCACCCGCGTCGTGTACGTCGACAACGACCCCATCGTGCTCGCCCACGCCCGCGCCCTGATGGTCTCCAGCCCGGCCAGCCGCACCACCTACATCCACGCCGACCTGCGCAAGCCCGAGGAACTGTTCTCCGACCCGGCGCTCACCTCCACCCTCGACCTCACCCAGCCGGTCGGCCTGCTGATGATCGCCGTCCTGATGCTGATCGCCGACGAGGACGACCCCTGGGGCCGGGTCGCCGCACTGCGCGACGCCCTGCCCGCCGGCAGCTGCCTCGCCCTCACCACCCCCACCGCGGACTTCGCCCCGGAAGCGGTCGGCAAGGTCGCCGAAGCGGCCCGGGCCGGCGGAATGACCCTCGTCCCCCGCGGCTACGACGACGTGCTCCGCTTCTTCGACGGCTGGGACCTGGTCGAGCCGGGCCTCGCCCCGGTCCTCGCCTGGCGCCCCGACGGCGAACCCCCGGCAGACCCGAAGGCCGCCTACTACTGGGGCGGCGTCGCCATCAAGCGCTGAAACCATGCGGCTGTTGAAGTGAGCCTCACTTCAACAGCCGCGACAGCCTCCGGTCCGCCAAGGGCTTCCCCCCGGTCTGACACGTCGGGCAGTACTGCAGCGACGAGTCCGCGAAGGACACCTCCCGCACCGTGTCCCCGCACACCGGACAGGGCAGCCCGGTCCGCCCGTGCACCCGCATCCCCACCTTCTTCTCCGCCTTGAGCTCCCCCGCCGCCAACCCCCGCGACCGCTCCACCGCCTCCCGCAGCGTGCCCCCGAGCGCCTCGTAAAGCCGCGCCGTCTCCTCCTCCGTCAAGCTCGACGCCAACTTGTACGGCGACATCCGCGCCACGTGCAGCACCTCGTCCGAATAGGCGTTGCCCACCCCCGCCACCACGCTCTGGTCCCGCAACACCCCCTTCAACTGCCGCCGCTCCCCCCGCAGCAGAGCAGCGAACTCCGCCACCCCGAAGCCCGGATCCAACGGATCCGGCCCCAACCTCGCCACCCCCGGCACCTCCGCCGGATCCCGCACCACATAGACGGCGAGCCCCTTCTTCGTCCCCGCCTCCGTCAGATCGAACCCGCCCTCCCCCACCAACCGCACCCGCAACGCCAACGGATTCCGCGGCCCCGGCTTCGCCGGCTCCCCCGGCAGCGTGTCCCTCCACCGCAACCACCCCGCCCGCGCCAGGTGCACCACCAGATGCAACCCACCCACCTCGAAGTCCAGAAACTTCCCCCGCCGCCCCACCGCCCCCACCGCCCGCCCCTCCAAGGCCCCCACCGGCGGGTCGTACGTCTTGAGCGCACTGATCGCCACCGGCTCCACCCGAGCGATCTCCCGCCCGACCAACCGCTCAGCCAAAAAGGCGCTCAGCGCCTCCACCTCAGGCAACTCCGGCATGCGCCCAGTCTCTCCCCACCCCCTCCCACCCGCACGACAGATCCCACCAACCCCCACCACCAACCCACCCACCCCAACCCCCCACCTCCCCCTCACCCGACCCAGGCGAGAGGGACGCGCTGCGGGAGGGGGCGGTGGAGGGGGTGGGTGCGGAGAGGGGCGTGACGGGTGATTTTCAG